>JBOHTW010000318.1:0-1909 GCA_050733835.1 Vulcanimicrobiaceae bacterium | reverse complement strand
CCCGATGAGCTCGCCCCGGTCGTCCCGGCGGCCGATGCCGCCCCTGGCGCCGAGCCCGCGGCGCTGCCGCCGACCGACGGAACGATTGCGCCGGCGCAGGCCGCGGTGCCGGCGGCCGCGCCCGTGGTGAGCCCCGAAGGTATCTAGGCTCTAAGCGACGCCCGCACCGGTCTTGGCGTAGGCCGGCGTCAACCACGAGCGATATTTGGGCTCGCGGCCACGAACGATTCGGTCGTAGATTGCGGCGAGCTGGCGCGTCAGCGGACCCATCGTGCCGGCGCCGACCGGGCGGTGGTCGACCGAGATGACCGGCATGATGCCCGCGCCGCTGCCGCATAGAAACAGCTCGTCGGCGACGTACAGTTCGGTCCGGTCGACCGTGCGCTCGACCACCGGCAGCCGCAACTCGTCGGCGATCAAGGTCATCAGCGCGCGGCGGGTGATGCCCTCGAGGATATTCTGCGACGCGTCGGGTGTGATGAACGTCCGATCGCGAACCATGAACAGGTTTGCCGCCGACGCTTCCGAGACGTGACCGTCGTGTGAGAGCATGATCGCTTCGTCGAAGCCGTTGAGTTGGGCCTCGGTCTTGGCCAGCGCCGAGTTGATGTAGGCGCCGGTTACTTTTGCGCGGGCTGGAATGATCGTATCGTCGATCCGGCGCCACGAACTCGTTCCAACCTTGAGCCCGGCTTCGGCGTCGAAGTACTTCGAGAACGGGATCGCGATCATCGCGTAGGCATCGGGCACGCCCTGCAAGCGCACGCCGATGTCTTCGCCATTCTTGAACGCGACCGGGCGCACGTAGACGTTCTCTTCGAACCGGTTGCGCGCGCAGAGTTCGACGGCGATTGCGGCTAACTCGTCGACCGAGTGCGGCATGCCGATCATCAGCACGCGCGCCGAGTCCGCATGACGTTCGAAATGCTCGCGGAGGTGCAGGAGGTACAGCTCGCGGTCGGCGGCGTTCCAAAATCCGCGCACCCCTTCGAAGCAACCGGTACCGTACTGTAAGCCGTGCGACAGCAGGCCGACGCGGGCTTCGTCGTAGCGGCAGAAGCGACCGTCGGCGTAGACGATGCGGTCGGCAAGATTCATGCGGGTCCCCTTCAGCGTGGCGCCCGACGAAGCTTCCGCACGGCGTGGGACGAGCCCCGCACGCTCCCAAAAACACGGGCTCGGCGCCGTCCATGGCGCCGAGCCCATCCCCCGTTGCAGCAGAGGTCTTTGTCGGTCCCCGCTAGGGACTACAGCCCGTAGACGGCCTTGAGGTCTTCCATCGCCTGGGTCAGGACTACGTGGTAGTTCGCGTCGGCGGCGCGGCCGAACTTTGCGTCGATGTCATTCATGACCGCGACGTGGATCGGGTGCGAGACCAGACCGTCGAGCATGTACTCGACGTTGAACTTGCCCTGCGAATTGACGCCGAGCTTGTAGAGGGCGGCCGAAAGCGCCTTGCCGTCCTTGGGATCGGGGTTGGGCGTGCTCGGCAGTGCAACTTTCGCGGCCGTGACCTTCGCGAGCGAGTCGGAAACGACGAAGTTGAACACCTTCAGGAACGAGCCGACATTCTCGGCACCGAATGGTTTCTTGAGCTTGGCAACCTCGGCAGCGGTCTTGGCGCCGGCGAGCACGCCGACCAGTTTGACTGAGTCAAAGTCCGACGGTCCGCCGCCGGCGACGATCATCGAAAGGGTCACCGGCAGATCCGGTCCGCCGGTGTAGGCGTGGCCGCTGCTGAAGCGATCCTTCGGTCCCATCGCTGCGAACGATGGGCCGGCGCTGGCGGCGAGCATCGCCGCGGCCGCGAGCGCGATAGTGAAGCGCGAAAAAGTTAATTTCATGAGTACTCCAGAGGGCGAATGATCTGGCAACGCGTGACGGTGCCGCTACACCAACCCAAACGAGT
>JBOHTW010000317.1:0-2392 GCA_050733835.1 Vulcanimicrobiaceae bacterium | reverse complement strand
TAAGGAAAACAACTGCCTGGTCACCGACAACGTCACGTCGGGACAAGGCGGCGTCCAGGCGTCCACGACGTTCCCGTACTTGGTGGCTCCGCACTAGACGCGGCGGGATCGTGAACCCCAAAGCCCTCGGCCTGATTGCGGCAAGCGTCCTCGCGACGCTTGCCGCATGGCCGTTCTTCGTTTCCAGGCAAGTCGCGACGGTCCGCGCGTCGGCGCTGCCAGCGATGGCGCCGGTCGAGGCCGACTACAAGCTGCGCGACCAGCAGATCGCGTTCTACGAAAGCGCGGTTCACCTCAACCATCCAAACGACATGTTCATCCCGCGGGTGCTCGCAGGCCAGTATATGATGCGCTATCGCGAGCAAGGCAACATCGACGACGTGCTGCGCGCGCGCAATATGGCGCAACTCTCGCTGAAGCGCGACCCGATTGCCAACGTTCCGGCCGACGACGTGATGGCGTCGGCGCTGTTGACCTTGCACCAGTTTTATCCGGCGCTGAAATTCGTCGACGATGCCCTCAAATATCAGCCGACGAACACCGGATTGCTCGCGCGCCAGGCCGGGCTTAACATGGAGGTCGGCGATTATGCCAAGGCCGAGCGCATTCTCGCGGCGATCCCAAAATCGCCGCGAGAGAACGTCGGGCTCGACACCGAGTGGGCGCGCTACGACGAGTTGACCAACCATCTCGCAAAGGCGCGCACGCTCGTCGCGCGCGCCCAGACGACGATCGATACGATCGCCGAAACGCCGGCGGCGACGCGCGCGTGGTTTCATTTCCGCGAAGGCCAACTCGCGTTTGAAGCCGGCGACCTGAAAACCGCGATTGCCGACGAACATCAAGCGATAGCGATGTTCCCAAACGATCAACTCGCGTGGAACCAACTCGCGAAATTCGAGTGGGCAAGCAAGGATTGGAAATCTTCGCTGGCCGCCGCCAAACGAGCGGCTGAGATCATCCCGCTGCCCGAGACGTTGGGCTACGAGGTCGACGCCGACCGCGCGCTCGGCGACGAATCCGCCGCCGCGCAGACCAACGACCTGATCGGGACGATCGAGAAGATCGGGAACACGCAGCACGTCGCCGATCGACTGATTGCGATGTACTACGCCGACCATCATCTGCACCCGCACGACGCGTACCGGATTGCGCTCCGCGAACTCAAACTGCGCGACGACATATATACCGAAGATACGATCGCGTGGACGGCCGCGATGGACGGGAAGTGGGATATCGCTCGGACGGCCAGCGCCAAAGCGCTGCGCTGGGACACGCCCGACGCGCTGCTCCGCTATCACGCCGGGGTGATCGCGCTCCATTTCGGCGACCGCGCGTCGGCCAAGCGCGAGTTCAGCACGGCGCTGCGACTCAACCCCAGCTTCCACCCGTTCTTCGCCGACGACGCGCGCAAACAGCTCGCCACGCTCTAGCCGCGCGAGGCTTTCCGGCGCCGTCGGGCGTAGAGGCCATGCCATGAGATTCGCACGCACTCTGGGCGCAGCGGCCGCGCTGCTTGCTTTGGTCGTGGGCCTCGTTCTTGGGTCGCATCGGCCCGTTCGAGGCGCGACGACCTTGCAGAGCACGCCCGCGACGATCGCCCGGCCGGCCACCGACATCACCGACGCCTATCTGTTTCCAAGCCCGAACAACCCGAACAATGTCGTGGTCGTGATGAACGTTCATCCGCTGATCCCGGCCGGCGGCGCCGCCAAAGCGTTTTTCGATCAAGGCGTGCTCTACCAGATGAAGTTCGACACGAAGTTCGCCAACGGTAGCGAACCCGTCGGCACCGGCCCGACGCCGAATCTCGTCATTCAATTCTCCGTATCGGCTGCGGGCAATGGGACGCAAGGCATCTTCGTCTACGGACCGGCGGCGCCGAACGAAACGGGAACGACCAACACGCTGGTCGCGCAAACTGGGTTCGGCTTCATCAATAAGGCGTTCACGACGACGAGCGGGATGACGGTCATTGCCGGCGTGCGCGCGGACCCATCGTTCTTCGACCTCAACCAGTTCTATCAGATTTTTCCGAATCGCAAAGCCGGATCGAGCGCGGCGAGTTGCCTGCCGACCGCCGGCAACGGGAGCTGCCCGCAGGGCTTCAACAACCCCGGAAGCGACGCGTTCGCGACGACGAACGTGCTCTCGATTGTCGTAGAGCTGCCAAAATCGATGCTCCTGTCCGCCGGCACGGGCCCGAAGGTTGCCTACTGGGCGACGACCAGCACAACGTCGGGGAGCTAACGCAGATGCAACGTACGTTATTTTACGGCGCCGCCCTGATGCTCACGCTAACCAGCTTGGCTGCGTGCAGCAACGATCGTTTGCTCAACGGCGCGCCATCGGCTGTCTTCCAGCAGGTCGATCGGGTCGGCCGGCCCGCGAT
>JBOHTW010000316.1:0-11532 GCA_050733835.1 Vulcanimicrobiaceae bacterium | reverse complement strand
GGCAGCATTGCGGGCACGGGATCGTTACGGATCACGGCGTAGTCGCGGTCCGCGCCGAGCACGGTGCCGTGAATCGGCACGCGCGGGCCGGCCTGCGCCGCCGGCGCGGCGAGCAGCAGCGCACTGCCGGCGAGCGCGACCGCGACGAGCAGCTTGAGCGGCGCGCGGTTCATCCGATCAGGTTCGCAAAGTCGTGGGTGAGCTGGCCGACCGAATCCGTCCAATCGCCCAGCGCCCGCAGCCGTCCGTCCGGTCCGATGAAGTAGATGCCCGAGCTGTGGCTTACGTCGTAGTCGGCCGGCTGCTTTGGGTTCGGGACGATTTGAAACCACACGTGATAGGCCCGATAGACCGGCGCCAACTGCGCCGGGCTGCCGGTCAACCCGACGATCCCGTTGCCAAACCGCGAGACGTAGCTTGCCATCGCCTCCGGGGAATCGCGCTTGGGGTCGACGGTGACGAACACGATCCGCGCGTCGCCGGCTCGCGGTCCGAGATTCGCCCGCGCGCGGACCAACTTCGCAAGGGTCTCGGGGCAAACGTCGGTGCAATGCGTAAAACCAAAGAATAGCGCGACCGCGCGGCCACGAGCGTCGGTCAGCGCGTACGGCTTACCGGCCGAATTGGTGAGTGTGAAATCGTACGCAAGGTTACGTTGCCCGGCATAGTGTGCTACGGCGAACCCGGTAATCGCCACTACTGCCGCGACTGCGACCAAGATCGCAGCGACCGTTGAACGCTTGAGACCGCGCATGGGTCTCGATTTCGCGCACGATGGAGCGTCGACCTCGACCGCGAACCAGGTTTGGTGATGCAAGCCGCCGTCGTGATTCCAATCGCTCGTCACCGCGAACCGACGATCATCTTCGTTCGGCGCGCCGACCACCTGCGCCGCAATCCCGGCCAAGTCGCCTTCCCGGGCGGTCTCGTCGATGCCGGCGACGGCGACGACCGCATGACGACGGCGCTGCGCGAGTGCGAAGAAGAGCTTGGGATCGCGCGCGACCGGCTTCGTGTCATCGGGCGGCTCGACGATACCGAAGTCTTCGCACGAAACGTGCGCATCACGCCGTTCGTCGCTTTGCTTGACCCCCCATACACGCTCCAGCCAGACGCGTCGGAGATCGCCGAAGTCTTCGAGGTTCCGGTGACGGCGGTCTTTGCCCCGAATGCCGTTCACGAAGGTGACGAGCCGGTCGGGAACGGTCTGATTCGAACCTGGCAATTCGACTATGCCGCGATGCACGTCTGGGGCGCGACCGGCCAGATCCTGCAACAGTTCGTCAGCCGCTACACCGGCGCGACCGAGCAGTTACTCGCGGTTTGAGCTTTCCATTACCGGCTGAGCCCGTTTGAGAATCGTCTCGCACGCGATTCCCGGCGGCAACGTGCCGAACGTCCGGCCCCAATCGCCACCAAGCCGGCTCGTGCAAAAGGCGTCGGCGATCGCCGTCGGCGCATACTGCAGCAGCAATGCGGCCTGCAGCACGAGGGCCAGCCGCTCCACGATTCGGCGCGCGCGACTCTCGATCGCAGCGCGGTCGGTTAGTTCGCGTTGCAGTCCTGCGAACGCTGCGTCGAAATGGCGATTCGCGCCGCTCGAGGGCGTGACTTCGTCGACGAACGCAGCCAGCGCGCCGGGCTCCCTTCGCAACGCCCGGAGGACGTCGAGTGCAATCACGTTTCCCGACCCCTCCCAAATCGAGTTTAGCGGGCTTTCGCGATAGAGCCGCGGCAAGATCGACTCTTCGACGTAGCCGTTGCCGCCGTGACACTCGAGCGCTTCGGCGACCAGCGCCGGGGCGCGCTTGCATACCCAAAACTTTCCGATCGCCGTTCCGATGCGTTTGAGCGCCGCCTCGCGCGGGTCGAAATCCGCGCGGTCGCAGGCGGCGGCCAGTCGAAGCGTCAGCCAAGTCGCCGCCTCGCTCTCGATCGCGAGATCGGCGAGGACGTTGCCCATGAGGGGTTGATCGATTAGCGGTTTGCCGAACGCGGACCGATGGGCCGCATGGTGGGTTGCCTGCGCAACCGCCTGTCGCATAAGCGCGGCGCTACCCGCGACGCAATCCAGCCGCGTGTAATTGACCATTTCGAGAATCGTCTGGAGGCCGCGACCCGGTTCGCCGATCAGCCACGCCTGTGCGCGCTCGAACTCGATCTCGCTCGACGCGTTGGATCGGTTGCCGAGCTTTTGTTTCAAGCGTTGGATATGGATCGTATTGCGCGTGCCATCGGGGAGGATACGCGGCAACAAAAAACATGCAAGCCCCTCGGGCGCTTGCGCGAGCACCACAAACGCGTCGCACATCGGTGCCGAACAAAACCACTTGTGTCCGGTCAGCGCGTATTCGCGGCCGGGACCGCCGGCGGTGAGCGGCTCGGCCCGCGTCGTGTTGGTCCGGACGTCGGACCCGCCTTGCTTCTCGGTCATCGCCATCCCGCACAGCGCACCACGTTTTGACCGCAGCCGGCGCAACCCCGGATCGTAGACGAGCGACGTCAGCTGCGGCTCCCAGACCGCGGCGACGTCGGACTGCAAGCGCAGCGCCGGAATGGCGGCATGCGTCATCGAGATCGGGCACCCATGACCCGCTTCGACTTGCGACCAAACGAAGAACCCGGCGACGCGAGCAACGTGAGCACCGGGTTTGGGCGCGCGCCACGGCGCCGCGTGCAGGCCGCGCGAGACTGCCGCCTCCATCAGGCGGTGCCAGGACGGATGAAAGTCGACCTCGTCGATGCGGTTTCCGAACCGGTCGTGGGTGCGCAGAACCGGTTCGTACGCGTTGGCTTCGAATCCCCAGCGGATCACCTGCTCGGAACCCGCGAACCGGCCCAATTCCCGTAGAGCGCCCCGTGCCCAACCGCCGTCGAACCGCGCGACTCCGCTCGCCAGCGCCTCGTCGGTACTGAACACGTCGTATTCGACCAGCGGCGGCGGCTGGTTTGCGACCTCGTGCGTCATAGCGCCGGCTTCACGGCCAAAGGGGTGCCGCCTGCCGCGACTCGACCCCTCAAGGCGGTAGCGTACACCGCATTGCTAACCAAGCGTGGAAACGGGCCTCCACAATCAAGTACGGAACCGAACAATATTTTCGTTGATCTCCTAACGACCGTCGCGCCGGTGTGAGCGGGGGTGATGGTGGCCACTGCCTCAACCGTTTCGGCCTTAACGAAGACAGAGGCACTGCCTGCCGTACTCGCGAAGGGACTCGACCAACCGACCGGACCGGAGGTTTATATGGACCAGACCCTCGCCCGCACGACTCTAGCCAAGGTCACCGGGAGGCTCATCCCGTTCATGTTCATCCTATACGTCGCGAACTTTCTCGACCGCGTGAACATTGGGATCGCCGGCCTGACGATGCGCCAAGACCTCGGCCTCAGCGCATCGGCGTTTGGTCTGGGCGCCGGAATCTTCTTCCTCGGCTACTTTCTGTTCGAGATACCGAGCAATTTGGTCTTGGACAAGGTCGGCGCGCGGATATGGATCGCGCGCATCATGATCACCTGGGGCATCATCTCGTCACTAACGATGTTCACGAACAGCCCGACGATCTTCCTCATCTTCCGGTTCCTGCTCGGCGTCGCCGAGGCCGGATTCTTCGCCGGGATGATCCTTTACTTGACCTACTGGTTCCCGGCCCGCGAGCGCGCCCGCTCCGTCGCCGGGTTCCTGACCGCGGTCGCCATCGCCGGCGTCATCGGCAATCCGATCTCGGGCGCGCTGCTCCGGCTCGAGGGCGTCGGCGGACTGCACGGTTGGCAATGGCTGTTCTTGATCGAGGGCATCCCGTCGATCGTACTCGGAATCGTCGTCCTCTTCTACCTGACGGACAAACCCGAGCAGGCACAATGGTTGACGTCGGAAGAGCGCGCGTGGTTAACCAGCCACTTGGCTGCCGAGCGCGATGCGACCCGGGCCCGCGAACCGATCGAGTTGCTGCCGGCGCTGATGAACGGCCGCGTCTGGTTGTTGGCGCTGATCTATTTCGGCTTCGTCATCGGTCTCTATGCGTTTGCGATTTGGCTTCCGACGATCATCAAGGGCTTTTCTGGTTTGGGAAACACGGGGGTCTCACTACTGTCCGCGATCCCATTCGTGTTCGCGGCGATCGCGATGGTGATCGTCGCCCGCAGTTCCGACGCGCGCCGCGAACGGCGCTGGCACGTAGCCGGCTGCGCATTCGTCGGCGCGGCCGGCTTACTGCTCTCGATCTATCTCCATTCGCCGGTTGGCGCGATGATCGCGCTGTGCATCGCGGCGGTCGGAATATACTCTGGTCTCGGACCGTTCTGGACGTTCGCGCCCGCATTCTTGACCGGAACGGCCGCCGCCGGCGGAATCGCGCTGATCAACTCGGTCGGCAATCTAGGTGGGTTCTTCGGCCCGTACATTGCCGGCGCGGTAAAGTCGGCGACCGGCAGTTTCACGGGTGCGCTGTGGGTGTTGGTCGTCTGCCTGATCGTCGCCGGCGTGTTGGCGCTCGCGATGCCGCACCGCGAACCGGACGTCGCCGCCTAAGCGAGTGTGGGCCGCTCGGAGTACTTCCCCAAGCCCGACTCGCGCCTTAGCCCGAGTCCTCGCGGCGCGCGAATGGCCGCGCCGCCTATGCTCCGCCGCTGTCACGCGCCGACCTAGCGAGCGTGTCTTGGAATTCTCGCAGATTCGGGAATCGTGTATAGAAGTCCGTCGCCGATTGGTAATCCGGCCGCCCGCCGGTGCCGGCGGAGCGTGGTCACCTGCGTGCGCCGGGCGACCCTTGGGAGCAATGCTGGGCTTCTTACCGCCGGAGGTTGTCGCCGGAAGAACGCTCGATGGATGAGCCGGGGATACAGCCACTCGCATTCCCCTCGTTCGCTTGCACAGTCGGGCGCAAGTTGGTTCGTCTAAGAAGGGATCGCGTGCAACCAGCAATTTTCCAAGTGGCCAGCGCGCTCGCGGTGCCGCACCGCGTGCCGGACGTCGTGGCCTAGTGGTTTTCCGGCGGCTCGTCGGGGACTTCGGTTCGAAAGAGTCCTAGGCGCCATCCCAACAAGACGAGTACGCCAACCGCCAGTGCGATCATCACGACCACCAAAACCGAGACGACCGTGATGTCCCCGCCGGCCGAGTGGCCGGGCAAGGGCGTCGCCGGCGCGACGAACGGATCGCCGACCGCCTGCGCGAGCGGCACACCAAGCGCGACGCCGTTCACCCCTGTCTGCAACCCTAGCGCGGGCGCACGTTACGCTCGATCCAGCGCTCGAGCTGGTCGCTGATCGCCGTCTCGCTCGAAAGGTTCGGAACGTCGCGCTGGTCCGTGAGCCGCCGGACAAAAATCGCTAGGTTCTTCCACATTGTATTCTCCCGATCGCCGCTATGTGCGATTCGCCCTTATTATAGGACGGGGAGCCGCAGCTCGCTGCTAGATCGGTCGCCGAGAATCTTCCGGTCTGGCCCGGTTGTCACGGCGCTTCGATTCGGATCGCTCGGCGTGCAAATTTCTTTCACGCTGAACCCACCGCGCTGCTAGGCCGGCAGATCCTTCTGGCGCTCCTGGTAAATGAGCGTCGGCGGCTCTTTCTTCTCGATCACTTCTTTGTTGATCACGCACTTCTTCACGCCGGTCAGCGACGGCAAGTCGTACATCACGTCGAGCATCACTTCTTCGAGAATCGAGCGCAGGCCGCGCGCGCCGGTCTTGCGGCCCTGGGCTTTGACGGCGATCGCGACCAGCGCTTCTTTGGTGAACGTCAGGTCGACGCCGTCCATGTGTAAAATCTTTTGAAACTGCCGAACCAGCGCGTTGCGTGGCTCGACCAAGATGCGGCGCAGCGCAAGCTCGTCGAGCGCGTCGAGCGTCACGACGATCGGCAGCCTGCCGATGAACTCGGGGATCAGGCCGAACTTCAGCAAGTCCTCGGGCATCAGTTGCTGCAGCAACCGGCCAAATTTTTGTTCGCGGCGGGACTCTGGGATCGACCGAAACCCGAGCGCGTTGCTCGCGACCCGCGACTCGATGATCTTCTCGAGGCCATCGAACGCGCCGCCGCAGATGAACAACACGTTGGTCGTGTCGATCTGAATGAACTCTTGGTGCGGATGCTTGCGCCCACCCTGCGGCGGAACGTTGGCCGTCGTGCCCTCGAGAATCTTGAGCAACGCCTGCTGCACGCCCTCGCCCGAGACGTCGCGCGTGATCGACGGATTCTCGCTCTTACGCGCGATCTTGTCGATCTCGTCGATGTAGACAATGCCCTTTTCCGCGCGCTTGACGTCGTAGTCAGCCGCTTGAATCAACTTTAGAAGAATGTTTTCAACGTCTTCGCCGACGTAGCCGGCCTCGGTCAGCGAGGTCGCGTCGGCCATCGCAAGCGGCACGTCTAAAATCTTGGCAAGCGTCTGCGCCAAGTAGGTCTTCCCGCTACCGGTCGGCCCGACCAGCAGGATGTTCGACTTCTGCAGCTCGACCTCGTCGGCCGTGCCGCCGGCATTGATCCGCTTGTAATGATTGTAAACGGCGACCGCCAGCGACTTTTTGGCGCGCTCCTGACCGATGACGTACTGGTTCAGGATGTTGTTGATCTCTTTTGGTTTGGGAATGTTTCGAAGCCGAACGTTCTCGTCGACGTTCTTGTAGAGCTCTTCCTCGATGATCTCGTTGCAAAGCTCGATACATTCATCGCAGATGTAGACGCCCGGGCCCGCGATCAATTTACGCACCTGCTCCTGCGATTTGCCGCAGAAGCTGCACTTGAGCTGACCCTTCTCGTCTCCGAAGCGGAACACTTAGGCGGGCGCCTTCGACATGGTCACTTCTTCCCCTCGCTCGTTAGGTGAGCGCACTCTGACCGGTCCGCATCTCTTTGGAGAAGATGTGATCGACGATGCCGTAATCCTTTGCCTCCTGGGCGGTCATATAGAAGTCGCGCTCAATGTCCTTGAGGATCTGATCGACCGGTTTGTGGGTGGTTTGCTCGTAGATTCCCGCGAGCGCCCGGCGGGTCGCAATCAGGTCACGCGCATGAATTTCGATGTCGGTCGCCTGGCCGCCGACCTGGGAGACCCAGGGCTGATGGATCAGGATCTTCGCAAACGGGAGCGCGTAGCGTTTCCCCTGGGCGCCGCCGGTCAACAGAATCGAAGCCATTGAGGCGGCCATGCCCGAGCAGATCGTCGCCACGTCCGGCTTGATCAACTGCATCGTGTCGTAGATCGCCAGGCCCGCCGAAACGCTACCGCCCGGGCTATTGACGTACATATCGATGTCTTTGTCGGCGTCTTCCCGTTCGAGGAAAAGCAGCTGGGCCATGACGAGGTTGGCCAGGTGGTCGTCGATCGGCCCGCCCACAAAGATGATCCGGTCTTTGAGCAGACGCGAATAGATGTCGTACGCGCGTTCACCGCGCGCGCTCTGCTCGACGACCATCGGGACGAGGTGACCCATCGAGGACTCCTTACTTCCGGGTTGTTCTCACTACTGTATCGGCTATCTTGAGAGACTACGCCGAGGGCTCCGCGGTTGCCGGGGCTACCGGCGTTGCGATGGCCGCATCGAGCAAGAACTCGATCGTCTTGCTCCGCACGATGCCGTCGACGAGCGCTCCGAGATTCGGTTGCACGAGTTCCAGGATTCGCTCTTTGGGCTGTCCGTATTGCCGCGCCAGGGTCGCAAGCTCGGCGTCGAGATCCTGCGGCGTGGCGTCAATTTTTTCGGCCTTGGCAATCGCTTCGAGCAGCAGAGTCGATTTGACTCGCCGCTCGGCCTCGAGCCGGAATTCGGCTTGAACCTCGTCGGCAGTCTTGCCGGCGCTCTCGAGATACGCCGCCCACTCGAGTTCGTGGCGGGCCGCATCGGCCTTGGCTTCTTGCAAGATCGAGTCGGTCTCGCGGTCGACCAACACCGGCGGCAACGGCACGTCGTGCGCGGCCAGCAACCGCTCCATCAGCGCCGTGCTCATCGTGCGGCGCGCGCGGTTTTTCGCCGTCACTTCAAGCCGGGCGCGGACGTCGGCGCGCAGGTCGGCAACGGTCGAATCGGGGCGGAAGCGGGCCGCGAACTCATCGTCTAGCGGCGGCAACTCCGGCGTCTTCACGTCGTGGACGGTGACCGCGAAGACGGCTTTCTTCCCGGCAAGTTCGGACTTAGCGTAGTCCTCGGGGAACTGGGCTTCGACCGATTTGCTCTCACCGGCCGCCATGCCGACGATGCCCTGGGCGAAGCCCGGAATGAAGTGGTCCTCGACGATCTCGGTCGGCTGATTTTCACCTTTGCCGCCGTCGAACGCAATGCCGTCAATCGTGCCGTCAAAATCGATCGTCGGCACGTCGCCGAACTCGACCCCCCGGTCGACCGGAACCAGCGACGCCGCCTCGCGCCGCAGCCCCTCGAGGGTGCGCTCGACGTCGTCGTCGCCAACGGGGAGCGTCAGCTCGGCTATCTCGATCCCCTTGTAGTTCCCAAGCGCGATCTCCGGCCGGACGGCGACCGTCGCGCGCAAGCGGACGCCCTCGGCTTCGTCGGCGACCGGGAGGACCTCCATCTGCGGCCGGTCGACGGGATCCAACGCGTGCTCGCGGACGGCTTGGGAGTAGGCTTCCGGCACGACTTGCTCGAGCGCCCGTTCGTGGACGATGCCGTGGCCGTACTGGGCCTCGAAGATGCTTCGCGGCGCCTTGCCGGGCCGGAAGCCCGGAACGCGCGCGCTGCGGGCGAGCTGCTTGTACGCCCGCGCTTCCGCGCGCGCGAACTCGTCGGCGGAGATCGCAATCTCCAGCTCGACGGAGGTTGGGTCCAAGCGTTTGAGGGTGGTGGCGCTCACGCGGTCGGATGCTCCTTTGATCGACGCTAACCGCCGAGCGATGCTGGAGCGGAAGACGAGATTCGAACTCGCGACCCTCGCCTTGGCAAGGCGATGCTCTACCACTGAGCTACTTCCGCTTAAATGGGGGACAACGTCCCCCAAACCCCCTGCGCGGGACTCCCCGCGCTCTCCACGCTTTGGGCCCGCTCGCCGGATTGCCCTGGCCCAGGGCTAATCCGGCGGTCTGAGGCGAGGGCTTGAGGGCGGGATGAGGACCGGCGGCGGCTTGGGCGAGCAGAGACTCGAACTCTGATGGGTCGCCCCACTGGAACCTAAATCCAGCGCGTCTGCCAGTTCCGCCACTCGCCCGATGGCCGCCGCGAACTTTCGGACTGGACCACGCGCCTCCTTGGAAAAAAATGCACCGCCAGGGACTCGAACCCCGAACCAATTGATTAAGAGTCAACTGCTCTACCATTGAGCTAGCGGTGCGCGACCGACGATGCGCCCTCTGGGACTCGAACCCAGAACCAGCGGATTAAAAGTCCGATGCTCTACCATTGAGCTAAAGGCGCGCTACCTCGGATTGTACTCGAGGGCATCGCGATTCTTCAACTCGCTAGGCTCCATTTCCGTCCATAGGCTGCTTGGATCTCAGCGAAGCTTCGCGGAACGCCGAACCAATGCCCTTGGGCCGCCGTGCAGCCCATCGCGGCGAGCGTTTGAGCCTGCTCGGCGGTCTCGACGCCTTCGGCAACGACCCGGACGCCGACCGACCGGCCGAGCGAGAGTACCGCCGCCACGATAGCGGCGCTCGCAACGCCGCCGGTTCGACTGGCGACGAACGATCGATCGATCTTCAGTTCGTCGAATGCGAATCGCTGCAGGTACGAAAGCGATGAATACCCCGTACCAAAATCGTCGATGCCGATGCCGAAGCCGAGTTCCTTGAGACGCTCGAACGCCGAACCGACCCGTTCGCCGCGTTCGAGCAAGACGCTCTCGGTTATCTCGAGCAGGAAGCTCGACGGGTCGAGATCGTTGGCACCGACCGTCTCGACCAAATAGTCGACGTAGTCCGCCGAGACGAGTTCGCGCGCCGACACGTTCACGTTCATCCGCAGATCTTGCCAGCGGGCATCGGCCGTCCGCAACCGCGCCAGTGCGGCGCACGCCTCGCGAAAGACGAGTCGGCCGAGCGGAACCATCAGGCCCAGTTCTTCGGCGATCGGCACGAACTCCGCCGGCGAGATCATCCCCAGCCGCGGGTGCTGCCACCGCAACAACGCCTCGAATGCCACGATCTTGCCTTCGAAAAGGTCGACGATCGGCTGGAACGCCAACGTGAAGTCCTCGCGCTGCACGGCGGCGCGCAGTTGCGGCATAAGGTCGGCCTTGCGCGCGACTTGAGCACGCATCGAGTCGTCGTAAAACGCGAATCGCTGATCGACGGTGCGCGCGTGGTACATCGCGGCGTCAGCGTCCCGCAGGACCGCTTCGACCGTCGTGTATTCTTCGGTAGCGACCAGAACGCCGATCGTTGCGCCGACGAACAGTTCGCGGCCGTCGAACCGAATCGGTTGTCCGATCGCCTGCGACAAGGTGCGGACGCGCCGCGTGAGGTGCGTCCGATCGTGAATGTTCCGGATGAGAATTGCGAACTCATCGCCGCCGAGCCGCGCGACCAAATCGCTCGCGCGAACGGCCGACCGCATGCGGTGGGCGGCGCGCTGGATGACGCGATCGCCGGCGTGATGTCCGGCGACGTCGTTGATCAGCTTGAATTTGTCGAGGTCGAGGAACAGGACCGCGCCGCGCTCGCCGGCCGGCGACGCGAGCATTTCATCGAGTGCGGCGACGAACGCGGCGCGATTTGCCAAGCCGGTTAGCGCATCGTGCCGCGCCTCGAACTGGAGGCGTTCGTCCATGCGCCGGCGCTCGGTCACGTCTTGGAAGATCGCCATTGCGAACCGCGCGCGTTGGTCGTCGTCGCGAACCAGCGAAAGGTTCGCGCTCAACCAGCGCCGATCCGCGCGCCCATTGCCGACGGCGACCTCGCAGACGATGCGTTCGCACCGGCCGCTCAACACGGCATGCAGTTCGCGTTCGTCGTAGCCGAGCGTTCGAACGTCGAATCGACCGAACGTGCGGCTGAGCGCCTCGTTTTGTTCCAACGTGCAGCCGTCGAGATCGATGATCGCCATCCCGACGGTCGATCCGTTGAAGATCGCGCGGAAGCGGGCCTCGGGCGACGCCATCGCGTCGACTGCCCGATCGTGTTCGAACGCGAGCCGCGAACGTTCGGTTTCGGCGGCCGCGACCGTCAGCGCGTGGCGCTCGCGCCGAACGAACACGAGGGTCAGCGCACGGAGCAGGTAGACGGCCAGCGCGATCGCGGCAAAGGTTGCGATCGCGATCAGGGCGATCGTTTGGGTGATCCGGGTTGCGCGCGTCTCGAGGTCGGAGCGAAGCAACGCGGTGACGTTACGCTCGGCACCGGCCACGCTTTCGCGCACGCGCGCACTCGCGCGCGAGAACGTCGAGCGGGCGAACCGCGGATTTTCCGCGCGGATTACGTCGTGATTGATCGGCCCCGCGAACGCAAATACGCTTTGGCGCACGCCGGCAAGCAGGCCGGGCAGTTGCGGCCGCAGTCCGGGACGCCACGTCGCCAACGAGTCGAGATCGCCGCGGGCCGCTTCGAACTCGAACCGCGCCTGGCTCTCATACGTCGTCGCGTCG
>JBOHTW010000315.1:0-3183 GCA_050733835.1 Vulcanimicrobiaceae bacterium | reverse complement strand
GCGAGAGTGCGGACAACTTGGAACTGCCGCCGTGGAACAAGCGGTCATCGACATGAAGGTCGTCCTCAACGAGCGTTCGTCCTGCGCGCGCTTGGGCTATCCGCGGGCGAGCTTCGCACGCCACCGGCCGACCGTTGCGCAGGCGGGTTTGCAGAGCTCGGACGACTCGAACGAGCATGCGATCACGCTCCAGGTGCAGAGCGAGCCGGTGGCTGCCGCGGCGAACTGCTCGCGGCAGCAGCGACGCTGCCGGAGTCGGCTGGCCGCCAAAGCGCAGCGGCGTGCATCTTCGCTTGCGCTGGGCGCCGGCGAGCGGCAGGCTGTCCTCGATGCCGTCCATCAGCAGCGTTTCATTGACCGCAGCGTCCCGTATATCTATTCGACGCTCTTGGACGAAGGAGCTTACCCCTGCTCGATTTCCACGATGTATCGCGTGCTGCGCAGCGTCGGCGAAGTCGGCGAACGGCGGGATCAAGCGACGAGACCGCCTCACGCCAAGCCGGAACTTTGCGCCACGGGCCCTGGTCAGGTCTTCGCCTGGGACATCACCAAGCTGCACGGACCGCAGAAGTGGACGTACTTCTACCTCTATGCCGTCATCGACATCTTCAGCCGCTACATCGTGGGCTGGATGGTCGCCGATCGCGAAAGTTCCGCTCTCGCGCGGTTGCTGCTCGAAGAAACGATTCGCAAGGAACGGCTCGATCCCTCGAAGCTCACCGTCCACGCGGATCGCGGGAGCTCGATGACCTCCAAACCGGTCGCGTTCCTGCTCGCAGATTTGGGAGTAACCAAGAGCCATTCGCGACCGCACGTTTCCAACGACAACCCGCACGTCGAGTCGTTCTTCAAGACAACGAAGTATCAGCCCGCGTTTCCGGCCACCTTCGCTAACCTTGCCGAAGCTCGCGCGTTCTGCCGCGAGTTCTTCGACTGGTACAGTGTGTCAAGAAGGGAGCTTATGATAAGCATCCGTGCTGCGTAAGAGATGAGGGCGGGCCCCTCGGTGTCGGTTGATAGGAACTGATACCAAACCGCCTCCGAGCCGCGCAGGTAAAGAGTCTGCGTGGTGAGCGTCGGAGGAAAAGGCGCGACAGTAACGTGTCAGGTGAGATGTGTGAAGACGAGCGAAAGCGAATCGCCGACGACGTATCGAAATCGAATCAAGATGATGTCAAAACCAGGAACGTGTACCATTTCTGGGACAAGCGCAGCGTTAACCTATGTCTTGGCTGCGTGGCATCCGGTATATAGGCGACGTGAGCGCGCATCAGGCTCTTGTGCGGAACTTGAGAACCTGTCGCCGTGATGTGTAAGGGAGAAGGCCAAGTGAGCGGACCTCACGAGGCGGAGAGTACCGAGGCACGGCACAGGGGCGGAGCGACCTGTAGTAGCGGTGACGGCTCGTGAAAGCGAGCTTGAGCGAAGGGGTCGCGTCATCCAGCACACCATTGAGGTCAACCAGCGATGGGATGAACCTCAAGGAGAGTGCGAAGTCATTCGGCATTTCCAAGCGCGACGTTTGGAATGCGTACAAACGAGTGAAGGCAAACCGGGGAGCAGCGGGCATCGATGGTCAATCGATCGCAGACTTTGAGGAGAACCTTGAACGGAATCTCTATAAGCTCTGGAATCGCTTGGCTTCGGGCTGCTACTTTCCGCCTGCAGTACGTCTGGTTGAGATTCCTAAAGCCAACGGGGGAACGCGGCCGCTCGGTATACCGACGGTTGCGGACCGCATCGCGCAGATGGTGGTTACGCAGATTCTCCAGCCGATCCTCGAACCGCAGTTCCATGCGGATTCTTACGGGTATCGACTTGGAAAATCGGCGAAAGAGGCCGTCGGCGTTGCTCGTAGGCGCTGCTGGGAATACGACTGGGTGCTAGACCTCGACATTAAAGCCTTTTTCGAGACAATCGATCAGGAGCGTCTGATGCGCGCAGTAAAGCACCACACGACGTGCCCTTGGGTGCTCCTATACATCCAACGGTGGTTAAGAGCACCCACGCAACTGAACGATGGGACCTTGATCGAGCGAACACGAGGCACGCCGCAAGGTGGTGTGATAAGCCCGATCTTGGCGAATCTCTTCCTGCATTACGCGTTCGATCTATGGATGAACCGGGAGCATCCCGGCATTCGGTTCGAACGATATGCGGATGATGTGATATGTCACCTTCGTACCGAAAAGCAAGCTATACTCTTGAAGGAAAGCATCGCAAAGCGCTTCATGGCCTGCGACTTGGAACTCCATCCCCAGAAAACGCTCATTGCGTACTGCAAGGATGGACGACGAAAAGCTCCGTACCCCAAGGTGCATTTCACCTTTCTCGGGTTTATGTTTCGCCCGCGGTTGGTGAAAGACAAGAGGAGTAAGGGCGTATTCGTCGGTTTCACTCCAGCCGTGAGCCCTAAAGCAGCGTTAGCGATTCGACAAGAGATGAGAAGCTGGCTCCTTTCGCGACGGAGTGACCTGTCAATCGAGGAGATCGCTCGCACAGTTAATCCGGCCGTTCGCGGCTGGATTAACTATTACGGCGCGTTCTACCGTTCGGCGCTATACCGGCTCTTTGAGCACCTCGACGATGCCCTAGTAAGATGGGCGATGAGGAAGTTCAAAGATCTGTCGCGCTGCCCGAAGCGTGCACGAGCTTGGGTCGTCCGGCTCAAGGTCCGGCATCCAAGACTGTTTGCGCATTGGGCGTTGCTGCCTTCCGCGACTGGATGATAGGAGCCGTATGAAGTGAGAGCTTCACGTACGGTTCTGGGAGAGCGCAAGGGTGAAATCCCCTTGCGCCACTCAACACACCGAGCACCGACACAGCGCGCTTGCACTCCTCACCCCGATCGACGTCCACCTCGGGCGCGCGCAAGAGCGCCTGGCTCAACGACAACTCGTCCTGGACGCAGCCTACGCCGCGCATCCGCACCGGTTCGTTCGCGGCAAACCCAAGGTTCCGCAGCTCCCAACCGCCTCGTACATCAACCGACCAGCAGCACCGGCTGAAGCCAAGCCGGCGGCCTGAGATTCACTAAATCGAGCAAGGCAAATGGTCTCAAAGCTATTGACAACTTCCGGTTTGACCGCGACGCAGCATCTCCTGAAGCTCGGCGGAACATCTGGGGACCGCGTCACATCCGAGTAGCAATCCCAATACAGGAATCCCGCGTCCGAGACGATA
>JBOHTW010000314.1:0-3188 GCA_050733835.1 Vulcanimicrobiaceae bacterium | reverse complement strand
ACGTTGAACCGAGACCACTCGTTGTGGCCAATCACGTGCATCAGATTCTAGAGGCGGTCATGTCGTCGAAATTCACACGCTCGGTGCCACGCTCGCGTGAACGGGTGTATTCCGAGGCGAAGTACACGTCAGCACTGACTAGTGTCACGGCATCATCGAGCCTCTCGACTGTCTCAACGTACCACGTGTCCAACGTTTCCTGCGTCGCCATCTGATCAGCATCGTCCGCGATCAATAAGTGCACTTCGACGGTTCGTGCATCGACCGTATTAGGCGTGCACAGAATTCGCACCTCAACTACGACCTCTGGATCAATTGCGCCGCTCCTAAATACGGTCTCCAGCGGTTCCAAGATCCGGTCTGCCACGTTCTTGGAAATCGCAACCCGCGCCCGGATGCCTGCAATGCGCCGAGAGAAATTCAACGAGCCCTCTTCGTCGCCGAAAGCGGCAATCGGATGCTTATCGAGCATAACACTGCGTTCCAAGCACGCCTCCCAACGCAAATCGGCGACCCACAGTTCCCCCTCGCGCTGAAACGCGGGAGCCGTTAGGGGAATGATGTCGCCAACGCGATGACGTTGTATGTGTCCGAGATACGATTTGTCGAATTCCGTCGTGGCATTAAAAACGCGCGCTACCGTTACGAAAGGACGAATCGAAATGCGCTTCTCCTCCTGCAAGTCGCAGGTCTGCGATGTGACAATGGCAACCGCCATTTCCGCGCGCACGCCACCGATCATAGCGTCCCTACCAAGCTGGCGCGTAAGTTCGGTGACGCCGTGATCAAACCGTGCGGAATACGTGAACAAGGCACTATGAAGAATGTCGCCTTGCCGAAACCGCTTCGATGCCGCAATGATCTCCGGAGAGAATTGTAGTGTATCCTTATGTAGCATTCGTGAAACGCTAGAAGCGGTCTCCTCGAAATCGGGTCTCCTCCGGAACGGCTGCGGGACCCACTGGTGGCTCCTCTTTAAACCTGATCCCGCCGATGGCCGCGACCTGTACCGGCTCGTCGATGCTCGCTGTCCTGAATGCCTCGATCCCCCCTCTTTCTAACGTCCGCCGGCCAACGGACGCGAGCCATTCCCTACCTGGACCGTCGCCGCGCGAACGAAGAGCATGCGATGCGAGCGTATGGAGCTGCAAGACTGCACGCGATGTACTGGGATGCGGCTTGCGCTTACCCAGGTTCACAAGCGTTGGATAGGCAATACCGACGAGCGATTGCAGATCGTGCAGGTTTACGTTGAAATACGCCTGCAGCTCGTCGCGTATGCGACGCCAGTATATCTCCGACGTTAATCCTGATGTCGGCGTGGCGATAATCCGTTCGATGTGAACTCGCATCGAAGCATCTTCATTCGCGTGTGCAAAGAACACATGACTTGCTTTAAATGTTTGCCAACCCATGGCGGGGCCGGGAGCGTCAACCAGTTCCGAAATATAGTCCGAGTGTTTCGTAGCATGTGTTACGATTTGCGTGGTTGACGTGGACGCCATTGTGAGTTCTCTAAGCGCAAGCTGTCGCGCTCCTGGATCACTCGTTCGTTGAATCTCGCGCTGCAATACACTGAAAGCACTGTCGGCAAAAGCGAACCTCACACGCGATTCTTCGAGTGCCTCCAGATACGTGCGCGTTGCGTCTGCTAGATAGTCAGTGGGAGCCGTCAGCGTTGCGTTAACGATCATTTTGCGAGGTACGCTCGGTAGTCTTCATTAACCACCTGTTGGAAGAGTTGTAAAGCGGCCGTGTTCATGCGATCAGCGGCTTCGAGAACGGTCGAGACATTAAACTCTTCTTGTTCTTGCCTAACAAATTCCATGTCAAAGACATATGCGACGCGGCCTGGCCGCACTGCGTCCGGTTGTATGCCGATTCGGAGTTCAACTCCGAGATCGGCGACATCGTGAAACGATAGAAGATAGAGCCCTTTTTGCAGATACGGCCGTAACGCGTCGCTCACGAAAGGTCCGAGGAAAGCGGGGTTCACTTTATCGGTCCAGAATTCCGCTGAAAGCGCGTCGTCATGGCTCAACGCGTTGACATATCGCAAAGTAGTTGATTGCAGCACTTGGGGATCCCGAACTTCGCGCGCAGCATCGATAAAGCGCTGCAAGTTCTGGCGGTAGTCTCCCCATGACGTGTATTGCCGGGATTCCAAGATCATTGCCGTCTCGTAAATAGCGGCTGACTGGCCCTCACTCCACAAGAGCTGATGGCCGGCACGAACTGACGTTTCACCCTGTGGTTGGCCACCAGCCATTTGTATCGAGATTTGCTTCTGCTGCACGCCCAGAAGCTTGCCTTCGAAGGCGCGCTCCTTGAGCGCCGCGCGCCACTTGAGGCCACTGTTGGGCGCCCACGGGGTGACCGAGGCAAATTCGATTTGGAAGACCACGATGTTGAGTGGAGCCCCGGCGAGGATGCGCCGATCTGGCTCGGGAAGAGCGGCAAACATGCTCTTTTATTGTACTATTTTTGTACCATACCCTTTGCGATCCTGCGGCCGGACCGGCAGACTCACTCGCGATACGACGGGTCGATTCGGTCGAGTCTGCGCAGGATCGCCGGCCACGAAAGCGTGCCGCCGGCGCCACGAGTCACGGCTTTGACCTGCGCTTTCATGCCCGCGAGAATCCGATCGTCGATCGTTACCAACTCGGCGCCGCCGGCTTGCGCCTGCACTTGAATCTCGCACGCGCGCTCGAGCGTGTACATGAAGAGGAACGCATCGGCGATCGTCTCGGCACAGGTCAGCAGCCCGTGATTGCGCAGGATCAACATATTCTTATCGCCGAGATCGGCGACTAGGCGCGGCTTCTCGGCGTCGTTGAGCGCAAGGCCCTCGTAATCGTGATACGCCAGACTCGTCAGCACGACCGTCGACTGCTGTGAGATCGCCAACAAGCCGCCGCGCTGCGCCGCCACCGCAACGCCGCTGATCGTGTGCAGATGCAGTACACACTGGGCATCGGGGCGGGCCGCGTGGATTGCGCTGTGAATGGTAAAGCCGGCTGGATTGACGTCGTACGGCGAATCGGCGACCTTCGCGCCATCGAGATCGATCTTGACGAGATTCGAAGCGGTGATCTCTTCGAACAACAGACCGTACGGATTGATGAGAAAATGATGTTCGGGGCCGGGCACGCGCGCCGAGATGTGGGTGAACACGAGGTCGTCCC
>JBOHTW010000313.1:0-22837 GCA_050733835.1 Vulcanimicrobiaceae bacterium | reverse complement strand
GCGCCGCCGAATTCGAGTGGTCACGTGTTGCTGCAAGAGTTGAATCTGATCGAGCACTTCGATCTGGCGGCGTGGGGGTGGGGTTCGGCCGACGCCGTACATACGCTGGTCGAGGCGAAGCGGCTGGCGTTTGCCGATCGCGAACGGTTCGTCGCCGACCCCGACTTCTGCGAGGTTCCGCTTACCGAGTTGCTGTCGAAGGCGTATGCAGCGCAGCGGGTCACCGAAATTCGATCCGACCGGGCGGCGCCACGGGTCGGCGCGGGTGAACCGCGGAGATTCGCCGAGGCGGCGGGACAGACGACGTGTTTCGCCGTCGTCGATCGGGCGGGCAACGCGGTTTGTCAATTGCAGAGCCTGCAGTCATTTTGGGGCTCGGGCTTCGTCGCCGACGGAACCGGCATTCTGTTGAATAACCGGATGACCTATTTTCGGCTCGATCCGTCGCATCCGAATGTGCTCGCACCTGGTAAACGCGTGCGTCACACGATGAACCCGGTGATGGCGATGCGTGACGGCGAGTTGGAGTTGGTCTTCGGCACGCCCGGCGCCGATTCGCAAGTGCAGACGAATCTGCAGATCATGACGGGCATCGTCGACTTCGGAATGAACGTTGCCGAAGCCGTCGAAGCGCCGCGCTGGCGCCACTTGGGGCGCGATACGGAGTCGACGACGCCGTACGGACTGTGCGACGCGCTGATCATGGAGTCGCGGTTCGCGCCCGAGCTACTCGCGGCGCTCGCGGCCCGCGGGCAGCCCGTCGAGCGCATCGGTCCGTGGGATGCCGCCGGCAGCGCGGTCGCGATCCGCATCGATCGCGCGCAGCGCGTGCTCCACGGCGCTTGCGATCCGCGGGCCGACGGCTACGCGCTCGGCTGCTGACGGCCGCCTCGACGACCTCAAAGCCCGCGTCGTGCAAACCGCACGCGATGCGGGCGCGGGTTCGGTGCGAATCTGCGATGCGGTCGCCGATGCAATCGTTGCCGATCGCTTCGACCACGCGGTCGAGCGCGGCGACCTCGCAACCTGGCCGTACGACCGCGCGTATGCGGCCCGCGCCGCTGCCCCGCAGGCGTTATTCGGATCGGCCCGCGCGGTCGTGTGCATCGCGGTTCCGTATGCCGCCCCGCCACCGCCGGTCGATCGGCCGCTCGTCGGGCGGGTCTCGAACTATGCGTGGTCGGGCGACTACCACGCCGTCGTGCGCCGCATCTGCGAACGGATCGTGACCGTGCTAGACGACGCGGCGCCGCCCGCACGGTCGCGAATCGTCTGCGACACCGCGCCGCTTGCCGAGCGCGCGTTCGCCGCGCGGGCCGGCCTCGGCTGGATCGGCAAGCACACCAACGTCATCGCGCCGAACCTCGGGTCCTATATCTTTCTCGGCGAGGTCGTCACGAGCGCTGCGCTGCCGGTCGATCCCCCGCTGCGCAAGGAGTGCGGTAGTTGCACGCGCTGCGTCGACGTCTGCCCGACCGGGGCGCTGCGCGGCGACTACACGATCGATGCGACGCGGTGCATATCCGACCTCACGCAGCGCACGGATGCGATCCCACGGACGCTGCGGCCCCTGATGGGGACGTGGGTCTGGGGCTGCGATCTCTGCCAAGCGGTGTGCCCGCCGACGCGGAATGCGGCGATCGCGCCGCATCCGGCGTTCGCGAACCCGGCGTCGTCGGCCGCGTTCCCCGACCTCGTTGGCTTGCTCGAACTGCGCTCGGCTGAGTTCAAGCGGCGCTACCGGTCCACCGCGATGGGTTGGCGCGGCGGCGCCGTTCTCCGTCGAAACGCGGCCGTCGCCCTCGGAAACACGGGCGATCCCTTGGCCGTTGATCCGCTCGAGCGCGCGCTCGCCGCCGACCCGCATCCGCTGGTCCGCGGCCACGCCGCGTGGGCGCTCGGCCGAATCGGTTCGCCGAAAGCGCTGGCCGCGCTGCGGCGAGCGGCCGATATGGCCGACCGCGACCCGAAGGTTCGGGCCGAGATCGCGGCCGCGCTGGAACCCCCGCCGGCGTAAAGGCGTTCAAACTGCCGGAGGATCGATCTGTGATCAGACGTTCAAAACTGACCGATGTCTTTGCCTTGGCCGCGATCGGCGCGGTGCTCGCTCTTGGCTCGGCCGCTTCGGCGGCGACCGATCAAACAGCAACCGCAACTGCCAAGGTGCCGGCGAATTTGCCGTCGGAAGCAAGCGCTCTGCTCAAACGGATGACGCAACTCAACACCGGCCTGCGCAGCTACAAGGCCGACCTCCACGCCGAGATCGCGCTCAAGACGTTTCCGTTCATCAGCCCATCGCTCGACGGCAATGTCTACTATAAGGCGCCCGATCAAGAAGCGGCGGTCTTCGATACCGTTCCGGCGCTCGCCAGCCAGTTCAAGAAAGTTTACCCGCGGATTCCGGCACCGATGAATTGGCCGAAGATATATACGATAACCACGCTCGGTGATAGCGGTGGGCTGACGACGTTTCGGTTGGTTCCGATTAAAAACGGTCGCGTTGAGCGCCTCGACGTCAAAGTCGACGACGCGAACGCAACGATCGCTTCCTATATCTGGACCTACAAGGATGGCGGCTCGATCAGCTTCCAGCAGAGCTTCAAGACGATCGATGGGAACTATCTGGTCGATAAACAGGTCGGTCACGTCGACCTACCGGCGTATAAAGCCGACGTCACCAACGTTCTGTCGAACTACAAGCTGAACGTCCCGGTCGCGGACAGCGTCTTCGCCGAGAGCTGATCTCAAGACCCCGGAGACCGTAGCGGAACGACCCGCGGCCGGCCCGAAACCCGGAAGGTGGCCTTGGAGACGATCGACCTCATCGGCGCGGCGCCGCCGCTGGCCGACCAGTTCAACCGTCCGATCACGTACCTGCGGATATCGGTGACGGATCGCTGCAACCTGCGTTGCGTCTATTGCATGCCGGAGGCCGGCCTACCCTGGATTCCCAAGGCCGAGATACTGACGTTCGAAGAGATCGTCGCGCTGGTTGAGGCGGCGGCTTCGGTCGGCGTTCGCAGCCTGCGAATCACCGGCGGCGAGCCACTGGTTCGGCGCGACCTCGCCTCGCTGGTACGCCGGTTGGCGGCAGTTCCCGGCATCGAGGACATTGCGCTTTCGACCAATGGACTGCTGTTGCCAGAGCAAGTCGGTGACCTCGTCGCCGCGGGCCTCAAGCGCGCGAACATCTCGCTCGATACGTTGCGCGAGGACCGTTTTTTTGCAATCGCGCGCCGGCCCGGGCTCGACCGAGTTCTCGCCGGCATCGATGCGGCGATCGCCGCCGGATTGGCGCCGATCAAATTGAACTGCGTCGTCATGCGGGGACAGAACGACGACGAGATCGCCGACTTCGCCGGGCTGACTCGCACGCGCGAGGTGTTCGTTCGATTCATCGAAGTGATGCCGGTCGAGGATAACCTCGCGCTGCAGCGCGACGCCTACGTCTCGTCCGACGAGATTCTCGACCGGGTTGCGGCGGTCGGCGAACTGCGCCCGGTCGCCGGCCCCGGCGGAAACGGACCGGCGCGCTACTTCGCGTTCGACGGCGCGCCGGGTGCCGTCGGCGTGATCAGTCCGTTGTCGCACGACTATTGCGAGCGTTGTAACCGCGTCCGCCTGTCGGCCGACGGACGGTTACGGTTATGCTTGTTCGGCGATTACGAGATCGATTTGCGCACGCCGCTACGCGGTGGCGCCACGCGCGAGCAGATCGCGTCGATTTTGCGTGGCGGCATGCTGATAAAGCCCGAACGTCACCACCTCAAACTCGGCGAACAAGCGAGCGCGATGCGTGCCTTCTCGGAGATCGGTGGCTAAATGATGAACCCACGTTTAAGGCGCATCGTGCGCGCACGCAAACAGCCGCATCCGTGCGGCTAGTGCGTGCCGTGTTTCCGCTAGATTGGGGTTTTCGAGATTACGCCGTCGGGGGCGCTTGGATTTGGGTCCGGTTGGCCGAGATTTTCGTGCACGAGCCCATCGCCGCGGTGCGCGTCGACTTCGCCTTTTTCGGTGATCACCGTGCGGCGGCGCTCATCCAGTTCGACTTCGTCGGCTGAGAGAATCCGCTCGCTTTGGTTCCCAACGAGCGGTCGCTCAGTACGGATCTCGCGTTCGTCGTCGCCGGAGTTGAATGTGTTCATGAAATGCCTCCAAGTTATATCATCTCTTTACCCGAATCGGCCGACGACCTAACACCCCAAGCTGGCCGATCTTGACGATCGCTAAAACGCCTGCTCGGCGGCCGACCGGGGAACGGTGCGCGATCCGCGCGAAGGACCGCCCATCGAGCCCGAAGGAGTTTTTCGTGAAACGCATTGGCGGATTTCTGGTAGCGTGCGCGGTCGTCGGAATGATCGTGAGCGGGTGTGCGAAGTCGAAGTCGAGCACATCCGGGGCTGCGGCGCCGCCGGCGTCGGCGACGACCGGACCGATCACCGATCTCGCGTCGACCGGGATGAAAAGCTCGGGCTCGGCTACGCCGGCACCGGCGAAAGCCGGCGACGCGGTTAAGGGCAAAGCGATCTTCTTGACCAACTGTGCCGGTTGCCATGGCGCCAACGCACAGGGCGGAGTCGGTCCGAACCTGCACGGCACGTTGAGCGATCCGAAGATGGCGCGCACCGACGCCGCGCTGATCAAATGGATTAAAGATCCGCTCGCGCCGATGCCCAAGCTCTATCCTTCGCCGCTCAACGAACAAGACGTAGCCGACGTCGCGGCCTACGTAAAGACGCTCTAACCGGCGTCGACGCGGTGCGCTGCGGCGCGATCCACCTCTTCACGCGCGATCTGCGGATCGGCGATCACGCGGGATTGCAGGCCGCGTCGCGCAGCGGTTCGGTCGTGCCGGCGTTCATCCTCGATCCCGCTTCGCACGAGCGATTCGTTCGCTCGCCGCGCCGCGGGGCGTTCTTCTGCGGCGCGCTTGCCGCGCTCGCCGAGTCGTTCGAACGGGCCGGCACTCGGCTAATCGTCCGCCGCGGACCGCTGGTCGCAACGGTTCGACGGCTCGTGCGCGAGCTTGCGCCCGAAGCCGTCGTCTGGTCGGCCGCCTACGACGCGCCGACCGCCGCGCTCCGCGAACGGCTTGCGGCATCGCTCGAAGAACGCGGCGTTCGCGTTGTCGTCGTCCACGACGCACCGGCGGTCGCTCCCGACGAGTCGGCCGCCCGCCGCCGGGACGCCGACGGGCGCGGCTATCGCTCGTTCGTGGCCTATCTCGCCGCCTGGGAAGCGGCTCCGCGGGCGCCGATCGCGCAACCGGCGATTATATTTCACCGGCACGATGGTTTGAGCGAACCGTTGCCGGAGCCGGCCGAGTTCGGCGCGGCCGAGCGATCGCTGGACGCATCAGAGGCCGCGGCGCTCGCGCAGTTGGAACGATTCATCGCCGGGCCGGCCGTTCAGTACACCGGGTCGCGGCTCGTGCCAAGCGTCGACGGAACGTCGCGGCTCGGGCCGGCGCTCTCGTTCGGTACGGTCTCGGCGCGCACCGTGCTTGCGCGGCTCGACGATCGCGCGCGCGATCCGTTCTTGTTGACCGAGGAGCGACTTGCGCTGCGCAGCTTCGCGCGCGCACTGGCTCGACGCGATTTCTTCCTGCAGTTGGCCTGGTTTTTCGAAGAGCGCCGTGACCGCCCGTTACAGGCGAAGATGCGGCAATTCGCGTTCGCACGGACGCATCCGCAACTCGAGCGGTGGCGGACCGGTGAAACGGGCTTTCCATTGGTCGACGCGGGTATGCGCGAACTCCGCGCGACCGGTTGGATGCATCCGCGCGTGCGCCAAATTGCAGCCTCGTTCCTGTGCTTCGATCTCGGCGTCGATTGGCGGATCGGCCGCGATGCGTGGGATCGCGAGTTGGTCGAGGACGATCCCGCATTGGCAACCGGCGCTTGGCAATGGGCCGCGGGCGTCGGCGCCGACCTCGCCGCCTATCCGCGCATCTTTCACCCGGTCAAGCAGGCGCGATCGATCGACCCGCTCGGGCGCTACGTGCGCCGTTGGATCCCCGAACTCGCCGCAGCTCCGGATCGCGCGGTGCTCGACCCGACGGCCGCCGCGCGCACGAACCAACTCGACTTACCGCTGTTCGACGAATCCGCGTACCCCGCGCCGATCCTGAACCACGAGGCCGCGGCCCGCGCATTTTTGAACCGTTACGGGCGCGAGGTGCCCCGCGCGGTTACACCGTCGCCGATGGATGATTACCGCGCTCGTGCTCGTCCAACCAGTCGCTAACCAACGGCACGCGGACGTCGTCGCCGTGCCAGACCTTGAATCCGTAAACAACGCTCGCAACGAACGCGACCGGCACGAGCAGGGCGAGCAACGGAAAGGCGCTCATGCCCAGAATCGGCAACTGCGCGATCGCCGTCAACGCGATCCACAGGCCATAGACGCCGAAGTTGAGCGCGAGCGCCTGCACCGCTTGGCGCCGGACATAGCGCGACTTTTTCGGATCGAGCAGCGCCAGCGCCGCCAGTGGCCAAAGCGGATAGCCCAGCGCCGTCAGCGCGCGCGTCTCGGGCGAGACGGCAACCGCGGTCCCGCCGGCCGCGGCCGGGTTTCCCGGGGTCGCGGTTCGCCGGCGAGCAACCTGTCCCGGCAATTCGCCACGAGCGCCGTTGGCGGCGTCGAGCCGCTCGGCGAGTCGACAGCTTGGGCAGAGCCCACGCTCGTCGCGGCAGGTCGCGCAAATAGCCCGGCTACAATCGTTGCAGCGGGTAACCGATGGGACGTTGTCGTGGAAGAAACAGTCCATACGACGCTTTCCGGCGAAATGATGGTCGTGGAAACGTACCGGGCCGGCGGTCGGAAGGTTTCGCGTCGGTGACGGCGCGCCTGTCGGCCGGCCGTCGCTCGGCGGTCTTGCGGCGGCTGCTCCGCGAGGCGCATCCGTACGTTCCGCGGCTGGCGCTCTCGATGGTGCTGGGCATCATCGCCGGGCTCGGTTCGCTCGTCTACCCGTTTGCCTTCGAGCACCTGACCAAGGTCGCGACCCAGCCGAGCGCCGATGCGACCGCGGTGGTGCTAACGGTGGTCGCGCTCGTGTTTGCCGCCAATGCGATCGCCAATGCGGCGTCGTACGGCCAGAGCTACCTGACGGCGTGGAGCGGCCAACGGATGGTCGCGTCGCTTCGCGTGCGAATGTTCGCGCGGACGCTCAATCTGCCGCTGGCCGAGTTCGACGCCTGGCGGCCGGGCGAATTCCTCGCGCGATTTACCAACGACCTCGCGCTTATGACCGACGCGGCCAGCATCTCCGTTCCGCAACTGTTCCAGACGCTGGTGACGCTGGTCGGCTCGATCGTCGCGATGTTCGTCACCGACTGGCGGCTGACGCTGGTCCTGTTCGTCTTTGGACCGGCCGTCAACTACGCGGTCGCGACCTTCACGCGCCTGATCTCCGCCGGCACGCGCCGCGCCCAAGAGCGAATCGCCGACTTGGCGGCGACGCTGTCGGAGGTGTTGCAGTCGGAACGGATCGTCAAGGCATTCGGCCGCGAGGCATTTGAGACCGCGCGGTTCCAGGACATCAACGAAAACTACTTCGGCGCGAGCATGAAGGTCACGCAGTTCGGGTTGACGCAGACGCCGGTCGTCGCAATGATCATTACGCTCGCGCTGCTTGCGATCGTGTTGTTCTCGGCGCACGAAGTCGCGGTCGGTCACATGCAGATTGCGCTGGTCGTCCGCTTCTGGGGGCTCGTCGTCATCGCGATCAACCCGATGAACCGGTTTGCAACCTACGTCGGCGACCTCTCGAAAGGGATCGTCGGGGCGTCGCGCGTCTTCGAGGTGCTCGACCTCCCGATCGAGCGTGATGCTGCGGCGCCGGCCGCCATGCCGGCGCGCATCGACGGCGCGATTCGGTTCGAGAACGTGACGTTCGGGTACGCTGCCGACGGCGCTCCGGTCTTGCACGAACTGAACGCCGCGATCGCCGCCGGCGAGACGGTTGCGTTCGTCGGGCCGTCGGGCGCCGGCAAAACGACGATCGTCAACCTCGTACCGCGCTTTTACGTGCCGCAGTCGGGGCGAGTGACGCTCGATGGAATCGACATCGGGCAGTTACCGCTGGCGGGCCTGCGCGCGGCGATCGCGATCGTGCCGCAAGAGCCGCTGCTGTTCAGCGGGACGATCGCCGAGAATATTCGCTACGGCCGGCTCGATGCGACCCGCGCCGAGGTCGAGGGCGCCGCCCGCGAAGCCAACGCCGAGGAGTTCGTCCTCGACCTTCCGCACGGCTACGACACGCCGGTCGGCGAGCGCGGCGTCCGGCTCTCCGGCGGCCAGCGCCAGCGGATCGCGATTGCCCGCGCCGTCCTGCGCGATCCGCGGATTCTGATCCTCGACGAAGCGACCAGCGCCCTCGACAGCCATTCGGAGGCGCTGATCGAGGCCGCACTCGATCGGCTGCTGGCGGGCCGAACGACGTTGATCATCGCGCACCGGCTCTCGACGATCCGGCGTGCCTCGCAGATCCTCTACATAGAGGCTGGCCAAGTCGTCGAGATGGGGCGCCACGAGGACCTGCTGGCGCGGCAGGGCGCCTACGCGCGGCTCCACGCGGCGCAATTCGCGCCATAACGACTCCTGGAACCGGTTGCCCCGGTCGATATTGCTACTATGAAGCTCGTCTTGGATTGCTCGGCGGATTCCGACGCGATCGCTTTTCCATGGGGCCTGCCGGGGCTGGCGAACCACCGGTGGTTTCACTTGTTGCGCCTCCCGCAGGCCGACGGCTGGTCGCTGCTGCGCGGCGAGGGCGAGCCGCCGGTCGCGCTGTTCGTCGTCGATCCGTGGTCGTACTTCCCCGACTATCGCCTCCAGTTGCCGTTTTACGCGCGACTGACGCTCGAGCTCGAACGCGATGAGGACGCAGCGGTGCGCTGCGTCGTCGTGCCGAACGATCCCGAGTGCGCCGGCCCGAGCGTTAACCTGCACGCGCCGATCGTCATCAACCCGCGGACGCGAGTCGCACGACAAGTCCTCGTCGATGAACCGCAGTATGCGATTCATACCCCAATTACCCAAACCAAGCGACAGGAGGCGTCGTTACCCTAGCGAAGCGGCCCTGCAACCGCAAGCCAGCCGCCAAGGAGGGCTTATGTTGGTTCTTAGCCGCAAAATCAACCAGGCGATCATGATTGGCGACGACGTCCGAATCGTCGTCGTTGCGATCGACCGTGACCAAGTCAAGATCGGCATCGAAGCGCCCCGCGAGATCACCGTCCATCGGTCGGAGATCTACGAAGAGATCAAACGGACCAATCGCAGTTCGGCGGAGGCGGCGACGACCTACACCGAAACGGGTTCGCTCCCGGCGGAACCCCTCCAACCGAACGTCCGCCCTCCCAAGACCGACCGGCAGTAGCGGGGCACGGCCCCACAGCGACGCGGCTCACCGGCCCGCGGTCCAGCGCCGCCGGGCCGCGGCGCGTCTTGCCCCTCGTGCTATACTTCGAGGGTTGCACAATTCGCCCGGCACGAGGCCGGGTGCGATGGTCTCACCCGGCGGAGCCGCGCACGGAGGCGCAGTCCGCGAGACCAGAAAGGTCCTTCAATGGCATCGATCATTACCATGCGCGAGCTGCTCGAAGCCGGCGTTCACTTCGGGCACCAAACCCGCCGCTGGAACCCGAAGATGAAACCCTACATCTTCCAGGAGCGCAACGGCATCTATATCATCGATCTGCAGAAGACGGTGATCAAGATGCGTGAGGTCTACGCGGCGGTGCGGCAGATGGCGCGCGACGGCAAAGTCATCCTGTTCGTCGGCACAAAGAAACAGGCCCAAGACGTCGTCAAGGAAGAGTCGGAGCGCGCGGGCACGTTTTTCGTGAACCAGCGCTGGCTCGGCGGCACCTTGACGAACTTTTCGACGATCCAAAAGCGGATCGCCCGGTTGCGTGAACTCGAGGGGATGAAGGCGCAAGGCACCTTCGATATGCTTCCCAAGAAAGAAGTTAGCCGGCTAACCGACGAGATGGACCGCCTCGAACGGTTCTTGGGCGGCATCAAAGACATGCACCGGCTGCCCGATGCGGTCTTCATCGTCGATCCTAAAAAAGAGCGCATCGCGGTCCTCGAGGCGCGCAAGCTGAAGATTCCGATCATCGCGGTGGTCGACACGAACTGCGACCCTGACGAGATCGACTATCTCGTGCCGGGCAACGACGACGCGATCCGGGCGGTCAAGTTGATGGTCGGCAAGATCGCCGACGCGATCATCGAGGGCCGGACCGAGACCGAGAGCGCGTACGATGCCGACGTGTACGAGGCGGCGGCCCCCGCCGATGCCTACGTCGCCGAGGCCGAGCCGCCGGCACCGCCCCCGTCCGCCGAGCAGGCAGCCGTCTAAGCGGCGCGAAGCCGCTACCCCATCGTCGAGCGACGTCGCGCCGTGCGATGCGCCGCGCGCCGCGTCGCGCTCGGCCGCGCCAGTCCAGGAGAGGGAACGTCTTGAGTTCGGGTACTTCCTATAAGCCGTCCGCCGAGGACGTGCGCCGGTTGCGCGAAGAGACCGGCGCCGGCATGATCGATTGCCGCAATGCGTTGGTTCGCGCGAACGGCGACTACGAGGCAGCCAAGCTCAACTTGGCCGATCAGGGCATGGCCAAGGCTGCTAAGAAGAGCGAGCGCGAGGCCAACGAAGGCCTCGTCGGTTCGTACATTCACTCGGGCGGAAAGATCGGCGTGCTCGTAGAGATCCGGTGCGAGACCGACTTCGTCGCCCGCAACGCAAAGTTCTCGGAATTGTTGCACGACGTTGCGATGCATATCGCGGCGATGTCGCCGACGTATCTTGACCGGTCCGCGGTTCCCGCGGCGACGGTCGCGGACGTGCGCGCCGAACTAAGCAAGACGGTGCCCGAAGGCAAGCCGCCGGCGGTCGTCGAGAAGATCGTCGAAGGCAAGCTCAACAAATGGTTCGAGGAGCACGTGCTGCTCGACCAGCCGTTCATCAAGGACGACGAAAAGACGATTGCCGAACTGATCGGCGCGGTCGTCGGCGTCCTGGGTGAGAAGATCGAGATCCGGCGGTTCGCGAAGTTCGCCCTCGGCGCGGGTTAGGCGTGACGCACGGGTATCGGCGGGTCCTCCTCAAGCTCTCGGGCGAGGCGTTCGCCGGGAATGGCAGTTCGATCGATGCGGCAACGACGGCGGCGATGGCGCAGGAGATCGCGGCCGTCGCTCAGCGCGGCATCTCGATCGCGATCGTCGTGGGCGGCGGCAACATTTGGCGCGGCAAGGCCCACGAGGCCGGCGGAATGGATCGCGCGACCGCCGACTACATGGGCATGCTCGCGACCGTCATCAACGCGCTGGCCCTCCAAGATGCGCTCGAACGAATCGCGGTGCCGTCGCGGGTGCAGACCGCGATCCAGATGCAGCAGATCGCCGAACCGTACATTCGCCGCCGGGCGATTCGCCATCTCGAAAAGGGCCGGGTCGTCATCTTCGGCGCCGGCACCGGTAACCCGTATTTCACGACTGATACGACCGCGGCATTGCGAGCGGTCGAGATCGAGGCGGACGCCATCCTCAAGGCCACCAAAGTCGACGGCATCTACACGGCCGACCCGTTGAAGGACCCGGCGGCGACGCGGTTTACGCGGCTTGCGTACCTCGACGTGCTCCAGCGCGGCCTCGAGGTCATGGACAATACGGCGTTGACGTTGTGCATGGACAACGCGCTACCGATTATCGTCTTCGATATGAACGTTCCGGGCAACATCCGCCGCGCCGTGACGGGCGAACCGATCGGCACCTACGTCGGACCCGACCCGGCAAGCTCCGAGGTGATCCACCGATGATCGAAGAGACGTTCCGCTCGGCTGAATCCAAGATGCAAAAAGCGCTCGAAGCGACCCGCACCGAGTTCGCTGCGGTGCGCACCGGCCGGGCCTCGCCGGCGCTGCTCGACCGCTTACACGTTGACGCTTACGGCGCATCGGTGCCGCTCAAACAGGTCGCGACCGTCAGCACGCCCGACGCGCGGTCGCTGTTGATCACGGCCTTCGATCGCTCGACGATCGGGGCGATTCGCAAGGCGATCGAGACGAGCGACCTCGGGCTGACGCCCAACGTCGACGGCTCCAACATTCGGCTTTCGATCCCGCCGTTGACCGAAGACCGCCGCAAAGATCTCGTAAAGCTGATCCGCAAGAAGGCCGAAGACGGCAAGGTCGCGGTGCGTAACGTCCGCCACAAAAGCGTCGACGAACTCAAGACGCTGCAGAAAGATCACAAGGTCACCGAGGACGAAAATAAGCGCGCGACCGACCGCATTCAGAAGCTGACGGATCGCTTCGTCAAGGAACTCGACGGGCTGGTCGCCGGCAAAGAGCAAGAGATCATGGAGGTCTAGAGCGCCGTGATGCTCGCCGACGACGTCCGCGACGGGCTCATCCTTGCGCCGTGGACGGAGGCCTTGCGCCTGATCGCCGGCCGGCCGGTGCGTTTACGAATGCTCGTGCCACCATTCGCGGCCGCCGGCATCGGAGCGCTGCGCGTCGTGCGCGTGCGCGAGGCCGAGCTCGAACTCGAGTTGTTCCTCGGCTACGAAGGCTACGCGCGGCTAGTCTCTCCAGCGCGGTGACGCCGCGACGCATCGTCAGCGGCTTTGGGTTTGCCGCGATTGGCCTGGGCTCGGTCGCGTATCCCGACGTGTTTACGCTGGTCGTGCTGATCATCGCGCTCGCGTCGCTGCGAGAGTTTGCGCGACTGACGGCACGGACGGGCCAAGAACTTGTGGTCCCGGTAGCGGCGCCGGCGGTTGCCCTGTATATCATCTTGGCGCGATTCGAGCTGCTGCACCGGTGGGAGACGGTCCTATTGGCGGCGACGATCGTGCTGGCGCTGGCGCTTGCGTTGTTCGGTTCGCGGCGCGGCTATTTCGCGCGGAGCGCCTACACGTTACTCGGCGTGCTCTACATTGGTAAATTGCTGTCGTATTTTGTCACCTTGCGAAACGTGCACGAGGGCGGCGCATTCTTGGTCGCGCTGGCGATCGTGCTGATCGCGATGACCGACGTCGGTTGCATGCTGGTCGGAACGTCGATCGGCCGCACGCCGCTGACGTCGATTTCGCCGCGCAAGACGGTCGAAGGCGCCGTCGGCGGACTGCTGATCGTGGCGGCGATCGGTGCCGGTGCCGCCGTACTCCCGTTCGTGCACGCGCCGTGGTGGCAGGGAGCGCTCGCCGGCGCGGTGACGTCGCTTGCAGCGCAGGCGGGCGACCTCGTCGAATCGGCGCTCAAACGCGATGCCGCGGTCAAGGATGCCGGTACCGCGCTGTTCGGCCACGGCGGCTGGCTCGACCGGTTCGATTCCTATATGTTCGGCGGCGTCGCGTTTTACGGCATGCTGCATCTGCTGCACTACTTGCCCGCGAGCGCCTAAGGTCTGCGGCTGGAGCGGGAACCGCGCGCGTGAAGCGAATTCGGGGCGACGATGGCTGGCAAGTTGCGCCGCGTTGCGATCCTGGGCTCGACCGGCTCGATTGGAACGCAGGCGCTTGAGGTCGTCGCCCGTCACCGCGACCGCTTCCGCGTCGTTGCGCTGGCGGCCGGGATTCGAATCGATCAACTGGGCGAGCAGGCGCGCGATTTTGACGTGCCACTCGTCTCGTGCGCGCGGTTCGACGACCTTCCGCGCCTGCAATCGAGGCTTGCGCCGAGTACGAAACTGGCCGCCGGTGCCGACGGATTGGTCGCGGTCGCCGCCCAGAGCGGCGCCGACATCGTGCTCGCGGCGACTGATGGCGCGGTCGCTTTCGATGCCGTCTTCGCGGCCGTCGATCGGGGCATCGACATTGCGGTCGCCAACAAAGAGTTGGTGGTGGCAGCGGGCGAGTTGCTGTTTGCCGCCGCGCGACGCAGCGGTTCTCGCCTGTTGCCGGTTGACAGCGAACACAGTGCGCTGTTTCAATGTTTGGTCGGTGAACCGCCGCAGCGCATCCGGCAACTGATCCTCACGGCGTCGGGCGGGCCGTTTTGGGAGCTGCCGCCCGAGGCGATCGCCCGCGCCAGCGTCGAGCAGGCACTCCAGCACCCGACGTGGCGCATGGGCACCAAAAACACGATCGACTCGGCGACGATGATGAATAAAGGTCTTGAAGTCATCGAGGCGAGCCGGTTCTTCGATGTGCCGGGCGATCGGATTGCGGTCTTGATCCACCGGACCTCGATCGCCCACGGCTTCGTCGTCTTCAGCGACGGCAGCATCAAGGCGCAGTTGGCTCCGCCCGATATGCGGCTGCCGATCGGCTACGCCCTGGCCTACCCGGATCGTCTGCCCGATAACGTCGGCATGGACCCGTTTGCGGCGCTTGGAGCCGCGGCCGACGCGAGCCGCGTTCGGCTCGACTTCGAGCGTCCCGATCCCGCGCGGTTTCCGTGCTTGCCGCTCGCCTTTGCGGCGCTGCAACGCGGGGGCACCGCGCCGGCCGTGCTGTCGGCCGCCAACGAGGTCGCCGTCGACGCGTTCGTCGCCGGCCGCATCGGGTTTGGCTCGATCGCTCCGGTCATCGAGGCCGCGCTCGCCGCGGTTCCGGCCGAGGCGCTCTCACTCGCCGCGGTCCGGACCGCCGACCGGCTTGGCCGGCAGTCCGCGCGGGCTGCGCTTGGCTTGCATGACCGACGAACTGATCCAAGCCATGACTCAACCCTTTCGAAGGCTCGAGGCGTTACAGCTTTATGATGTTGATGCTCGCCATGCCGGCGCTCGACGGGGTCGCGAAGATTGCCGTCTTCCTCGTGATGCTCTCGGTCCTGGTGGTGCTCCACGAGGGCGGCCACTTTCTGCTGGCGCGCCGCAACGGCGTCCGGGTCAACGATTTCGCCGTCGGCTTTGGACCGACGCTGCTGAAGTGGACCTCGCCGCGGTCGGGCACGAACTACCGGCTCAACCTGTTGCCGATCGGCGGCTACTGCGCGATGCAGGGCGAGGACGGCAAGAGCAACGAGGCCGAGCAGCAGCGCGTCTTTCGCGCGGCGGGTGCCGAAGCCGATAACTTCCAAGCCAAGCGACCGTGGCAGCGGCTCGCGATCGTGCTGGCCGGTCCCGCCGCGAACTTGGTGCTGGCCTTTCTCATCCTCCTCGGCGCGGCGCTGGCGTTCGGCGTCATCTCAGCAAAACCGAGCACGATCGTCGGGTTTCTCGAGCCCGGCTATCCGGGCGTCAAGGCCGGGTTGCAGTTCGGCGATCGAATCCTGTCGATCGACGGCGTCCCGATGCGGGACGGCGAACAGATGGTGCAAGTGATCCACCGCTCGGCCGGCGTCCCGCTGCTGCTTCGCTTCGAGCGCCAAGGTGAGGTTCGCAGCTTGCGGATCGCTCCGAAGTCGGTCGTGGTCGACGGCAAACCGCGCGGCCTGATCGGGTTCGCGCCGATGCCGGTCTATCAGCACGTCGGCGTCGTGCGCGCAGCCGGTGAGTCGTGGCGCGAGTACGTCGACCTGGTGTGGGGCAACGCGGTCGGAATGGCCAAACTGATCACCCACCCGGTCGCCAATGCCGCGCACGTCAGCGGCGTGATCGGGATGGAGCGGGCCGCCTCGCAGATCCAAGACGTCGGTTGGGGACCGTATCTCCATCTCGCCGCCGCAATCTCGGTTGCGCTGGGCATCTTGAACCTGCTGCCGATTCCGGCGCTCGACGGCGGCCGGGCGATCTTCATCATCGCCGAGTTGCTCCGCGGTAGGCCGGTCGACCCGGAAAAAGAGGCGTACGTCCACGCCGCCGGGTTTGCATTTCTCATGGTGTTGATGGTATTCGTGGCGTATCATGACATTGCCAATATCTTCGCTGGTAAGGAAGTTCTCTAACTCAACATGGTACGTTTGCGGCGCGAGTCAAAGCCCGTCTTCCTGAAAAACAAGAGTGGCGAGTCCGACGCCAAGGGCGTCTGGATCGGCGGCGATCATCCGGTCGCCGTTCAGTCGATGACGACGACCGATACCGCCGACTACGACAAGACGCTCGAACAGGTCTACGGCTTGGCGATGGCCGGTTGTGAGATCGTGCGCGTCACCTGTCAAGATCCCAAGGACGCCGCCGGGTTGCCGCACATCGTCAAGCGCTCGCCCGTCCCGATCGTCGCCGACGTCCACTTCGATCATCGCATGGCGCTGGCGGCCATCGAAGCCGGGGTCGCCAAGCTGCGGCTCAATCCAGGCAATATTACCGACCCCGTCAAGACCCGCGAGGTCGTCGAACTCGCCAAACAGCGCGGCACGCCGATTCGCATCGGCGTCAATATGGGCTCGCTGGCGCGCGACTTGGAAGAGAAGCTGGGCCACACGCCCGAAGCGATGGTCGAGTCGGCGCTGCGCCACGTCGCGATCCTCGAAGATCTCGGTCATACCGACATCATCATCTCGCTCAAAGCCCACGACGTCACGACGACGGTCTACGCCTATCGCTTGATGGACAAGCGGCTCGCCGAGCGACGGACGCCGTACGCGCTGCATCTCGGCATCACCGAAGCCGGCCTACCGCGTGAGGGCACGATCAAAAGCTCGATTGGCCTGGGCATTCTCCTGTGGGAAGGCATCGGCGATACGCTGCGCGTCTCGCTGGCGGCCGATCCGGTTGAAGAAGTCCCGGTTTGTTGGGGCATCTTGAAGGCGCTGGGTATCCGCGAGAAGGGTTTCGACATCACCGCCTGCCCATCGTGCGGCCGCGCCGAGATCGAGGTCGTCGAGCTTGCGCGCTCGGTCGAAGCGATCGCCAAGGAGTACACGGCGCCGGTGAAAGTCGCCGTCATGGGCTGCGTTGTCAATGGCCCCGGGGAATCGAAGATGGCCGACGTCGGCGTAGCCGGGGGCAAGGGCAAGGGTGCCATCTATCGCAAGGGACAACTGGTAGGTACGTTTCCGGAAGATCGCCTGCTCTCGGCGCTGCGCGCCGAGATCGAGCGCGTGATCGAGGAGCAGTATCCGGAGTTTCGACATGAAGTCAAGAGCTAACGTTCGGATCGCACCCGGACTACTGCCGAGCTGGCGGATCGTCGCCGTGACGGGGGCCGTCGCGCTGCTCGTCTCGGTCGGTTCCTACCTGGCGCGACCCTCGTCGTTGCGCATCGACGGTCAGCGGGTGATCTCCGACGTCCCGCCGGTGACCCGCGCGCACGAAGCCTACGTGCCGGTTCGCGTGATCGGCGACTCGCTCGGCGCCGAGACGAACTACGATCCCAAGACCGGCATCATCGAGATCATCCACGGAACCGACACGTTGCGGATGCGCGCGGGCATTCGGCTGGCGACGTTGGACGGCCGGCGAATCGTCCTGGATCATGCGCCGTTCACGGTGCGCGGTCGTACGATGGTTTCCCGTGAAGTGATCGCGAGTGCTTTCCGTTCGCGGATGCACTACGATCCGGCGCATGCGAAGATCGATGTGATCACGCCCGACATGGTCGAGGCCGGCGCGCAACACGGTCCTTAGAACGGCGGGAACGCGATCGGGTTAGGGGCCGCCGAACATGATGTGGAGTTCGCGGGCCTGGGTGGCCGCCGCGTCATCGGCGGTCTTCGAATCGGTAGCGACCGGTGCTGACATCGTACCGACCTGCGTGCAGAGGTTCGCCGAACCTTTCGCCGAGTCGGCGAGCGCGGCGACGGACGACGCGACCGTCATGATCAGGGCGAGAACGAGCGACGCTTTATTCATGGTTTTTGAACCTTTCGTGTTCGGATTTCGCCGGTGAGCATCAAGCTCTACCGGAATACGAATCGCCGAACACGATCGGATGAGTGGCGTCAGGAGCCGATCGGCGCTTAGCTGGGCGGTGCGGTGTGCGCGTTCCAGATGTGCTCGGTCTGACCGAGCGCGTGATTGATCCAGCGTGCCCAGACGAACAGCGCATCCGAGAGCCGGTTGACATAGCGTCGAATCTCCGGCGCGACGTCGGAGTTTTCGGCCAATGTAACGAGCAGCCGTTCGGCCCGCCGTGCGATCGTGCGCGCCACGTGCAGCGCGGCGCCGGCGTTCGAACCGCCCGGATGGATGAACTTCGTCAGCGGCGTTAGTTCGGTTTGTGCCCGATCGATCGACCTCTCCAGCGCCGTTACGTCGGTCTCGCGAACGGCCGGTGACTCGGGCCGGCGGCTCTCCGGCGGAGTTGCAAGCTCGCTGCCGACGTTGAACAACAGATCGTGCGTCCAGGCGAGCCATTCGTCGAGTTCGCCGGCAACCGCGACCGCGTGGGCCTGGTCGATTGCCCGGCCGCGACGAACGTCCCCGAGGGCCGCCCGCGCCGCGCCGATCGCGCTGGAAAGCTCGTCGACCGTGCCGTAGGCGGCGATTCGCAGCGCGTTTTTTTTGACGCGCTGGCCGCCGACGAGGCCGGTGGTTCCATCGTCGCCGGTGCGCGTATAGATGCGAGTCAACTTCGGCATGGTCGTTTCTTTCGGAGCGGCATGCGACATCCATCCCCCGGCGCTCGGCCGAGGACTGCCGGCGATTCGTCCGAACTGGAGACGCTTCGTATGGCCGACGCTCAAGATACCGCCGCGGTGAAGGCGGTCCTCGTCAAAGAGATTCCCGCAAAGTCTGCCGACCTCTCCGAGTGGTATCAGGCGGTCTGTTACAAGGCCGAACTGGTCTCGCTTGCGCCGGTTCGCGGCTGTCTTGCGCTCAGGCCCTACGGTTACGGCCTGTGGGAACGGCTCCAACTTGAACTCGATGCCCGGTTCAAAGCGACCGGCCACGAGAACGCCTACTTCCCGCTGCTCATTCCGCGTTCGCTGCTCGCCAAAGAGGCGCAGCACGTCGAAGGCTTCGCGCCCGAGGTCGCTTGGGTTACGCACGGCGGCGGCGAGCAGCTCGACGAGCCGCTGGCGATCCGGCCGACCTCCGAAGTAATGGTCGGAACGCTCTACGCGCAGTGGGTGCAATCGCATCGCGATCTGCCGATCCTCATCAACCTGTGGAACAGCGTGCTGCGCTGGGAGAAGCGGACGCGTCCGTTCTTGCGCACCCTCGAGTTTTTGTGGCAAGAAGGTCACACCGCGCACGCGACGCACGCCGAGGCGCAGGCCGAGGTGCTGCAGATGCTCGAGATCTACCGCGAGGTCGCCGAAGCGATCGCTGCCGTTCCGGTTTACGTCGGTGAGAAGAGCCGCAGCGAGCGGTTTGCCGGCGCGATTCACACGTTTTCGATCGAGGCGTTGATGCCCGACGGCCGCGCGCTGCAGGCCGGCACGTCGCACGACCTCGGACAGAACTTTTCGAAGGCGTACGATATCGCGTTCACGGCCGACGACCAGACGATGCAGCACGCGTGGACGACATCGTGGGGGATGTCGTGGCGCATGCTCGGCGGCTTGATCATGGTTCATGGCGACGACCGCGGCTTGCGGTTTCCGCCGAAGATGGCGCCGATCGAAATCGTGATCGTGCCGATCCGCAAGAACGATGACGCCCAGGTGCTGGAAGCGGCGCAACGCTTAACCCGCGATCTACGCGCGGCGGGCTTTCGCGTCAAACTCGACGATCGCGACGACAAGAAGCCCGGCTTCAAGTTCGCCGATTGGGAGATGCGCGGCGTTCCGTTACGCATCGAGATCGGCGACAAGGATCTCGCCGCCGGCGTCGTTACCATCGTTCGCCGCGATAAACAACGCGGCGAAGACGGCGCCAAGGGAACGCTCCCGATCGACGGTGTCGGCACGCGCATCCCCGAGCTGCTGGCGGCGATCCAAGCCAACCTGTTCGCCCAAGCGAAGGCGTTCCTTGCGGCCAACACGTTTGTAGTGACCGATCGCACGGAGTTTTTCCAGCGTTGCCGCGAGCGGGCCGGCATGATCGACATCACCTGGTGCGAACGCGACGCTTGCGAGCAGCACATCAAGTCCGAAACGAGCGCAACCTCGCGCAATCTCCATCCGCTGCGAAAAGAAGACGACGGCGCTGTCTGCATCGCCTGCGGCGAACCGGCCACCTGTCGAGCCTACTTCGCGCAGAGCTACTGATGCTCGAACGCCAGGGCTGCCGTCGCGCGGCGACGGTGATCGCGATCATGATGCTGCTTATGTTGGGGGTGTTCGGACGAGCTCCGGCATCAGCGTTTGCGCCGACGGCATTGGAGTTGCGGGTTGCGGAACGTTCGGCCGGAAATCGTAAAGCGGATGCCGAGAATCTCGCACGCGTGCTGCTCGCGACCACCTGGCCGGTGCAGGTGCTCAGAGTCAAAGTCGACGGCATCGACCGGCATGAAATTGCGGGGATCGTGCTCGAGGGCGAGGATTTTCACGGTCCGGTCGACTGGTTGACGTTTCGCGCTGAAGTCGTCAGCCTCGTGCAAGCAACCTTTGTTCACAGCGGGGTCGACGAGGTCGACATTTGGGCGACGGTGCCGATCCGCGTCGAGCCCGGGACGGTCGTCTCGGGCGACTATGCGATGCCGACGACCCGAACCGTGTTTTCGGTCAGCGTCGAGCGGGCCGAATCGGCCGATATCGGCCTTCGGCTCGCGCAGACGAAGGGCGTCTACGTCGACCCCATGTGGCGCGCGCTTACGTTCGGGGTGTAGAAGCCGCCTCGGCCCCGCAGCACAGGAGCGCTCCGGCGCCGGCCCAAACTCCATTCGACCGACAGAAGAGTTCGCGCACGGCGGCGGGAGTTGACGTTTGTATCGTAAGACCACCCTACCCAACGGAATCCGGATCATCACGGAGACCATGCCTCACGCGCGTTCGGCGACTGTCGGCATCTGGGCCGACGTCGGTTCGGCGGCCGAGAACCGCGCGCAGCGCGGCATCTCGCACGTCGTCGAGCATATGCTGTTTAAGGGAACCCAGCGCCGCACGGCGCGCGAGATTGCCGAGACCGTCGACGGAGTCGGCGGCAATCTCAACGCGTTCACCGACAAAGAGTCGACCTGCTACTATGCTAAGGTCATCGACCGCCACGTTCCGCTGGCGGTCGACGTGCTCGCGGACATGTTTTTGCATTCGGTCTTCGATCCGCAGGAGCTGGCGAAAGAGCAGCGCGTCATCCTCGAAGAGATTCGGATGTACGACGACTCGCCCGACGAGATGATCCACGACTTGTTCACCCGCACGATGTGGAGTGGGTCAAATATCGGCGAGCCGACGATCGGCTATGCCGAGACCATCAACGCGCTGTCGAGCGACGATCTGCGTGCCCATATGCGCGCTCGTTACGCCCCGACGACGGTCGTCATCGCCGCCGCCGGGCATGTCGACCACGCGCCGTTCGTGGCGCTCTGTAGCGAGGCGTTCGCCGGCTTCACCGGCCGGTCCGAGTCGCCCGTCCCCGAGCAGCCGCGGTTGACCCCGACCCTACGAGTCCAGCGCAAGGATACCGAACAAGCTTACGTGATGATCGGCGCGCGGGGCCTTGGCGCGCGTGACGAACGGCGTTACGCGCTGGCGGTGATCGACGCGATTCTCGGTGGCGGGATGTCGAGCCGGCTATTCCAGGAGGTTCGCGAGAAGCGTGGATTGGCGTACAGCATCTACTCGACGCAGCAGAGTTATCGTGCAGCCGGGCTGTTCGCGGTTTCCGCTGGGACGGCGCCGGCCAACGTTCAGGAGTGCGTCGACGTCGTCGTCGATCAACTGCGCGCGCTTGCCGAGACCGGGCCGAGCGCCGCCGAACTGGCGCTTGCAAAGGAGCATTTGAAAGGCAACTTGACGCTCTCGCTGGAGAGCACCTCGAGCCGGATGATTCGCCTCGGTCGCAACGAGTTCAATCTCGGGCGCCAGGTGCCGACCGAGGAGATCGAGGAGGCCGTCGACCGGGTCGAACGCTCGGCCGTGACGGCGCTCGCGAACGAACTGTTTGCCGGCGACCAACTTGGGCTGTGTGTGCTTGGCCCGGTCGATGCGGCGCGGCTGCGCTGGCTCGACGGCGCGGCCGTCGCTTAGGCACTTCACGTGGCGGGTGGGATCGAGTTCTGGTCGGTGCAGTTCGTGCTCGCCGCGCTGCTCAATTGCACCTTACAGGCGATTCAGATCGGTGCGTACGCCGCGCGGGTCGCCGGCGTTCAGAGCGGCCGCGTCGGGACGTCGATCTCATTGTTCAATCTGTTCGTGACGGCCAGCCGGTTCGCGAACATGTTTTACGCGCCGTTGTTGGGCACGCTCTCGGATCACGCCGCCGGGATGATCCGGCGCCACGACCAGCCACAGCTCGTTCTGCAGAACTTCGAATGGCAGACGCGCGGCATCGTGTTCGCCGGCACGATCGGCACGATCGCCGGCGCGCTGCTTTTGCCGACCTTCGTTCATCTGTTCGTCCGCGGCGTCGCGGCATTCGAGCGGCGCGGTTCGATTCCGCGGGCCCTCGGACGGCTCGCCGATCCACGGGTCATGACCGAAGTGCTGCGCACGGTCAGCTTTCCCAAACTCGCGACTCTGCTGCGGTTTCGGTTGAGCGACGTTCCGGCCAAGCTATTGATCGGCAACGTCATCGTCACCGGCATCTACGCGATCGGGGTGGTTGCCGCAATCTTTGCGAGCATCCTTCGACCCGACGTCGCCCGAACCGCGATCTCGGCATCGGGTTTGGTCAACGGGATTGCGACGATCTCGTTTGCGCTGATCGTCGACCCGACGTCGGCGTTCATCGTCGATCAAGCGGCCAAGGGCGAGCGACCGGCCGAAGACGTGAAGGCGATGGTTTTCTACCTGTCGCTGACGGCGATCATCGGAACGTTACTCGCGCAGTTGATCCTGTATCCGGCGGCGGTGTTCATCGGGGCGGCGGCGCACTTCATCAACCGGCTCCCGTGAGGTAATAGGCGCGTGAGAGGCACCAGACTCTTGGCCATCGTGTTGTCGACGCTCGT
>JBOHTW010000312.1:0-2315 GCA_050733835.1 Vulcanimicrobiaceae bacterium | reverse complement strand
CACGCTGTCGACGTCGTTGTGGCTCGTGGTGGCGGGGTTGGTGCTCCTCGCGACCGGGACGTTCTGGGCGCAGACCGCATCGCAGGGGCTAATCGGCAAAGTCGTCGAGTCCCAGCGGTCGAGCGCGGTTGCGTTGTATTTGACGGTCTATTACATCCTCGGCGGCCTCGGCGCGATCGTCCCGGCGGCGTTTTGGAAGAGCGGCGGCTGGCCGGCGACGGTTGCGCTCGTGATCGCCGTGCAACTGCTCGCGGGCGCACTGACGTGGTTTGGATGGCGCGGGCAAATGATGCTTGCGCGCAAGGATTCGCGCGCGCCGAATCTGGGTACGTAGGAAGCGTATGCTGGGCCAGCTTTAATTTGCGCTGCTCGCGGTCGCACCGCTTACCTTCATCGTCGTCGGCGCTGGAATTGGATTGGTCGTCGACTTCGTCGTGCTCGAACGGCTGCGCCGTGGGCTCGATGCGCACCATCGTCAGATGTTGGCGCGGGTCGTCGCAGCGTTTCGCGGCGCGCCGACCGTTTGGCTGACGGCGCTCGGGCTATGGTCCACCTTGGCCGCCTATCCGATGCGCGCGGACTTGCGGCTGGCGGGACAGCGGGTGATCTTGATCGCCGTGCTGGCGATGGCGACCTTCGTCGCCGCGCGGCTGGCGGTTGGACTGATCGCCGATTTCGCGCGCCACCACGCCGAGACGCGCTCGACGACCTCGCTGTTCGAGACGTTGGCGCAGATCGCAATCTATGCGCTCGGCGCGCTGATCGTTCTCCAGTCGCTCGGCATCTCGATCACGCCGGTGCTGACCGCGCTCGGCGTCGGCGGTTTGGCGGTCGCGCTCGCGCTGCGCGATCCGCTGGCGAACCTATTCGCGGGATTGCAGATAACGATTTCGCGCCAAGTCAAGCCCGGCGACTTCGTGCGGCTCGATAACGGCAACGAAGGCTTCGTGGTCGACATCACTTGGCGCAATACGACGATTCGCGACCTAACGAACAACCTGATCGTCGTTCCCAACGAGAAGCTGGCACAATCGATCTTTACGAACTACCATCTGCCCGATCCGGCGTATACGGTGCACGTCGACGTCGGCGTGCACTACGACAGCGACCTCGAGCACGTTGAAGCGGTGACGATGGCGGTGGCACGCTCGCTGCAAGCCGAGATCGCGGGCCCCGCCGCGTTCGAGCCGTTCGTGCGGTTCATCGCGTTCGGCGATTCGAGCATCAATCTGCGCGTCTTCGTCCGCACGGGCCAAGTCGTCGATCAGTTTCGGGTCCGCCATCTGCTGATCAAGCGCCTGCACCAAAGCTACGCGGACGCCGGGATCAGCATCCCCTACCCGATGCGGACGGTTACGATCGCCGGCGGCGCGCTGCCGCAAGCGACGGCGGAGTTGGATGGCGCTTCGCGGTAGCTTAGCCAGCCGATAGCGCGCGCAAAAACGGATCTGGCTGGCACGCGATCGTAAGCGGTTTTCCGCGCGTCGCTGACCGGTAAACCGCGGCTAGGGCTGGAAAAGGCCATATCGCGTCGAACCACCAGGCCATACGGGGAGTCCCGGTGTAGTGTCTCCGCGGCCGCACAGCTTATTCCGGCTAAACTCGATGGTTTAGAAGATGAAGAAACCCGACATTAAGCAAAGCAAATCGCCTTCCACACTCATCACCGAGAGAATCGCAGAGCTAGGCGACTGGCGTGGCGATACGCTTGCCCACGTCCGCAAGCTCATCAAAGAGGCAGACCCGAAGATAACGGAAGAATGGAAGTGGAGGGGAGTTCCGGTCTGGTACGACAACGGGATGGTCTGCACCGGCGAGTCCTACAAGACTCATGTCAAGGTCACTTTCGCGAAGGGCGCTTCCATCAAAGACCCAACGGGCATCTTCAATTCCAGCCTAGATGGGAACGCAAGGCGCGCAATCGATCTGCATGAAGGCGACAAGATCAATGAATCTGCCTTCAAGGAGATAATCCGCGCTGCAGTCAAGCTGAACTCCAAAGAAAAGAAATAGCGACGGCCCGGCGATGGAGGATCAACTCGCGAGCGTGACGTTTTCCCCAATTACACCCTCAGAGTGAAGCCAGTAAACGTCGAAAAGAGGAGCCGCACTGTACGCCAGAGCGCTATCTCGGGGCGATACCGGTGTCGCGCTCAACCGTCAGCCTCTCCGGAAACTCCTCGCGTGCGGCTTTCGGGATTACGAAGATTCCTGAGATTGACGTTAGCGTGGCGCGGTGACCAGTATGAGTTGACTGGCCCTCCATCTGCCGGAGGTATCTCTCACCCGCCGGCCAGTGAACCGATCAACAGGAG
>JBOHTW010000311.1:0-2533 GCA_050733835.1 Vulcanimicrobiaceae bacterium | reverse complement strand
TCCCCGGCGTGTTCGCGGCCGGCGACGTGCGCAGCGATTCCGTCAAGCGCGTGGCCTCGGGCGTCGGCGAAGGCAGCATGGTGATCGCCTGGGTCCATCGCTACTTCGAGGGGCTCGCGCATGCCGTAGCTTCCATCTGAATGCGCCGGCTTCTCCAGGGAGCGACGCAATCGACGGGACTCCGCGTCCGAAACCCGAACGCTGAAATCGCCGTTGCCGTGTGCGAGGATTGAACCATGCTTCGACGCGTCAGAATAACCGGATACAAGTCACTTGCCGACGTTCAGGTTGAGACGAAGCCGCTAACGGTTCTGTTCGGGCCGAACTCGGCCGGAAAATCCAACTTCCTCGATGCCTTGCAACTGCTCTCGCGGATCACGACCAGCAAATCCCTGAAGTCCGCTTTCGACCCCCCCTATCGAGGCAAGCCCCTCGAGTCCTTTACGTTCGGCCCCTCCGGGGTAGCCGATCTGATCGCGCGAGACTCGGCATCCTTCGCCCTCGAGGTAGATGTCGAACTTTCGCAGGCTCTCATCGATCGAGTCAACCGCCAGATTACCGAAATGAGGCGGCCGACCGACGAAGCCGAACAAGCCATTTCCCAGCCTGCCTCCGCCACGGTTCGCGAGCGACACTTGCGCTACCGCATCGAAATTCAGGTCATCCCACGCTCGGGGATCATTCGCGTCATCGACGAAAAACTCGCCGCCCTCACCTCACTCGGCGACGAGAGTAAGGCTCGCAAGCCCTTCCTCGAACGGGTCAAGCATCGCCTTCACCTTCGGATGGAGCATCAAGCTCACCCGACCTATTACGATCAGTACCTCGACCACAGCGTCCTTTCCACGAACCTCTATGCGCCGCACTATCCGCACATGGTTGCCATGCGAGAAGAACTCTCCGAGTGGTTCTTTTTCTATTTAGAGCCTCGTGAACGGATGCGATCCCCGAACCCAGTCAAAGAAGCGACAAGCATCGGCGTCATGGGCGAGGATCTCGCTTCGTATCTGAACACGCTCCAAGCGACCAACGAGCCGCAGTTCCGCTCATTTAAGATGGCACTTCACGCGATGATTCCGACCATCGAGGACATCCGCGTCGAAGTCAATCTGAAAGGCGAGGCAGAGATACGCGTGACCGAGTCGGGGCGCGACGTTCCCGCGTCGGTCATTTCTGAAGGAACTTTGCGTATTATGGGTTTGCTTGCTATGAATAGCGCGCGTGCGCTTCCGTCGGTCATCGGCTTTGAGGAGCCGGAGAACGGCATTCACCCCGCTAGAATCACGTTGATCGCCAAGCTTCTCAGCGGCGTATCCGACAACGCGAGCACGACGCTCATCATTACAACGCATTCGCCGCTGCTCCTCGACCTGCTACCAAGTGGGTCGCTGTATGCCGTGACAAAGGAAGGCGGAAATACCACGGTCAAGCCGTTCACCGCAAGGATGGGTGAGCTCAGCAAGAAGAGCGACATCGAACTTGGACTTGACGACGTCCCCGCCCTCCCCGTATCGCAGCTCGTGCGCCGCGGCGACTTTGATGCCGCTTAACATCAGCTGTTTTGTCGAAGACGTGGGGCATCGACTTGTGGTTGGGCCTCTGCTGCGCAAAATCTGCCAGGAGGCCGGTTCTTCAATTCAAGTCCGCTTCTTGAATGCGACGGGCGGTAAGGGGAAAGCCCTTGACGAACTGAGACAAGTAAAGCAAGACATTGCGTTGGGAAGGTTAGAGTGCCCCGCGGTCTTAGTCGCTGCAATCGACGGAAACTGCGAAGGCTACGGTATCGTTAAGCGTCGCGTGGAGGAGATCGTCGGATCGGAATTGTCGGTTCAGTTGGTCTGCGCCGTGCCGGACCCGCACGTTGAGCGCTGGCTGCTATTGGATTCCGAAGCGTTTAAGCTCGCGGTCGGCCGCGGCTGCGCGGCGCCGGATAATAAGTGCGAACGCGACCGATACAAAGGATTGCTACGACGTGCACTTTTTGACGCGAACTTGGTGCCGCAGCTTGACGGTCTGGAATTCGCTGAGGCTATCGTCGCGGAATATAATCTCGAGCGCGCTGCGAGTATCGACAGCTCATTCTCGCATTTTTTGTCCGACGTACGTGCTGCAGTAGCGTCCGTGCGGTCCTGGTGATACACGCAGAGAGAGCAACTTCCGGCCCGTCCGTCGGCAACACGCCGTCCAGCGTGCCGGCGACGGTTACGATGAGGCCGCCACTTCGATCTCCCACCGCGCGGCCGACGACCTGGACGACGGTGAGCGCAGGCAAGGCGTCCGCCGGCACACCGTAGAGGCCCGCCGCGCGGGCCGACATTTCGGTTGGATGGCGTGGACACCTAGGAATGTCCCGGCCCGAGGCGGCGCCCTCGCCGTGACGAACGTGGCCGCTATGGTGAACCTTTTCGAGCGTCTTGCCGACACCCGCAATCCGGCTTCGTTTGCCGCGGGGTTGCGGCGGCGGCGGCACGCGCTATTTGCGGGCCTGCTGGCGCGCGTCCCGCGTCCGCTCGCGATCCTCGACGTCGGCGGA
>JBOHTW010000310.1:0-6327 GCA_050733835.1 Vulcanimicrobiaceae bacterium | reverse complement strand
CCGCGACGGTCGACGACCCACCCGCATCGATTGCGAGCAAATGCGGTTGATTCATCGAGTCTCCTTCGGCGCGGACTCAGCATCCATCTTCGCGAGCAACGCGCGCAGGCCGACCGGTGCAATCGTTCCGAGGAGCGCGGCGGTGCGCGCACCGGTCGCGCGCGGCAGGTTGGCCGGGCGCTCGCGGAGCGTCACGAACCCGAGCACGGCGAACGCACTCGCCTCTTTGAGGTCGGCGTCGATGCCGAACGCGTCACTGCGTTCGATCGGATGCGCCGGCAACCGCTCGCCGAGCGCCGCGACCAGCGAACGATTGTGGACGCCGCCACCGCTGAGGATCAACCGCGCCCCGGCCGGCGCGGCGCGTTCGACGTCGCGCGCGATCGTTTCGACCGTCAGCGCGACCAGGGTCGCACAGCCGTTGTCGAGCGTAAGCGGCTGCAGCGCGGATTCACGCCGCGTGAGGTACGCGTCGCCGAACCATTCGCGGCCGGTCGATTTCGGCGCTGCGCGTTCAAAGTAGTCGTCCGACAGCAGCGTGGCGAGCGCGGCCCGATCGACCGCGCCCACGCTCGCCCGTCCGCCGTCACGGTCGAATGACTCCGCGCCGTTGGTTCGTGACCGAACGAACCCATCGATCAGAATATTCCCGGGACCGCAATCCCACGCGCGCGCCGCGGCCGGCGAACCACCGCGCGGCAGCACGGTCAGATTGGCGATCCCACCGAGATTGATCGCGACGCGATCCTCGTCGGCGGAGCCAAGAACGAGCGCGTCGACGTACGGCACCAGCGGCGCGCCCTCGCCGCCCACCGCGCAGTCGGCGCGGCGAAAGTCGCTGATGACCGTCGTCCCGGTTACCGCGCGAATCGCAAACGGGTCGCCGATCTGCGCGGTCAGGTGCGCCGCGCCGTCGTGATAGAGCGTCAAGCCGTGGCTCGCGACCAGATCCGCGCGTTCGTCACCGAGCAGCGCGCAGGCCAGCGCGCCGAGCATCCGTCCCAACTCCGCATCCAGTGCGGCGATCGCCGCGGGCGCGGGCCGATTCGGCGGGAGCGCGGCACGCAGGCGCGCGCGCATCGCCGGTTCGAACGGGTCCGTCCGGCCGCGCAGAAACTTCAAGCCGTAGCCGTCGCCGCAGGACCGAACGTCGATCAGCGCCGCATCGATCCCGTCGAGCGACGTCCCCGACATCAGACCGACGACGCGCACGGCCGCACCTCCGTTAGGATCGCGTCGTGAATCGCCGACCGCCAAGGCCGCAGGTCGCGCCGCCCGTAGTAGACCGCGTTCGTCAACAATACGATCGAGCAGTCGCACAGCGGATCGGCCCAAACGCTCGTCCCGGTGAATCCGGTATGCCCGAACGTTTCCCGCGAGGCAAGCGCGCCGCACGAGTTTTCATCGCTCGTTTTGAGCGCCCAGCCGAGTCCCCGGCGCAAAATCGGGTCGCTCGCCTGTTCGGTGATCGCCGCCCGTGCAAGCGCACGATCGAGCGGGCCCGATCGGCCGCCGATTGCGCCAAGATAGACCTCGGCGACCTGCGCGACGTCGCGCGCGGTTCCGAACAGACCGGCGTGCCCAGCGACCCCGTTCAGCAGCGCCGCTTTCTCATCGTGGACGGTGCCGCGTATCCGGCCGCGCCAGCCGTCGGCTTCGGTCGCCGGAATCGTGGGCGATTCGCGTGCAGGTGGCCGGAAACCGATCTCGCGCGCACCGATCCGGCAAGCGGTCGCGCCGACGCCCGACGACAGCGACCGCCGCTCGATCCGCGCGAGGACGATCCCAAGCGCGATGAATCCAAGGTCGCTGTAGACGACGCGCTCGCCGACCGGCGCGATCAGCGGCAACGTCAGCGCGAACCGTTCGAGATCCTCGTCGAACAAACTGCGATAATCCGCCCCGGACCGCATCCCGGCGGTGTGCGCGAGCAAGTGGCGTAGGGTTATCGCCGCGTGCGGCGTCCCGCACCACTCCGGTACGAAATCGACGAGCGGGGCATCGAGCGCAAATGCACCGCCGGCGGCCAATTCGAGCGCACGGGTCGCGACGAACAGCTTTGTCAGCGAAGCGAGATCGAACCGCGTCGTCGGATCGATCGGCGCGCCGCCGCAATCGTCGACCGCGCCGCACGCAACTTCGCAGGCGACGCCGCCGCCGATCTCGACCCGGAGCACGGCGGCGGTGTATTCGCGACCAACCAGTTCTCGGATCAGTTTACGCCCGCGCGCGAACTCAAACTCCATCCGTCGCCTCAGCGGTCGCGCCGGCGCCGAGCCGCACCGGAAGCCGGCCGCTGGGCACGGCTCGGCCGGCGAGCACGTTGGCCAGCGCCTCGATGCTGACGGGATCGTCGCCGTAGCTGCACAGCACGTTGCGCGCTTGCGGTACGCAGATCACGTCGAACGGTTCGGCAAGCGAAACGACGTGCGCGTCCGGGGCGATCGCGAGCAACGCCGCGACCGTTTCCCGCTGCCGGTCGTACAGGTGCGCGCGATGCATCGCGACGACGACGGTACGCCGCGGCTGCAATTCAACCAGTTCGCACAGATGCGCGGTCATCTCCGGCGTCGGGTCGAGCGGTGCACGCATCGATTCGCTGCGGATGCGCCGCCGCCGTAGCGCCAGGTTGAGCGTAATCCGGTCGCCGGCGAGTTCGTCGGCGTCGACGGCATCGGCGCCGGCAAACGACACGATGGTGACCGGCAACGCCGGGTCGAGCGACGGCCGGCCGCGCACGAGCGTGATCGACCGCTCGGCGATCTGCCGGCCGACGTCGACCAACGCATCGTCAGGCGGCAACGTTTCACCCGGCAGTTGCCACCGAAACCGCTCGACGCGCTCGGCCGCGTCCGCTAACCGCGCGAACGGCAACTCGCCGTCTTCGACCGCGCGAGCGATCGCATCGCGTGCGCCCCACGCGCGGTCGAGCCGGTGGCTGATGAGCGCGAGATCGGCGCCGGCCGCAATCGCCGCCGGCGCACCCCGTTCGACGCCGATGCCGTCGGCGATCGCCGACATCTCGAGACAATCGGTTATGCACAAACCGTCGAAACCGAGTTCGCGCCGCAGAATCGCGTAGGCGCGCGGGGAGAGTGACGCCGGCCGTTCCGGATCGAGCGCAATCGCGACGATGTGCGCGAGCATGATCGCCCGAACGCCGCCGGTTATCGCTCGCGCGAACGGAACGAACTCGCGCGCGCGCAACGTTGTGCCATCAACGGTGAGCTTCGGCAACTCGCGGTGTGAGTCGCTGATCGTCGCGCCATGGCCGGGAAAGTGCTTGGAGACCGCGCTGACGCCGGCGCGCTGCAGTCCGCCGATCAGCGCCGCCCCGAACGCTCCGGCGCGTTCGGGATCATCGCCGAATGCGCGGGTTCCGATCACGACGTTGCGCGCCTCGAGCGCCAGGTCGGCGACCGGCGCGAAGTTCACCGTCGCCCCGATGGCTCGGAGTTCGCGCCCAAGCCGCTCACCGGCGCGGGCGGCCAGCTCGAGATCGCCGCTTGCGCCGAGCGCCATCATCGACGGGATCTCCGTGTCACGAAGCCGCGCAACCCGCCCGCCCTCGTGATCGATCGCAACGATCGGCGATGGACCGTCGAACGCGTCAGCGGCTCGCGCCACGAGCGCCGCCGTCGCCTCGCGCGTCGAGACGTTGCGCGCGAATAGCACGATCCCGGCCGGACCGAGCGCGCGTAACTCGTCGACCGGGACGGCGGCGGCGTTTGTACTCGGGAACCCGACGCACAAGACGCTCCCGGCGAGGCGCTCCAGTTCGTTACGCGACACGGGCTTCAATTACGCGTCGAGAGACGCCGACTCTTTTCGTCCGACGTTAGCGAACGTCGATCATCTGCGCGACGAAGATGCCGCCACGCTCGCTCATCAAGACGTGGACGTGGGCCCCGCGGCGCAGATCCGAAAACGTGAAAAATCCGGCATGCTTCCCAACGATCGTGGTGCTCGGCAAGACGACGATTTCGACGTCGTGGTGATCGCCGGCGTGAACCGTTATCAGCCCACTGCCGTACTTTACGTTGGTTACCACGCCGTCGACGCTGGCCGCCGGATGGGCCGGGAGCGGGTGGCCGTTCATGTCGAGGATCGTCCGCAGGCGCGAAGCCGCCGCCGGTGTGAGCGATGCTGACGGCGTCGGTTTGGGTTCGGCTGACACGGCGGCCGGCAGCCAGAATCCCGCGACGACGACCAAGGTCAGCGCGGTCCACAGTAGCGGGAACATCTCACTCACCGTAACGTATCTCAAGGGATGGACCGTTCCGCTTCAGCCGAGCTTTCGACCGTTCGCCTCGGCGCCAGCGGGTTGCGCGTGACCCGGCTCGGCCTTGGGGGCGAGGGCGTGTTGCGTAGCTTTGGGCGCGACGCCGAGGCTCGAGCGGTCATCGACGCGGCACTTGCCGCCGGGATCCGCTACTGCGAATCGGCCCGCGCCTACAGCGGCAGCGAGGGCTACTACGGGCACACCTTGGGTCCACGCCGGGCGGGCCTGGTCTTGGCAAGCAAGGCGCACGACCGCAGCCGGCGGGGCGCGCTCGCAATGCTAACGACGACGTTGCGGGCGATGCGGACCGACTATCTCGATCTCTGGCAACTTCACGACGTTCGCGAGCCGGCCGAGGTCGATGCCTTCGAGGACCCGGAGGGCGCCTACGCGGCGTTTGCCGAGGCCAAGCAGCGGGGACTGGTGCGGGCGATCGGGATCACCGGTCACCACGATCCCGCTGTGTTGCGGATCGCGCTCGAGCGGTTCGCCTTCGACACGGTCCTGCTGCCAATCAATCCGGCCGAGGGGACGCTCGCTGATGGCTTCGAGCGCAGCGTCATACCCGTCGCCCGTGCGCGCGGGATGGGCGTCATCGGCATGAAGGTGTACGCGCGCGGCCTGTTGTTCGATCCGCGCGCCGGCGGCGTGGCGGTCGACGAAGCGCTGGCGTATGCGCTGTCCGCCGACGTCGATACGATCGTGATCGGTTGCGAGACCCCCGCACAGGTTGCCGAGAACGCCGCGGCCGCCGCGCGCGCGCGGCCCCTCGATGCCGCTGCTCGCGCGCGGATCGCAGCGAGAGTCGCGGCGGTTGCCGACGGGCTGGCCTACTATCGCGGGCCGCGGCGTGAGCCGCCGGTTATCGCGTGATGAGTTCGCGTTCGTATTCGGCGCGCGCGCTGGCGCCGTCGAGACTCGAACGCGCGCGGGCACAGACGGCCCGCAGCCGTCTGACCGCATCGTCGGTCGGTTCGCGGCCGGCGAGCACGAGCCGCAGCGCGATCAAGGCCTCGTCGGCCGCGCGCGCGCCGACTGCCTGCAGGCCACGGTAAAACGGCGCGGCCGCCGGCAACGACGACGGATCCGCCAGCAGCGCGGCAACGACGGCGGCTTTGTCGCGCGCCTCACCGAGCAGATAGCGATCCACGATCTCGAGGTTCACGCTGGTCACGTTCGCCGTGCGCGGCCGTTCAAACTGCGGCAGTGCCGGGCGACGAGTAAGCGAGGCATCGCCGAACGCCAAATGTTTAAAAGATGCGTCCGGGGGCATGTTGTTATCAACGGCAACACGGACGACGGCCGTTGCCTTTTCGACGAGGGTTGTGGAGGTTCGTCGGGCGACTTCAGACGCGCACGTTCTTTGAACGGCGCGTCATTCGCATTTCCCGCAAGCGACGGGACGATGAGCGATATGGCTCCCGGAGTTGGACTCGAACCAACGACCCGCTGATTAACAGTCAGCTGCTCTACCAACTGAGCTATCCGGGACCGACCCGACTGGCCGAGGTTGGCGGTCGTCGGCGGCTGGTCCTGTCCGCGTTCGCGGTCGCTTGACCGCGCCAGGTACAATGGACAGCGTGAGCCCCACGTAGACCGCGCAGCCTGCCCGCGTGGCATCCTCGCCACGCCGCCCGCGCCGTTCGCTCGGCGCATCTTCTGCTCGCGCATCTTCGAGGTTTTCCGTTCTCATGCTCACGACCGCGCGCGGCGTTTTCGCCTCCCGCGCCTTCCGATTATTTTACGCCGGCCAAGCCCTGAGCTACGTCGGCGATGGGTTGCGAACGATCGCGATCCCGCTGCTCGTCTACCATCTGACGGATTCGGCATCGGCGCTCGGCACGACCTACGCCCTCGAGTTCTTACCGTTCGCGGTCTTTGGATTGGTCGGTGGATCGCTCGCCGACCGGCTCGACCGCCGGCGGTTGATGATCGGCTGCGATTGCGACCTTGATCGCAACCGAACAGGCCACGGCGCTGGTGACGCCGCCGCTCGGCGGCGCGATCTTCGCGATCCTCGGGCCGTTGCCGGCGCTGATCGTGAA
>JBOHTW010000309.1:0-3514 GCA_050733835.1 Vulcanimicrobiaceae bacterium | reverse complement strand
CTGCGGCCGCGGGCGCTGGCTCGTCGAGTTGCTTTCGCGCTATGGAACGATCGGCTCGCACGGCGGATGGGCCCACAACTGGTTCGCGAAAAAATTGGCTGCCGGGGAATTTACCGACGCCCAGATCACGGATCTCGTGCAACGAAACGACCGCTGCTTAGAGCGGGTGACCGGAAAACCGGTCCTGTCGTATGCTGCACCGGTCGGCGTCCATCCGCAACCGTTGATGACCCACATCTTGCACGCCGTCGGAATCTCTTCGTATTACTATACCGGCGACACCGGTGCGCCGCCAAATCGGACATTCGTCGACGGCAAGATGGTTTCAAAATCGGTATGGGCCTATCCGATCATGCCCGATCGGGAGGTCGCATCGATCGATGAGATGAGCCTCGCGGGCGTCACTCCAACGAAGATGGACGTTTGGTTGCTTCAGACTATTCGATACCTGCGCACGGAACATACGGCCACCCTGATTTACAGCCACCCGTACGACCTCCTAGTGCTTCCATATGCCGTCGCCTACGAACGGTTCGTCGACGAAGTCCAGCGTGAAATCGAAGATAAGCGCCTGCAAGCGATGACGATGCCGCAGTTTACCGCGTTCTCGCAGCGCTTCATCGAGACTACGTTCAGTTTCAAACGCTCGACGACTGGCTGGAATCTTATCGTGCAAAACCCCAAAGGATTAGCCGAAATCACAATTGCCGTGCCCGACTGGCTGCGCATTGCTTCCGGCCGGCGGCCCGATTCGTTACGGCCGGCCGGCACGCCGCCGAACTACACGTTCTTTGCGATCACAAAGAATGTCAAGCGAATTGACATTCCGCTCATACAACGATCTTGAATGGAGCTGGCACAGTGGATCACCATGGCGATGCAAGGGTACGATGCGATGCCCGTGTCTAGGCAAGAGCCGATAGTCTTGAAAGCAGCCGTCTCCTTCCTGTTATGCATGACCGCGTTTACTGCGCTGCGTTCGGTAGCCGCCGCGGATCCCAATGCGGAGGTCGACGCGCTTTGGACGACCTACGGGTTTACCAGCCCCCAAAACGCATACGGTCCGTGGAATGCGCAGGAGCTACGAACGCGGTTTCATCTCGGACGAAATGCGCCGGGTGTGGACCTCATAAACCAGAACGATGCCAATGCCGTTGATCCACAGCACGGTCAATATGTGGTGGTCGACGACTATTACCAGATCCACAATGGATTTTTCGCCTATGCCGCCGTTGGGGCCGGCAGCGGCAATACGTTTCCCCTGCGCAGCGCATACGGCGAGGTCGATCTGCAGGTTTTGCGCTCGAGTCCGCTGCTGATCGGAGCCGGGGCCGATGTCACGTCCAGTGCCGACGGGACAGTCCAGCGCTATTTCAGCATCGGCCCAACCTACTATTTTAACGGTGGAGACGTCACGCTCCGCTATCTCCCGACTGCGAGTTCAAACAACGCGAACGGAGCGTCGGGGTTGTTCGCGCTCCAGCTCGGAGCCGAATCGATCCGTTCCACGGTCCTAACGGTCCAGTACGGTAACTCGCCGCCGTTTCTCGCGCGAGGAGGAGCGCTCGCTCTGGGGACCGGCGAACGTGCCGTGAACGTCGACCTTACGTTCAAGCGCCCACTCCGGCGCAACTTGGGATTGATCTACGGTTTAGATTTTGCACACGTCGTCGACGCAGCTTCTGGAGATGCGGTGTACATCCGGCGAGGAGTTTCGCTTGGGTTGGTCTGGTTTAGCACTCCGTAAACGGGTCGCGCCGGCGAGTTGGCGGTGCCGCGCAGTCCCGCTCGTGGCGGCCGCATACCTCTTGGTGGCCGGCGGCGGTTTAGCGGCCGCCGGCTCAGGCTCGTGTGCAACAGTAGCTCAAACGGCGGGGGAGCGAATCCAACGAAACGACGTCCTGCCGGACGGTGCGATCGCGATTACGTACGGCAGAACACGCGTCATCAATCCATACTTTTCCAATCTCATCGCACTGGGGATCGTGCGGCTTCCCGGCGGTCCCACGACCGCGGAGCGCTGGATACGATGGTATCTTGGGCACTTGAACTGGCCCGACGCCGACGGCGTGTACGGCACGATCGACGACTATGCCGTCGATCCTGACGGCGGCGAGTCGTCGCGACATCGTGCCGACTCGACCGACGCGTACGCTGCGACGCTGCTTACACTCGCCAGAGCGCTCTTTGAGGCCGGCGACCCTGCGCAGCGCGCGTACATCCGCAGCATCAAGTACCAGCTTGATGCAATCGGCGGCGTTATTGTCGAGGAGCAGCAACCGGATGGCCTGACGTGGGCGAAGCCTCGCTATCGCGTCGCCTACCTGCTGGACAACTGCGAAGTCTATCAGGGCTTGGGCGACCTCGCGTTTCTGATGAATGCCGCGTTCCGAGATCGGCATGCGACACAGTACTATTCGTCGAGTGCCGCGGCCGTCGCGCACGGCATCAACCTACTTCTGTGGGACGCTCTACGAGATCGGTATCTTATCGCCGTGGGGGCATTCGGCTCAAAGGATGCGCCGCGGCCGGGGCGATGGTACCCCGGCGCATACGGCCAGATCTTTCCCATCGTAACCGGCTTGCTGTCGCCATCGAGCCAGCGCGCCATTCGGCTCTATCACCGGCTCAACCGAACATTCCCTGACTGGTCGAGTCGCACGGATGGAACGCTATCACCGAGCGGTGCGGTCGGGTACGCCGCCGCGCTGCTCGGCGACCGGCGGCGCGCCGAGGCGCTCATCGCGATGCTCGGCTCGCCGACTTCGACGGCTCGCTTTGCCCGCGACGGTGGCGCCGCCGAGCAGGCTTGGCTCATTCGGACCTGCACCGAACTCAACGCGAACGGCGGTTCGCGTCGCAGTCCAGCACCCGATTCTGAATCGTCACGCGAAGGAGCCGCGAAGTGATTACACCGCTTTCGAGGTTTGGGCGGATCGCAGGATTCGCCGCATTGGTCGCCGCGCTTGCCGCATGCGGCGGCGGTGGAGGAAGCGGGGCGCCCACGATTCCACCCTCGCCGCCGCCCAGTTCAGGCTCGGGTACCGGATCGTTCGTCGTGCAATCGAGCGCGACAAGCGTACCGCTTCCAAGCGTCGGCGGATACGCGGAATCGGTGCTGCTGCCCGATACGATCAGCGGCAGCGGAACGACCGTCGCCGTCGTGGTCTCGACCGGTGCTCCGCCGGTCGGTGCCTTGTCGCTCGTCCGAAAGCGCCAGGCGGCGAGTACCAGCACGCCTTTGTTGTACCTTACGCTAACGCCGCAGCAACCCGTCTCGGTTCGCGGTACGATCGGGTTCGTCATGACCCTACCGAACGGCACGAACTCGACTGGGAAGTTCTTCTACGTGGCGCAGTACGACGGCGCGAGCAAGACGTGGCAAACGGTGCTCGGCCCCGGGGTAGTGGCGGGCAATGTCGTCAGTTTCGGAACCGACTTAACGACGGTTACAACGCTGTTGGCGTCGGTTTCGACCGACTATGCGATCTTCGAAAACGGAACCTCACAAGCC
>JBOHTW010000308.1:0-4982 GCA_050733835.1 Vulcanimicrobiaceae bacterium | reverse complement strand
ACGCACCACTCGTTCGACGACCTCGTCGAGATCATGGCGCGCCTGCGCAGTTCGTGCCCGTGGGATCGCGAGCAGACGCACCGCTCGCTGATTCCCTACTTGATCGAAGAGAGTTACGAAGTCGTCGATGCGATCGAGATCGACAACGAAGTCGACCTGTGCGAAGAGCTCGGCGACCTGCTGCTGCAGATCGTCTTTCACTCGCAATTGGCGACCGAGCGCGGCAAGTTCTCGATCGCCGACGTGATCGATGGCCTCTCGAACAAGATGGTCCGGCGCCATCCACACGTCTTCGCCGATGAAGACGTGCGCAGCATCGCCGAAGTCTGGCAGAACTGGGAGGCCCTCAAAAGCCAAGAGGCCACGGGCCAACGCCGCGAGAGCAAACTCGACGGGATCCCCAAGGGGTTGGGCGCGCTCCAGCGCGGGCAGAAGATGCAAGAAAAGGCCGCCCGCGTCGGCTTCGATTGGCCGAACATCGACGGCGTCCGCGCCAAGCTGTTCGAGGAGCTGGCGGAACTCGAGGAAGCTCGCCGCGAGGGCGACGAGCGCACCATCGTCGAGGAACTCGGCGACGTGATCTTCTCGATCGTGAACTTCGCGCGCACGCTCGGGTTCGATGCCGAAGGCACGCTGCGCGCGGCCAACGAGAAGTTCTACCGGCGGTTCACCTACATGGAACGCCGCGCCGAACGCGATGGCCGTTCGCTCGCCGACCTTTCGCTCGATGAACTCGACGAACTCTGGCAACTCGCCAAGACCCAAGCCGCGTGATGGAACGCGTGATGTTGCGCGTTCGGATGGGCGCGCACGATGCGCACTACGGCGGCAACCTCGTGGACGGCGCGCGGATCCTTGCGCTGTTCGGCGACCTCGCGACCGAGCTGTTGGTCCGCCACGACGGCGACGAGGGACTCTTTGCCGCCTACGATTCGGTCGAGTTTCTCGCGCCGGTCTATGCCGGTGACTACATCGAGGCCGACGCCCACTTCACGCGCGTCGGCAACCGGTCGCGGGCAATCGCATTCGAAGCGCGCAAACCGATCGCCGCCCGTCCCGACCGCGGCGCCGGCGCCGCCGAGGTCCTCGACCCGCCGGTCCTGGTCGCGCGCGCCCGCGGCACGTGCGTGGTGAAGGCTGGGCGTGCGGATTGATAAATATCTAAAGGTTGCGCGGCTGGCGAAGCGGCGCAGCGAGGCGCACGAGGCACTGCTTGCCGGCCGAATAACCTGCGCGGGGCGGCCGCTCAAACCCGGCTACGTCGTGAAGACCGGCGACGTGCTCGAACTGCACTACGCGCGCAGGTTTTTGACCGTTCGCGTGCTCGTCGTCCCCGAGCGCGTGACGCCGAAGCTGCGCGACGTCGCGCTCTACGAAGTCGTGGCCGAACGCCGCGACGATCCGGTCGACTGGCTCGGATGAGCGGACCCGCCACACTCTCCGCCGACACCAAAGACGCACTCGCCCGCGAATTGCCCGAACCGGCGCACTGCCGAGCCGCGTTGCGCGCGGGCCTCGCGCGCTATGGAACCGCGGCCGGTTCGACGATCTTTCGCAGCGCGCGATTGACGATCGCGCGGCTGTTCGCACGGCTCCACGAGGATCGCAAGACGCACGCCGTTCGCACGCTCGTCGAACGCCGCCTGCGGCGCGGCACGCTCTACGAAGTCGCGATCGACCCGACCGACCGCAACGCGCCCAAGCCGACGCGGCGCTGCGACCGGCGGATCGAGTTACGGGCGGCGTTCCTGGGTTGCGGTTCGATCGCCGCACCGACGCACGGCTACCATCTCGAGTTCGTTCCGCCCGACGATCCATCGGCCGACCGGCTGGCGGCGCTGCTCCGCGCCGACGGTCACGCCGTCAAGCTGAGCCGCCGGCGCGGCCGGCGCGTCCTCTACTTCAAGGAAATCGACGGCATCGCGCGGTGCCTGACGGCGATCGGCGCGTTCGGCGCGGTGTTGCATCTCGAAGATGTTCGCGCTTTCAAAGAAACCAAGAACCGCATCCATCGCCTCGTGAACACCGAGGCGGCCAACGTCGACCGTGCGAGCGCGGCGGCGGCCGCGCAGCGCAGCGCGATCGTCGAGATCGTCGAGCGCTATGGGCTCCACCGGCTCACGCCGGCTTTGCGCGAGACGGCCGAACTGCGGCTGCGCTATCCGAGCGACTCGCTGGCGGAACTTGGCCGGCGCTGCCGGCCGCCGGTCGGTAAGCCGACGATTTCTGGGCGGGTCGCCGCGCTGACGCGGCTGGCCGGGCGCCTGCGCACCGGAGGACCCGCAACCGGTAGGTCGATCGCCCCGTGACCACGAGAGGCGAGCCGTTCGCGCGCGTGTAACCGTCCCGTTCTCGCGAAGGAGAGCTGCATGCGCATCGGCATCAACGGTTTCGGCCGGATCGGTCGCAATTTCACCAAAGCCTTGATCGAACGGCATCCCGGTGTTGAGATCGCCGCGGTCAACGACTTGACCAGCGCCGCCGAGTGCGCCCATCTCTTTCAATACGACTCCAACTACGGAACCTACGCCGGCCGCGTGAGTCACCACGACGGAGCGATCGAAATCGACGACCGCACGATCAAAGTTTTGGCCGAGCGCGATCCGGCCAAGCTGCCGTGGCGCGAACTCGGGGTCGAAATCGTGATCGAGTCGACCGGCCTGTTCACCGACGCAGCGAAAGCCCGCGCCCATATCGACGGCGGCGGCGCTCGCAAAGTGATCATCTCGGCACCCGCCAAGGGCGAGGACGTCACCCTGGTTCTCGGCGTCAACCAAGACGCCTACGATCCGGTCAAGCACGCGATCATCTCGAATGCATCCTGCACGACCAATTGCTTGGCGACGGCGGTAAAGCCGATCGTCGACACGTTCGGCTGGCGCAAGGGCTTCATGACGACGGTTCATTCGTATACGAACGATCAGAACGTCCTCGACGCACCGCACAAGGATCTTCGGCGCGCGCGCAACGCCGCCACCAACATCATCCCGACGTCGACCGGCGCGGCGAAAGCGCTCTACCTGACGATCCCCGAGATCAAGGGAACCTTCGACGGCTTCGCGCTGCGTGTCCCGACGCCAACCGTCTCGATGATCTACCTGGTCGCGCAGATCAAACGCGAGACGACCAAAGACGAACTGAACGCGGCGCTCCGCGGCGCGGCCAACGGCACACTCAAAGAGTACGTGCAATATTCCGAAGCCGAGTTGGTCTCGAGCGACTTCAAGCGGTCGCCGTACAGCTCGATCATCGATAGCGCGCTGACCGGCGCCAACGGCGACCTGATCCAGATCGCCGCGTGGTACGACAACGAGTGGGGCTATTCGTGCCGGCTCGCCGACTTGACGCAGATGGTTCTGTCGAAGCTGCCGGCAGCCGTCTAGCGTTTGAAATTTCTCACCCTACGCGACGTCGACGTCCGTGGTAAGCGGGTCCTCGTGCGCGAAGATCTCAACGTTCCGATGGTGGACGGCGCGGTCACCGATGCGACCCGCATCGATGCCGCGCTCGAAACGTTGCGGTTTCTGCGCGATCGCGGGGCGCGGACGATCGTGCTTTCGCACCTCGGACGGCCGGCGGGCGCGCCCGATCCGAAGCTTTCGCTGCGGCCGGTCGCCGTTGAACTTGGACGACGGCTCGGCTCGCCGGTCGCATTTGCCGGCGACTGCATCGGACCGGCGGCGGACCGGGCGGTTGCAGCGCTTGCGCCGGGTGACGTGATCGTTCTCGAAAACGTCCGGTTTCATGCCGAAGAGGAAGCCAACGATCCGCAGTTCGCACGGCAGCTCGCGGCGCTCGGCGATATTTACGTCAACGACGCGTTCGGCACGGCCCACCGCGCGCATGCCTCGACTGCGGGCATCGCCGCGGATCTGCCGGCGGTCGCCGGGTTCCTGATGGAGTCCGAACTGGCCGCGCTCGACCGGCTGACGAGCACGCCGGCGCAGCCGTTCGTCTGCGCGATCGGTGGCGCAAAAGTTAAAGACAAAGTCGACGTCTTCAACTACCTGCTCGATCGCGTCGAAAGCTTCGTCATCGGCGGCGGAATGGCCAACACGTTTCTCGCGGCCCGCGGCATCGACGTCGGCCGGTCGCTCCGCGACGACGATCTGGGCCCGGCGACGGCGATCATCGCCGCCGCGGCCGCGCGCGGAAAGTCGCTGCACCTGCCGACCGACGTCGTCGTCTCGACCAGCTTCGACGCCGACGATGCGGCCCAGACCGTACCGATCGAACGCGTCGACGGCCGGATCATCCTCGACATCGGTCCGCAGACCGCCGCTCGCTACGCCGGCGTCCTGCGAGCGGCTCGCACGATCGTCTTCAACGGCCCGATGGGGGTCTACGAGAAGCCCGCCTATCGCGCCGGCACGCGCACGATCGGCGAAGCGATCGCGGCGGCGACCAAGGCGGGCGCGATCAGCGTCGTCGGCGGCGGCGATGCGGCCGCGGCTGCGCACACGCTCGGCTTCGCCGGCGCGATGACCCACGTCTCAACCGGCGGCGGCGCAACGCTCGAGTTTCTCGAAGGCCGCACCCTGCCCGGCGTCGCCGCGCTCGAACGCGCCGCCGCACGCATGCAATCTTGATGCGGCGGCCGCTGATCGCGGGCAACTGGAAGATGCACAAGACGGTCGCCGAAGCGATGACGTTCGTTGGCGAATTGCTGGCGTGCGATCTGCCGGCCGGCGTCGACGTCACGATCGCGCCGCCGTTTACCGCGCTCGCCGCCGTCGGTCGCGAACTGCGCCGCTCGCCGGTGGCGTTGGCCGCGCAAACGATGCACGAGGGAACGCATGGCCCGTTCACCGGCGAGATTAGCCCGGTCATGCTACGCGAACTCGGCGTTCGCTACGTCATCCTCGGGCACTCCGAGCGCCGCGCGCACTGCGGTGAACTGGACGCGGCGATTGCGCGCAAGGTCCGATCCGCGCTCGATCATCGGCTGACGCCGATCGTCGCGGTCGGCGAAACGCGCGAAG
>JBOHTW010000307.1:0-18664 GCA_050733835.1 Vulcanimicrobiaceae bacterium | reverse complement strand
GCGCGCGACCGCCCGCCTACGCGCCGCCCGGGCCGACCAACCGCCACCTCATCGTCATCGACCCCGGGCACGGCGGCAGCGATCCGGGCGCGATGCATAACGGCCTGACCGAAAAGAACCTGACGCTCGACATCTCCCAGCGGCTGCGGACGATCCTCGAGGCCCGCGGTTGGACGGTCGAGATGACGCGCAACGCCGACGCCGACGTGATCACGCCGCAGGCGTTGGCGTCGGCCAAATCGGACGGGAAGCCCGATCCCGAAGATCGCGCCGAACTGCAGGCGCGCGACGACATCGCGAATGTCGGCGGGGCGCGGTATTTCCTGAGCATCCACATCAACAGCTACGGGATCGCGTCGCTGCACGGGACGACCGTGTATTACTACAAGGGCATCGACAAGCCGTTCGCCGATGCGCTTCACCGGCGGCTGGTCGGTGAACTCGGAACGACCGACCTCGGCGTGCGGCGCGACAAGCTCTACGTGCTCAATCATTCGACGATGCCGGCGGCGCTCGTCGAGGTCGCGTTCATCTCCAACCCGGTCGACGCCGATCTGCTGCGGTCGGCCGAATTTCGCCAAAAGGTTGCAGTCGCAATCGCCGACGGAATCGACGACTACGCCGCGTCGCAATCCCCGCTCTCGAGCACCGCTCAGTGATCGGAGTCTTTGACTCGGGGCTTGGCGGATTGACCGTCGTGCGCAGCCTGCGGGCGATCGCGCCGACGATCGATCTCATCTATCTCGCCGACCAGGCGCACGTGCCGTACGGTGACCGCGAACCCGACGAGTTGCGCGCCTATCTCGCGCAGAACGTGGCCGCCCTCGACGCGCGCGGGGTCGATGCGATCGTGATGGGCTGCAACACCTCGTGCGCGATCGCCGACGTCTACGGCTGGCCGGCGGCCCGCGCGCCGGTGCTCGATCTGATCGCGACCGCGGCGGCCGCCGTCGCGCTGACCGGCGCGCGTCGCATCGGCGTGCTCGGCACGACCGCGACCGTGCGATCGGGCGCATACGGCCGGGCGATTCGGCGGTTGCTGCCCGACGGCGACGTGCGCGAATTGGCCGCTCCCGAACTGGTCCCGCTAGTCGAAGCCGGCGAACTCCGTGGTCCGCGCGCGCGCGACGCGGTGGCGCGCGCCTGCGGACCGTTCGGTGAACTCGATCTGATCGTCCTCGCCTGCACCCACTTCCCATTGCTCGACGAGCACTTCGCCCACGTATTCGGACCGCTCGTGCCGCGCCTCGACCCGGCGCAAGCGCAAGCCGAGCGCGCCGCTGCATTCGCCCGCGAGCACGGCATCGACCGCGGCCGGCGGCGCTCGCAGTTCATCACCAACGGTCCGCTCGCGCCGTTCCGCGCCGCGCTGGCGGCGATCCTCGGTCCGCTAGATGAGATGGAAGAGGTGGAAGAAGAGCGCGACCGATATGAACCCGAGCGCCGTCCCGGCGACGACCTGCAGCACCGTGTGCGCCTTTAGGTAGACTCGCGCCCAGCCGACGATCGGAATCAGCACCAAAAACGGCAGCGGCTGCGCGCCGTACATCACGACCAGCGCGAGCATCGGGGCGGTGATGCCGATCGCATGCGTGCTGATCTTCCAGTGACGCGTGACGAACTGGACCAGCAGCGAGCTTGCGGTGTAGCCGGCCATCGTAGCGATCAGCATCGTCGGCGCGTGCATCAGCGCGAGCACCACGGTGCCGACGAAATAGAAGATGACGAACGTTCCGAAGACCGCTTCGCGTTCGCCGCGGATCGACATGTCGAGGTCCGAGATCCGGCCGTCGAGGTACATCTTGAGCACGAACAGCATCGGTGCGATCGCGCTGAACGTCGCGCTGACGAAGAGCAGCAGCCAGAACGTCGGCGTGTCGCGCGCCAGCGTATGCGTCATCAGGACGAGCAGGGTCAACGCCGTCACGAACGGGTTGCAGATCGTCGAGAAGATCTTGGCGACGTCGGTGAGGACGCGCTTGCGCCGGAGTGGGACCGGATCGGCCGGCCGCCGGAGGGGCGACGGGATCGGCTGCATTGCGATATAAGGTCGCCCGCCGCGGCCCGTTCCCCTGCGAGCCAATGTGCCCGGAGAACCTCCCGCGGTCGTTGAACCCCGTCCCATGGTTATCGAGCGCATCGCCGGTCCGTGGGACCTCCGCCCGCTGACGCGAGCCGAGATCGACCTCTTGGCCCGCGAGATCCGCGACCTGCTGGTCACCACCTGCGCGAGCAACGGCGGCCACTTGGCTCCTAATCTCGGCGTCGTCGAGTTGACCCTGGCGTTGCACCGCGTCCTCGACCTTCCGAAGGATCGAATCGTCTGGGACGTCAGCCACCAGGCGTACGTGCACAAGATCCTAACGGGCCGGCGCGACCGGTTCCCGACCTTGCGCCAGGGCGGCGGCATCTCCGGGTTTGCAATGCGCAGCGAGTCGCCGTTCGATGCGTTCGGTGCGGGCCACGCATCGACGGCCGTCTCGGCGGCCCTGGGCATGGTGCGCGCGCGCGATCTGGCCGGAACCGACGAGACGATCGTCGCGGTGATCGGTGATGGAGCGTTGACCGGCGGGCTTGCGTACGAAGCGCTCAACAATGCCGGCAACCTCGATACGAACTTCATCGTCATCCTCAACGACAACGAGATGTCGATCGCACCGAACGTCGGCTCGATTGCGCGCTATTTGGCAGTCCTGCGATCCAAGCCGCAGTTCACGTTTGCGCGCGAGAAGACCAAGGACATCCTCGGCCACATGCCGTTCGGCGATCGCGCGCTCAAGGCGCTCTCGACCGCCGAAGTCGCGACGATGCGGTTTTGGTCGCCCGACGAGAAGGCGACCGTCATCTTCGAAGAGATGGGCTTCCGCTACATCGGGCCGATCGACGGCCACAACTACGACGAGCTGGTCGACATCCTTTCGAACGCGCGTAAGATCGCCGGCCCCGTGCTGATCCACGCGCGGACGGTCAAGGGCAAGGGTTACACGCCCGCCGAGCTCGACTCGCGGACGTTTCACGGCATCGGCGCCGGCGCGTTCGACAGCGAGAACGGAAAGATCGAGAAGCGGGCCGGCGCGCGCCCGACGTTCTCCGAAGCGTTCGGGACGGCGCTCGCGACCCTCGCCGAGCGCGACCGGCGAATCATCGGCATCACGGCCGCGATGCCCGACGGAACCAAGCTCTCGACGTTTGCCAAGAAGTTCCCCGACCGCTATTTCGACGTCGGCATCGCCGAGGCGCACGCCGTGTGTTTCGCGGCCGGCGCGTCGACGGCGGGTCTGCGGCCGGTCTGCGCGATCTACTCGACCTTCATGCAGCGCGCGTACGATCAAGTCGTCCACGACGTCGTCGTCCAGAACCTGCCGGTCGTGTTTTGCATGGACCGCGCTGGGTTCGCGGGCGACGACGGTCCGACGCACATGGGCCTTTACGACATCGCCTTCCTGCGCACGCTGCCCAACATGACGATCATGGCGCCGCGCAACGAAGCCGAAGTGCTGCCGATGCTCGAGCACGCGCTCACGCTCGACGGGCCGGCCGCGATTCGTTACCCCAAGGGCAACACCAGCGGCAAGCACCAAGACCCGCTTGCCCCGATCGAACACGGTCGCGCCGAAGTGCTGCGCCGCGGCGAGGGGACGGCGGTGCTCGCGCTCGGCAACACGGTTGACGTCGCGCTCGACGCGTATGACCTGCTGGCGGCCGACGGAATCGTGCCGACGATCGTCAACGTCCGGTTTGTGAACCCGCTGGACGACGGCCTCATCGTCGAACTGGCGCAGCGCCACGCGCGCTTCGTGACCTTAGAGGAGCACTCGCTGGCGGGTGGATTCGGATCGGCGGTGGCGGAGTTCGCCGCGGACCGGGGGTTGGGCGTGACGATCGAGCGCATCGGCGTCCCCGAGACACTGGTCCAGCACGACTCGCAGGCGCGTCAGCGGGGCCGGTTCGGGCTGACCGGCGAGAGCCTCGCCGCCCGGATTAGGTCGACAAAAGCGGCATCTCGAATCCCCGAAGCGAAGAGCAGCGGCTGAGTTTCGCTGGCGCCGTTGCGCTTCATTTAGGAGCATCTTTCCGCGTGATCCAAGCCGTCTTTTTGATCCCGTTGCTGGCCGCCGCCGCAACCGCCTCCAAAGCGGCCGGCGCCGCCGCCGCAGCAGCGACCGCCGCGCCGCTTGCGCCGGCCTTGCAGAACTTCCAATTCGCCCAGATCCACAAATCGCCGCTGGCGGCCAACGCCCCGTGGCTGACGCACACATTCGCTGGGATATTCTTGATCGCGGCGATTGCGCTGGTGGTTCTGCTCGCGGTGCAGACAACCAAGCAAGAGGGTCTGGGCGGCACGATCGGCGGTCGGGTCGAGTCGGCGTACCGACCGCGCCTGGGCTTTGACGAACAGTTGCAGCGATTGACGTCGTTCGTCGCGATCGTGTTCGTGGTCTTCGGCACGATCGTGGCGCTCAGCGGGATCTAACCGGTGGCGCTGCTCGAAGTCGAAAATCTCCGCGTTAGCTTCAAAACCGACGACGGCGTCGTCGGCGCGGTCAACGGGCTTTCGTACGCGGTCGACAGTCGCTCGACGCTCGGGATCGTCGGCGAGTCCGGTTCGGGAAAATCAGTCAACGCGCTCTCGGTTATGCGGCTGATCCCGATGCCGCCCGGGCGAATCGAGTCGGGGACGATCAAATTGCGCGGCGACAACCTGCTCGACAAGAGCGAGGGCGCAATGCGCAAGATTCGGGGTAAGGAGATCGCGATGATCTTCCAAGACCCGATGACTTCGCTCAACCCCGTGCTGACGATCGGATCGCAGATCTCCGAGGCCGTCGAGTTGCACCTCAAACTCGGCAAGCGCGACGCGCTCGCTAAGACGATCGATATGCTGCGGATGGTGCGGATACCGTCGGCCGAAGACCGCGTCAACGACTATCCGCACCAGTTTTCCGGCGGCATGCGGCAACGCGTGATGATTGCGATGGCGCTGTCGTGCGACCCGGCGGTGTTGATCGCCGACGAACCGACGACGGCGCTCGACGTGACGATCCAAGCGCAGATCCTCGATCTGATGAACGAGATGCAGGCGCGGACGGGCGCGGCGATCATGCTGATCACCCACGATCTCGGAGTCGTCGCCGAGACCTGCAAGAACGTCCTCGTGATGTACGCGGGTAACATGGTCGAGTACGGGACGGCCGAGCAGATATTCGCGGCGCCGAGGCATCCCTACACGATGGGTTTGCTCGAATCGCTGCCGCGGCTCGATGACAAGGAGCACAACCGGCTGATCCCGATCGAGGGGCAGCCGCCCAACCTCTTGCGCGTGCCCAAGGGCTGCGCGTTCGCGCCGCGCTGTAAGTATCGGATGCCGATCTGCGACCAGCCGGTGCCGGTCTACGATTTTGGCGACGGGCACGTTGCGCGCTGCTTTTTGTACGACGAACGGACGGCTGGTGAGCGCACCTTACCGGTGACATCGGCGCCGATCGCCGCCCCGCCGCCCGGCGCGACGGTGGCGACGCGATGAACAACGGGGTTCCCGGCAGCAGCAACGAGTTGCTCGTCGTGCGCGACCTGCGCAAATATTTTCCGGTTCGAGCCGGGATATTTTCGCGCCACGTCGCCGATGTGAAAGCCGTCGACGGCATCGACTTCGGCATCAAGCGCGGCGAGACGCTGGGCCTCGTCGGCGAATCCGGATCCGGCAAGACGACCGCCGGCCGGGTGGTTCTGCGGCTATTGCCGGCGACCAGCGGCGAAGTGCTGTTCGAAGGCCGCAACGTCCTCGAACTCGGGCGCGAAGAGATCCGCAAGCTCCGCAAGGAAATGCAGATCATCTTTCAGGACCCGTACGCGTCGCTGAACCCGCGGATGACCGTCGGCGATATCATCGGCGAGCCGCTGGCGATCCACGGCATCGCCAAAGGCAAGGCCGCCGAGGCGCGGACGCAGGAGTTGCTGCGGCTCGTCGGCCTGCAGCCCTATCATGCCAATCGCTACCCGCATGAGTTCTCGGGCGGCCAGCGCCAGCGGATCGGAATCGCCCGCGCGCTCGCGGTCGATCCCAAATTCATCGTCGCCGACGAACCGGTCTCGGCGCTCGATGTCTCGATCCAGGCTCAGGTCATCAATCTGCTCCAGGATCTGCAGGAGCAACTCGGGCTGACCTATCTGTTCATCGCTCACGATCTGTCGGTCGTGCGGCACATCTCGACCCGCGTCGCGGTGATGTACGTCGGGAAGATCGTCGAACTCGCCGATCGCGACGAGATGTACGACAACCCGCTGCACCCGTACACGCAGGCGCTCCTATCGGCGATTCCGATCCCGGATCCCTCAATCGAAGCGCGCCGCAAGCGGATCATCCTTACCGGCGACATTCCGTCGCCGGTAAATCCGCCCTCGGGCTGCCGCTTCCACACGCGCTGTCCGGTTGCGTTCGACCGTTGCACGGTCGAAGATCCGGCCCCAAAAACCTATGGGAGCAGCCACGTAACCGCCTGCCACTGGGTCGAGGAACACAACGGCACCGCGCCCGACATTACGCGCGGTCCGGCCGTCGTCGCCTAACGCGCGAACGTAAAAACGGGAGCGGATCGCGTTTGCGATCGCTCCCGTCCGGGATCTGGGCGCAGACTAAGCCTTTTTCTTGCGGCCCGTCTTCTTGCGGGTGGTCTTTTTGCGTCCAGTGGCTTTCTTTCGTGTGCCGGTCTTCTTGCGGGCGCCGGCCTTCTTGCGACCGGTGGTCTTCTTGCGCGTGCCGGCTTTCTTCTTGCGGCCGCCGGCTTTCTTCTTGCGGCCGCCGGCTTTCTTCTTGCGCGTACCGGCCTTTTTGCGACCGGCGGTCTTCTTGCGGCCGGTGGCCTTTTTACGGCCCGCCGTCTTCTTGCGGCCGGCGGTCTTTTTCTTGCGTCCGACCGTCTTCTTGGCGCCGGCAGCCTTCTTGCTGCCCGCGGCTTTCTTGCGGCTGGACTTTTTCCGACGGCGCGCCGGCTTTGCTTCCGGCATCGCGCCGTGTTCCATCAGTTCCGAATCCATCAAACCTCCTCGTCCACATTTGGACGACTCACTACTGGTAAACGTCGACCAAACATGTCAACGCCTTTAGTGGCATCCTACAACGCAGCGCAAAATTATGCAAGTTACGGTGCGCGCGCGTACGCGTGCACGTGCCGCCAAGTGCGTGTTCGCGCGCCGTCCGTTCAGCGCAGAGGCATATTTGACAAGGGTTTCCGCCGGTTAGATCGCGGATTGGCGGCGCGCGCCGAAAAATCGTGCCGCGGCGCGGCCGGCCGTCGTCGGCGGACCGCCGGCACGGCCGCCGGAGGCCGCTTACGGGCTCGTCCGGCCTCCCGCCGCGGCCCGAAAGATGACACTCGCTTGACGGCGAGGGTATACTAAGGGCGTTTTTGAAGCCGCCCCGCCCGGGGAGTCTGAGGTCGAAACCCGTTTGAAAAAGCCGCTCGTCATCGTCGAATCGCCCACCAAAGCGCGCACGATCAAGAAGTTCTTGCCCGCGCGCTTCGTGGTCAAGGCATCGGTCGGCCACGTGCGCGATCTCCCCAAGAGCACGCTCGGAGTCGATATCGAGAATGGTTTTGCGCCGCGATATCTGACCATCAAAGGGAAGGGCGACGTGATCAAGGACCTCAAGAACGCGACCAAGGGCGCGTCCGAGGTCTATCTGGCGACCGACCCCGACCGCGAAGGCGAAGCGATCGCCTGGCATCTCGCCGAGCTGCTGAAGCTCGAAAACCCGATGCGCATCGAACTGCACGAGATTACCAAAGACGCCGCGCTCGATGCGATCAAGCACCCGCATCCGATCGACATGGATCGGGTCAACGCCCAGCAGGCGCGGCGGATCCTCGACCGGCTCGTCGGCTACAAGATCTCGCCGTTGCTGTGGGCGAAGGTGCGCGGCGGACTGTCGGCCGGGCGCGTGCAGTCGGTTGCGGTCAAGTTGATCGTCGATCGCGAACGCGAGATCGAACGGTTCGTTCCGCGTGAATACTGGACGATTCTCGCGCAACTGGCCGCCGGTGCACCGCCGGTCTTTGCCGCCGAGCTGCACCAGATCGACGGCGAGAAAGCCGAAGTCAGCGACGGCGAGCGGGCCGCCGCGATCGTCGCCGACCTCGAGCGTGCGTCATTCGAAGTCGCCACCGTTAAGAAGCGCGAGACCCGGCGCAATCCGGCGGCGCCGTTCACGACGTCGACCCTCCAACAGGAGGCATCGCGCAAACTGCGCTTCCGGGTGCGCCGAACGATGCAGTTGGCCCAGGCGCTGTACGAAGGCGTCGATCTCGGCAAAGCCGACGGCACGCAGGGTCTGATCACCTACATGCGCACCGACTCGACGCGGATCGCCGACAGCGCGCGCGACGCAGCCAAGGCATTCATCGACGACAGTTTCGGAACGGCGTTCTACGGTGGCGCGCGCACCCATAAACTCCGCGAGGGCGCCCAAGACGCCCACGAAGCGATTCGGCCGACATCGGTGACCCGGACGCCCGATTCGCTGGCCGGCGTCCTGAAGCGCGACGAACTGCGGCTCTACCGGTTGATTTGGGAGCGGTTCGTCGCCTCGCAGATGGCGGCCGCGATCTTCGATCAGACCACCGTCGACATAACGGCGACCGCCTTGAAGGCGCCGCGCTATACGCTGCGAGCGACCGGCAGCGTGATGAAGTTCGCCGGGTTCACAGCGGTCTACGAGGAGTCGCGCGACGACGAGAGCGGCAAACCGGGGCGCATCGTGCTGCCCGCGATGGAGCAGGGTGAGCCGTTGAAACTGTCAGCCGGCGACGCGCGCGCCACCGGCATCGAGTCCAAGCAGCACTTCACCGAGCCGGCGCCGCGATTCACCGAAGCGACGTTGGTCAAGGCGCTCGAGGAGAACGGCATCGGCCGGCCGTCGACCTACAGTTCGATCGTCGAGACGATCCAGGCGCGCCGCTACGTCGAACAGGTCGACCGGCGGTTCCACCCGACGGAGATCGGAGCCGCCGTCAACGATCTGCTCGCCGAGCACTTCCGCGACATCATGGATTTGACGTACACCGCCAAGATGGAGCGCGAACTCGACGAGGTCGCCGACCGCAACGCCGACTGGGTCGAGGTGGTGCGCAACTTTTACGGCCCATTCGCCGCCGAGTTGGAAGAGGCCGAACGCAAACTCCCCAAACTCGAACTCAAGGACGAGCCGACCGACGAAATCTGCGAAAACTGCGGCCGCCCGATGGTGATCAAGACGGGCCGTTTTGGGCGGTTCATCTCGTGCAGCGGCTATCCCGAGTGCAAGACGACGAAGCCGATCGTCAAGGAGACCGGGGCCCTGTGTCCGCGCGACGGCGGCAAGGTCATCGAACGCAAATCGCGCCGCGGCCGGACGTTTTACGGCTGCGCCAACTATCCCAAGTGCGACTTCGTCTCGTGGGACAAGGTCGTTCCTGAACCGTGCCCGATCTGCGGCGCCTACGTCGTCGCGAAGTCGCGCCGCGGTGCCCTCATGCTCGTGTGCAGCGCCGATAAAGAACACGACACGTCGGCGATCGGCGGCCCGGCCGAAGCTCCGCTGGAGGTGGTCGAGGTCTGATGCCCGCCGTGCGTGTTATCGGCGCGGGGCTGGCGGGATGCGAGGCGGCCTGGCAGGCGGCGCAGCGCGGCCTCGCGGTCACGCTGTGCGAGATGCGACCACACAAGCGGTCGCCGGCCCATGCGACCGATCGGTTCGCCGAACTCGTCTGCAGCAACTCGTTGCGCGGGGCCGGGCTCGAGAACGCCGTCGGTCTGTTGAAAGAAGAGCTAGCGCAACTCGATTCGCTGATCGTCGGCGCGGCGCGGGCGTCGGCGGTCCCGGCCGGCGGGGCATTGGCGGTCGATCGCGAGCGGTTCGCGCAGACCGTGGAAGAGCGGATAGCACGCCATCCGAACATCACGATCGAGCGCGCCGAGGTCACCGCGATCGATCCGGCCGAGCCGACGATCGTCGCCTGCGGGCCGTTGCCGTCGGCGGCGTTGACCGAAGCGATCGACGGATTGCTGGCTCGCGCGACGCCGGTCGGCGCATCGCCGCGGCCGCGGCTGCACTACTACGACGCGGCTTCGCCGATCGTCGCAACCGAATCGCTCGATATCGCGCAGATGTACCGCAAGTCGCGCTACGAGAAAGGCGACGGCGACGATTATCTCAACATTCCGCTGACGCGCGAGCAGTACGAAGAACTGGTGCGCGACCTGCGCGCACTGCCCAAACACGACCCCAAAGAGTTCGAGCGCGATCTCGCCGCCGGGAAGGTACCTTATTTCGAAGGTTGTTTGCCGATCGAAGAGCTGGCCGACCGGGGCGAGGCGACCTTGCGCTTCGGACCGCTCAAACCGGTCGGCTTGCGCCATCCCGAGACCGGCGTGACGCCGTATGCCGTCGTGCAGCTACGCAAAGAGAACGTCTCGGGTTCGGCGTACAACCTCGTCGGTTTTCAGACGCGGCTGACGTGGCCCGCGCAAAAAGAGGCGTTCGCCAAACTTCCCGGACTCGCCAACGCCGAGTGGTTGCGGTTGGGCGTCATGCACCGCAATGCATTCATCGATGCGCCGCGCTACTTGCTGGCGGATCTGCGGCTGCGCGGGTTCGAGCACGTGTGGTTCGCCGGCCAGATCACCGGCGCCGAGGGCTATGTCGAAGCGGCCGCCGGTGGCGCGCTCGCCGCGATCGCCGCCGGCCGCCGGCTGACGGGTCTGCCCGTTTGTCCGGTGCCGGCGGACACCGCGCTCGGTGCGATCGTCGCGCATCTCCAGAACGCGCAGACCGATGACTTCCAGCCGGCTAACGTAACGTGGGCGCACTTCAGCGATCTACCCGGCGAGCGCATCCGCGACAAGCGCGAACGCCGCCGTCGAATGGCCGAGCGAGCGCTCGCGCTGATCCAAACGTGGAAAGCGCAGTTGGCCGCGAGTTCAAGCGCCGTCGTGGCCTAATTGGGCGGCCGCCCGCCGGCCGGGATGAAACCGGCGGACCCGTGGTGGATTAGAGAGGGAGATGCGAATTCGTTCGACCACGATCGTCGCGGTGCGGCGCGACGGCAAATTGGCGATGGCCGGTGACGGCCAGGTCACCTTCGACAAGACCGTGATGAAGCACGGCGCGCGCAAAGTGCGGCGCGTCGCCGACGGCAAAGTGCTCGCGGGATTCGCCGGATCGGCGGCCGACGGCATCACCTTGCTGGAGAAGTTCGAAGCCAAACTCACCGCCTACAAAGGTCAGATCGTCCGAGCGGCGGTCGAACTCGCGAAGGACTGGCGCCAAGACCGCGCGTTGCGCCGGCTCGAGGCCCTGCTGATCGTCGGCGACCCCGACCACCTGCTGGTCATCAGCGGAACCGGCGACGTGATCGAGCCCGACGAAGGGGTCGCGGCGATCGGCAGCGGCGGCCCATTTGCCCAAGCCGCGGCCCAAGCGCTGATGAAGCATACGACGCTCGGCGCGGAGACGATCGCGCGCGAGGCGCTGCAGATCGCGGCAAAGATTTGCATCTACACCAACGATGAGATCGTCGTCGAGGTCGCTTGACGTCAATGCTCGCAACCGAATCGTTAATTGAGTTCGTCCGCGCGAATCGCAGCCGGTACCTCGACGAACTTTCGGCCTGGATCGCCTGCCCGTCGGTTTCAGCCGACCCCGCCCGGCATGCCGACGTTCGCCGCTCGGCCGAAGCGGTCGTCGCGCGGATGAGCGCCGCCGGCTTGGCCTGCGCCGCGGTCCTCGAGACCGACGGGCTGCCGGTCGCCTACGGTGAGTGGCTGGGCGCGCCGGGTGCCCCGACGATCCTGATCTACGGTCACCACGACGTCCAACCGGAGGATCCCGTCGATCGCTGGCACTCGCCGCCGTTCGTCGGGACGGTTCGCGACGGCAAGATCTTTGGCCGCGGTTCGGTCGACGATAAGGGTCAGGTGCTGATGCACCTCGCCGCGATCGAGGCGCATCTGCACGTCAACCGGCGGTTGCCGCTCAACGTCAAGGTCGTCGTCGAGGGTGAAGAAGAGATCGGTTCGCCGAGCTTCGAGGCGTTCTTGGCGCGTGAGCGCGAACGGTTGGCCTGCGACGTCGCGGTGATCTCGGACACGGCCGTCTTCGCCGAGGACGTGCCGTCGCTGACGGTCTCGCTCCGCGGGCTCGTGCACTGGGATGTCCGCGTTCACGGGCCCACGACCGACGTTCACTCCGGGTACTTCGGCGGCATCGTGAAGAACCCGATCGAAGCGCTGGCCCAGCTATTGGCGCTGCTCAAAGACGGTGACGGCCGGGTGGCGATCCCCGGCTTTTACGACGGCGTGCGTGAAACGACGGCCGCCGAACGCGCTGAGATCGAATCGCTGCCGTTCGACGCGACCGCCGAAGCGCGCGCGCTCGGCGTTCCCGAACTCGCCGGTGGCGAGCGCGGCCGCGCGCCGCTCGAACGCATGTGGCGGCGTCCGACGCTCGAGCTCAACGGCATCTATGGTGGTTACCAGGGTCCGGGAACGAAGACGATCGTGCCGGGCTTCGCGCACGCGAAACTTTCGGCGCGGCTGGTTCCCGCGCAGGATCCGCGCCACGTCCGCCGAGTCGTGCGCGAGTTCATCGAACGCAACCTACCGCCCGGCGTTCGGGTCGAGATCGACGACGGCGGCGACGTCCGCGCGGTCGAGACCTCGCGCGACCATCCCGCCGTCGCGGCCGCGGCGCGCGCGATGGAGCGCGGGTTCGGCAAGCCGCCGGTATTTATCGGCACCGGCGGAACGATCGGTCCGGTCTCGAGTTTCGATCGCGTCTTGGCGCTTCCCCAAGTCTTGATCGGGGTCGGGCTGCCCGACGACGCGATCCATGCGCCCAACGAGAAGTTCGACCTCGGCCAGTTCTACGGAGGAATCGAGACGATGGTCTACCTGTACGCGGAGTTGGCCGAGGCGCTCGGATGATGCATCGCGCCATTCGGCCCGCGGCTGGAGCCGTGGTTCTCGCCGCCGCGTTCGGCGTCGCGCCGGCGCAGGCTCAGACCGACGTGGTCGCGCACGCGCACTACGCGGTCTCGACGACGCAGACCGCGGCGCAGGCGGCGTTCGATCAAGGTCTCACGTTCTATTACGCCGGGCGCGACCAGGCGGCGGTCCAGGCGTTTGCGGCGGCCGCGAACGTCGATGCCGACCTTTCGATGGCGTACTGGGGTGAGGCGCTCGCGCTCGGCCGGATCGACGAGCGGCGTGCGGCGACCATACTCTCGGATGCCGAACAGGCGGCCGGTCACGCGTCACACGAAGAGCAAGTGTTGATTCGCGCGCTCGCGCAGCGCTACCCGGCGAATTCGAAGTCGAGACGCGTTGGGCTCGACTCGTTCGACTATCGGGACGCGATGGAGGCGGCCTACAAGCAGTATCCCGACGATGCAACGGTCGGTGCGCTCACGGCCGACGCTGAGCTCCAGGCGTTGAACCTTGCCGGCGCTTGGAAAGACGGGACGCCGACGCCCGACATGGCCGACGCGCTGACGACGCTCGCGGCGGTCTTTCGCAGCGACCCCGATAACTTGGGGGCACAGCGGCTCTGCCGCCAAGCGCTTGAGGGGTCGGGAACGCCGCCGAGCGCGCTTTCGTGTGCGGTGCGGCTGCAGTCGGTACGGGCCGGCGTCATCGAGGCGCACATTGCCCGGACGGCCGTCGAGGTCGATCGGTTGACCGGCAACTACGCCGCGCTGGTGCGCGACGGCGAGCGCGCGCACGATGCCGCGGCGGCCCTCGACGGGGCGCTCCGAACCGGCGATGCGGCGGCGATCGAGCGCGGAACCCAGGCGCTCGCGGCCGCCCATTCGCCGTTGCTGCCGTTCGTTTACGTCCGAACCGAAGGGTGGGACGCGATCCTCGCGCTCCCCGAGCCGCCCGCGAACTCGGTGCCGGCGGGGGCCGCGTATCATTACGCGCGAGCGCTGGCGCTGGCGGCGAAATTTCAGCTCGATGCGGCCGCCAAAGAGGGCCGCGCGTTCGATCGGGTCACCGCCCGTGCGACCGGCAACGAGGCCAAGTTCGACGTCGTGTTGCACGACGTGATGCTGGCGCGGTTCGCCGATGGCCTCGGCGACCGGTCGACGGCGATCGCGCAGATGGACAGCGCCGCCGACGCGTCGGATGCGCTCGACGCGAACGCATCGCCGCCGGGTTGGGCCTATCCGGTTCGTGAGTGGCTCGGCGGACTGCTGTTGGACGCGAAGCGCTACGAGGACGCCGAACAAACGTTTCGCGACGATTTGGAGAAGCATCCGCGCGATCCGCGCGATCTGTTTGGGTTGATGAAGAGCCTGCAGGGTGAGGACCGGCCCGCGGACGCCGCTTACGTTCAAACCCAGTGGCGCGAAGTCTGGAAGGGCGCGCCTGAGGCCCTGCACGTTTCAGCGCTATGAGCGAGCCGCACGTTTCGACCCTGACGCCGCGCGCGATCGTCGCGGAACTCGATAAATACATCGTCGGCCAGACGAAGGCCAAGCGAGCGGTCGCGATCGCCCTGCGCAATCGCTACCGGCGCGAGCGGCTTGGCGAGGAGATGCGCGGCGAGATCATCCCGAAAAATATCCTGATGATCGGTCCGACCGGCGTCGGCAAGACCGAGATCGCGCGCCGGCTTGCCAAGCTCGTCGGCGCGCCGTTCGTCAAAGTCGAGGCGACCAAGTACACCGAGGTCGGCTACGTCGGCCGCGACGTCGAGTCGATGGTCCGCGATCTTGTCGAAGCCGCCGTCCGAATGGTGCAAGCCGAACGCCGCGACGAAGTCGTCGAGGCGGCCGATCACCAGGCCGTCGAGCGAATCATCGACCTGCTGCTTCCACAGACGCGGCCGCCGGGGCCGGCGCCGCCGCCCAATCCGTTTGCCGCCTCGCTCGGCTCGATCTTTGGCGGCTCGTTCCCACCGGGCGCAGCCCAACAAACACAGCCGCCGCCGGCCCCCGATCCGAACGCGCGCGAACTGCGCGAACAGGCTCGGGCCGACGTGCTGCGTGGATTTTACGATGTACGCCAGGTCGACATTGAAGTCGAAGAGGCCGCCCAACTGCCGTTCGGGGTCGTCGGTGGACCGATGGATCCGGCGTCGGGCGGCATGGACATGGGCGAGATGCTCGGCGGCTTGCTGCCGAAGCGAAAGACCCACAAGCGGGTAACGGTCGCCGAGGCCCGGCGCATCTTCGCAGCTGAAGAGGCGAGCAAACTGATCGACATGGACGCCGTCAAACGTGAGGCGCTGCGGCGGGCGGGCGAAACCGGCATCATCTTCATCGACGAACTCGACAAGGTTGCCGGCCGCGAAGGCAATCGCGGACCCGACGTCTCGCGCGAGGGCGTGCAGCGCGACATTCTGCCGATCGTCGAGGGGAGCACGGTCACGACCAAGCACGGCGCGCTCAAAACCGATCACGTTCTGTTCATCGCGGCCGGCGCGTTCCACATGAGCAAGCCGTCGGATCTGATTCCGGAGTTGCAGGGCCGGTTCCCGATTCGCGTCGAGCTCGACTCGTTGACGGCGGCCGATTTCGCGACGATTCTCACGCAGCCGCGCAACGCACTGACCGAACAGTATCGCCAACTCCTCGCCGTCGAGGGCGTGACGCTCGAGTTCACGCCCGATGGAATCGAACAGCTTGCGCAGTACGCGATGCAAGTGAACGAACAAAGCGAAAACATCGGTGCCCGGCGCCTGCACACCGTTCTCGAGCGATTGCTCGAAGACGTCTCCTACGAGGCGCCCGAATCGGCGCCCGCCGTGCGGATCGACGCGGCATTCGTCCGCGGGCGGCTCGGCGACATCGTTGGCAGCGCCAACCTCCAAAACTACATCTTGTAGGCTCGGGCGCGGCGCGGAGGCCCGCCGGCTGCGGGGCGCCAATGGTAGCGCGAGGCACATGTGCGGTCGTAGCTCAACTGGATAGAGCAACAGGCTTCGAACCTGTAGGTTGGGGGTTCGAGCCCCTCCGACCGCGCGCAAGCTTAGGTGCTTGCCCGCGCGCGGTAGAATAAGGGGGCCATGGCCTATCTGCGGACGATCGTTACCGACGGACACCCGACCCTGCGCAAAGTCGCCAAACGGGTCGATCGCGCGGCGATCGTCACCCCCCTGTTTCAGCAACTCATCGACGACATGTTCGAGACGATGTACGCTGCGCCGGGCATCGGGCTCGCCGCGCCGCAAATCAACGTGAGCAAACGCCTCTTCGTCGTCGACCTGCAGGACGGCAACGACGCGCACGGGCCGCTGGTCATCATCAACCCGCGCTTTACGGTCGCCGAGGGCGAGATCGACTCGATCGAAGGCTGCCTCTCGGTGCCGGGGATGATCGGCGATCTCAAGCGCATCGAGCGCGTCGTCTGCACGGGGCTCGACCGAAACGGCCAGAAGATCGATTTCGAGGGAACCGGGTTGTTCGGCCGGTGTTTGCAACACGAGATGGATCACCTCGACGGCATCCTCTATATCGATAAAGCGCAAAACATCCGGCCGGCGGTTACCGACGAGGAACACGAGGCGCTCGCCGAAGTCGAAACCGAGGGCGAGGCGATTGCGCGCAACGCGCGCGCGGCCGCGCCGGAGGAGCCGGCTCTTTCCAAATAAACTGCGGGCCGTCTTTTTCGGAACGAGCGCGTTTGCGGTTCCCGCGCTACGCGCGACCGCCGCGGTCTGCGACTGCTCGCTCGTCGTGACCCAACCGGACCGGCCCGCCGGTCGCGGTCAGCGACTGCGACCGGCACCGGTCAAAGTCGCCGCGCTCGCGAGCGGGATTCCGACCATCGAACCGGCGCGGTTGCGCGAAGCACAGGCGGCGCTGGCCGCCGAAGCGGCCGACGTCTTCGTGGTCGCGTCGTACGGCCAACTCGTCCCGCCGGCGATTCTCGCGTTGCCAAAAGCGCTCGCATTGAACGTCCATCCGAGCCGATTGCCGTGCTACCGCGGCGCCACTCCACTGCAGTCGCAGCTTCGCGACGGCCTACGCGAGAGCGGCGTGACGATCATCGCGATGGACGCCGGGATGGATACCGGCGACGTCGTGATACAAGCGCGCAGCCCGATCGGCGAACGCGAGACCTACGGCGAGTTGCACGATCGGTTTGCCGGACTTGGCGCCGAGTTGCTGCGGCGGGCGCTCGCGCAACTCGCCGACGGGTCGCTGGTGCGAACCCCGCAGTCGGCGCTGGGCGTCAGCGAGTCGGAGATCGCGCGAACGGCGACGCGGCCGCTAACCAAGGACGATCTCGCGATCGATCCGGCGTGGTCGCCGGCGCGGGTCGTCGACCACGTTCGCGCGTTTTCGCCGTCGCCGGCGGCCCGGGTAACGATCGCCGTCGGTGGAGCGCCCGAAACGTTCAAAGTCTTGCGCGCGCGGATCGCCGAGCCAACCGCCGCCGCCGGCGACGCGTTCCTCTATCGCTGCGGCGACGGCGGAGTGGTCGCGTTCGAACGCGTCGTTCCCGCGGGCCGGGCAGCGATGAGCGGAGCCGAGTTTAGCCGGCTGCTCGAGCGGCGCAACGTCTCGGCGGCGAAGTCGTGACCGCGGTTGCACCGCGGACGATTTCATCGCGTGAACTGGCGATGCGCGTCGTCCGCGACGTCTTCGGGCCGCAGGAACGGGGAGCGCAGGCGGCGTTCGACTACCACGCCCGAACCGCCGGCCTTGACGCCCGCGACCGCGCGTTTGCCGCCGAACTCGCCTATGGCGCGATCAAGCATCGTCGGCTGCTCGATTGGTATCTGAAGCCGTACCTCGCCGGCCGCACCAAGCCGCTGCCGCCGACGATCGTCGACATCTTGCGGTTAGGAATCTATCAACTGCGCGTCATGCGCGGCGTCGAGGACCGGGCCGCGGTCTACGAGACGGTCGCGCTGGCGCTTCGGTACGGCCACCGTGGCACGGCCAATCTCGTCAACGCGGTCCTGCGGCGGTTTATCACCGATGCGCCGGCGGCCCCGCGGCGCGAGCAGTTTGCGAACGACGACGAATTTCTCGCGACCGAATACGCGCTGCCGACGTGGCTGGTTGCGCAGTGGCGCGCCGTCTTCGGCGAGCGGATCGAACCGGTGCTCGCCGGCGTAAACGCGGCGCCGCAGCAGGCGCTGCGCGTGAATACGCTGGCGCTCGCCGTCGACGCGGCCCAGGCCGAGCTGGCGGAGCGCGGGATCGGCGCCGGCGGTTCGCCGTACGTAGCCGAGGTGCTCGTCGTCCAAACCGGGGTCGCGAGCGTCGACCCGAGCGGACGTTGGGCGCGCCAGAGCGAGGCCGCGGCGATGCCGGTCGACCTACTCGCACCGCAGCCGGGCGAGCGGATCGTCGAACTCTGCAGCGGCCGCGGAAACAAGAGCGTTCAAATCGTCGCGCGGCTCGCCGACCGCGGGCAACTCGCGGCGATCGAACTCGATCCGCGCAAAGCCGAACACTGGCGCGAACTGCTCGCGAACGCCGGCGCCCACGTTGCAACCTGCACGGTTGGCGACGCGCGCGAACCGGCGGAGCTCGCCGACGCCGACGGCGTCCTCATCGACGCGCCGTGCTCGGGGATCGGCGTCGTCGGGCGCCACCCCGAGGCGCGCTGGCGCAAGTCAGCCGACGACGGTGCGCGCCTCTCGACGTTGCAGCGCGCGCTGCTCGCCGCC
>JBOHTW010000306.1:0-16342 GCA_050733835.1 Vulcanimicrobiaceae bacterium | reverse complement strand
CGCTCGCCCCGCCGCCGCCGGCCGCCTCGCCGATGACGTGCGGCCGTTCGCGGGCCTCGCGAAGAGCCGATGCAAGTTCGCTGGCGGACGAATACCGCTCGGCCGGATCCTTGGCGAGCAGCTTGCGCACGATCGCCGCGAGGGCCGGGCTGACCGTACCCGGACCGCCGTCGATCGGCGGGGCGGATTCGGAGACGTGTTTGAGCGCGACGCTGACGGCCGAGGGCCCGGTGAACGGCAAGGTCCCGGTCAGCATTTGATAGAGCACGACGCCGAGGCTGTAGAGATCCGAGGACTCACGCAACTCGTGCCCTTGGGCTTGCTCGGGCGAGAGGTAGTAGACGCTGCCCATCACCATGCCCGGTTGGGTCAGCGCCATCGTTTGTTCGGAGACGGCGCGCGCGATGCCGAAGTCGGAGATTTTGACGACGTCGTCGGCGGTGATCAGAATGTTCGCGGGTTTGATGTCGCGGTGCAACAGGCCCTGACGGTGGGCGTAAGCTAATCCGCTGCAGATCTGAGTTGCGTAGTCGATCGCAACGGGTTCGGGCAACTTGCCGTCGTGGCGAATCATCTCGTCAAGGGTTGTTCCGTCGACGAGTTCCATCACGATGAAGTACGCTTCGGCTTCGCGGCCGACGTCGTAGACATTGACGATGTTTGGATGCGACAATTTCGCCGCTTGTTGCGCTTCGTGATAAAAACGTTGCACGAAATCCGCGTCGGCCGCGTATTGCGGTCGCAAGACCTTGATCGCGACGCGCCGCCGCAGAAGCGTGTCGGTCCCGGTGTAGACCGTCGCCATGCCGCCTTCGCCGATCCGGCCGTCGAGGCGATACCTGTCGTTTAAAACGTGTTCGGTCACCGCGAGTTCAGTGTCCCCGGCCTCCCGTGCCGTGCTCGAGCGCATAACCCAGCACATGCCGAACGATCGGTGCAGCAACCGCTCCGCCGTAGCCGCCGTGTTCGACGACGACCGCTACGACGACGCGCGCTCGATCCGCCGGCGCGAAGGCGACGAACCATGCGTGCGCTCTTCCCGAAGGGTTCGTCGCGGTCCCCGTCTTCCCCGCGACCGCAACCGCCGGCAGCGCGGCGGCCGTGCCGGTGCCGCGCGCGACGACCGCTTCCATCAGGCGACGGACCTCGCCGGCCGTCGCCGGCGAGATAGGCTTGGCAAGCGATTGTTCGCTTAACTGGTTATCCACGATCGTCGGTGCCGGGGTTCGGCCGTCGTCGGCGATCGTCGCCGCCAGCAACGCGACCCGCAACGGCGTCAGCAACAGGTCCGCTTGGCCGAACCCGAGCTGCGCTAGGATCGAGGGCGTCACGGCGGCCCGGCGCGGAAGATGGTCGGCGGCGACTGGGAGGGGGAACGGGATCGGACGAGCGAGCCCCCAGCGGCCGGCGGCGGCGAACCAGTTATCGGCGCCCAACTCCAGCGCGATGCGAGCGAAGTCGACATTGCTCGACAGCGCGAATGCACCGGCCAGATCCTGATGTCCGGTCCGCTCGCTTTCATTGTCGTGGACGACGGCATTCCCGACGCGCAGATAACCGGGGTCGTCAAACGTCGAGGCCGGCGTAACGACGCCGGCCGACAGCGCGGCGGCCGCCGTGAATATCTTGAACGTCGAGCCGGGCGGGTAGAGCCCGTTGAGCGCGCGATTCAAAAACGGGCTCGCTGGATCGTCGTGCAGTCGCGCGAACTCGCTCGCGAGCGATTCCGGATCGAAGCTTGGAACGCTGGCGATCGCCAGCACCTGGCCGGTCGCGGGGTCAAGCACGATACCGGCCGCGCGGGCGTACGGCGCAAGCGAACGGTAGAGGGTGGCTTCAATCCCCGGATCGATCGTGGTCACCAGCGGCACGGCCGCTTTGCGCACCAGCGACGGAACGAAGATCGCCCGAAGTTGCGCGAGCGGGCTTTGAACGGCCGGTTTGACGCGTAAACGGTCGGCAAACGCCGCTTCGAGACCCGAATCGCCGAATCGATTCGAGGCGTAGCCGACGGTCTGCGCAAGCGCGGCGCCGAGCGGGTAGCGCCGGACACCGTTGGTCGTGTAGGCGAGCAAAGTTCCATCGCGCGCCTCGATTGGCGCACGATCGAGATTCCCGATCGCCGACCGCGGGTTGTGGGGATTGTCGGCGATGGTGCGATCGACGATCGCCTGGAGCCAAAACTGTCGCGCGATCAAGATCACAAAGCACGCCAAAAGGACGACCCGTAGCCGGTCGATCGCCCGATTCATGCGTTACGCGGAACCGGCGGATCGGGTCGGTGGGCGCTCGCGCAGCAACGTATATCCGTCGTCGCCGCGGACGGCAAGATACGAAGCTTCACCGGCCGCCTCGATCGCAAGGTTGACGAGCCGTCGCATCGCATCTTCGGCGAGCGAACGCACGATGAGGATCGCTTCGACCCCCAGTTCGTCGAGCAGCAACGGTGCGACGTAGGCGGCGCGCGGTACGGTCGCAAACAGCCGATCCTCGTACGCGATGCCGCGCCACGGGCCGCGCTTCCCAAAGACGGTTGCGTGATAGTCCCACGCGCAGAGCTGACGGTCGCCCCAGACGAAGTCGTCGCGCACGCACATCCGCCGGCAAATCGCGCACTGCGCCAACGGAACCGGCGGCTCGCCAAGGCCGTCGAGGACGTCTTCGGGGACGTCTTCGGGATTCACGAGCAGTTCCTCGCGCAACCGGTCGGGGTCGTCGGCGTGCCAGCCGACCCGAACCAACATCTCGAGATCGCGCACCGAACCGAGGAACGCGCGCTCGTCGTCCGGCCCAAACGTCTGCTCGACCCAGCCCGCGACGTTGTCGGCGGCGATCTGCACGCGCTGGCGGTCGGTGCCGAGTACCGCGCCAACCGGCGTCCAGGCGAGCGGCACGAGGATCGCGGTAACCTGCCGTTTCTCGGGCACGAGGCTCGACGTATAGGCTAACGTCGTCGAGTTGCCGCCGAGAACAAAGGCGCGCGCGGCCGCGCGCTCCGGAGCGAGTCCATTCGATTCGTCCATCGCGGTGCTACTACGGATCGAGGCCGGGCGGCGCCTGCGCTGTTGCGTCGACAGCGAGCGGCCGGAACGCGGCGGCGGCGGGGAACTATCCCGTCCGTCATGGCGGCCGTCTCGATTTTTGGCACCGCGATCGCGCTGGCGTTTGCACTGGCGTATCTGTTTTCAGCGCGCCGGATCGGTCGCGCCGCGATCCGCCTGCGGTTGGCCGAGGGCCGAGCCGATGAACTCCACGCCGCCGCCCGCGCGTTCATCGCTGGGTCGCGCGAGTCGCCGGCCGCGGTGCGATCGGCCATCGACGCCGGGGTGCGGCGGCTCGATCCCGCCATCGACGCGGTGCTCATCTTCGAACGCGCCGGCGGTCTTTTGACTTGCGTTTTTACCAGCGGCGCGCGGGCAACCTATTTCACCAATCACGACGTCGCACTCGACGATTCGACAACCGCGGTCGCAGCCGCCGTCGCCCGCGGTCACCGGGTCGCATCACGCGGCATCGTCAGGCCGGCGCTCGCGGGCGACCGCGGTTTCGTGGCCGTTCCCCTGCTCGCGGCGGGGACCGCCTTCGGCGTCGTCTACGTCGCCTCGCGGACGGTCGACACGTTGGCCGGCGAGGCCGCGATCGTCGCGCTGATCGACCTGGCCGTCCCCGCCTACCAGCTCGCGCAGGAACGCGAACGCGATCGCGAGCACGCATCGCTCGACGCGTTGACCGGCCTGTTGACGCCGCGCACGCTACGGGCGCGGCTCGTCGAGAATTGCTCCGAGCCGCGCGGGCAAGCGTCGAATCGACTGGCGCTGCTGTTCATCGACACCGACAACTTCAAGGCGTGCAACGACTCGCTGGGACATGCCGCGGGCGACATCGTGCTTCGGTCCCTCGCCCAACTGCTCGAGCGGCTCGCCGGCTGCGATGCGATCGTCGGGCGCAATGGCGGCGACGAGTTCTGCGTCGTGCTTGGCGGCGCGGGTAAGGTCGCCGCAGTCCGGCGTGCTGAAGAGTTCCGTCGCCGGGTCGAGTCGTTCGATTTCTCAGCCGTACTCGATCGAGGGCTGACGGCACCGATCACCGCGAGTATCGGGATCGCGGTCTTTCCGACCGATGCCGACGAACCGCACCGGTTGCTCGAGCTTGCCGACGCGGCAATGTACCACAGCAAGCGCAGCGGCCGCAATCGCGTCTCCTACTACGACGTGGGTGGTGCGGTGCTCACGTACGAACCTGAAATGGCCACCACCACTTCGCGACGCGCCGATGGCTAGCTGATCGCGCCGCCGCCTTTGGCTTCCAGCAGCTCGACGGGAATACCGTTGGGATCTTCCGCGAACGCGATCCAGCGCGTGCCGCTTGGCGATTTCTTGGGACCGCTCGTGATCTTGATCCCCTGGCTTTTCAGCCGCTCGATCGCCGCCGGGAAATCGCCGTGACCGTCGATTTCGAGCGCGAGATGCTCGTAGCGGTTGCCGATGGCGTATGGCGGGTGGCCTTCGAGATCGTAAACCAGCTCGATGTACGAGTTCCAATCGGCACCGACGAACGCCATGTCGGCATTACCTTCGTAGTGCAGCGGCCCCTCGAGTAGGGTCAGCCCGAGTCGCTGGTAAAACTCGATGGACGCGGTCATATCGTCCACGAAGATCGACGTGTGAAGATAGCGAGCCACGGACCCTCCAGATTAGCGTACGGCGCGCAACGCCACATCGGGCGCTGCTTCCGGCTCGCGGACGCGGCCGGCGAGAAGCGAGAGATACCGCAGGCAACAGACCCGCAGAAACGATTTGAGGTTCGACGCTTCGCCGCGCTACTCCACCCAACGGCTCCGGAGCGAGCGCGGGCGCGACTCGCTGCTTGCTCATGTCAGGTTACACCGGTGCAGCCGGCTTGGTCCATCGGGGGAATCAGCGGTAACCGTGCGCGGAAGCGTGAACCGCCGAGCGGTGAATCGACGACGTCGATCTCGCCGTTGACGCGTTCGATCATCAGCCGGGCGACGGCCAGACCGAGGCCCGAGCCCGTCGACGACGCCCGCGAACCGCGGGTCGAGAGTTCGAAGATGCGCTGGCGCTCGGCGGGCGGAATGCCCGGACCGTCGTCGTCGATGCAGATCTCGAGAAACCGCGGCGAAAGCGTTGTGCTCGAAACCTCGATGTGACCGCGCTCGGCTCCGTGTTTGACGGCGTTTTCGAGCAGGTTCACGATCACCTGGATGAGGTGGTCGCAGTCCATCAGCGCTCGTGCCGAGGACCCGCCCCGATTGTCGATCCGAACCCCGCGCCGGGCGGCGATCGGCTCGACGACCGCAACCGCCCGCCGTAACGCGTCGTCGCTCTGGCAATTTGCCGCCGCGTGCGCGGTCGCGCGCAGATCGAGCAACGAAATCTCGAACAAGCCGTCGACCAGCCGGCTCAAGCGAGTCGCCTCGGCATAGACGGTTTCGAGAAACGCCCGTTGCCGGTGTGGGTCGAGTTGCTCATCTAAGATCGTTTCGAGGTAGCCGCGAATCGACGTCAGCGGCGTCCGCAGTTCGTGGCCGATCGTCGAAAAAAACGCGTAGCGCTCGCGCTCGTGCGCGCCCCGCTCGAGCGCCTCCTCGACGACCGCCGCCAGCCGAACTTCGCCGGCCGACGCGCGCACGACCGTCCAGCCCGTCTCGACCCGCAGCCCGGTCGCCGCCTCGAGCGCCGACGCCAACCGCGCTAAGGTCGCGCGCGAGTCGGTCGGCACGGCGACGCTCGCGCCGGCTCGTGCCGGCGAACGGAGAGCCGCTAGAAAGTCTTCGTCGCCGGGTTCGTGCGCAATCACGTCGTCGGCGCGTAGCGTGCGGCGGGCCGCATCGACGAACGCTTTGGTCGACCGCCGTTCGAGTGCACGGGCGGCCCGGCGACCTTCCCGCCAAGCAAGCCGCTCGAGATCGGGCAACCGCACGACCAGCAGCGGGACCGCCTCGGACGGCAGGTTTCCGACGAGCGCTTCGGCCAACTCGGCACGCGGGACCATCGTCCCCGGCCGCCGCCGGTTACGCATGGATGAACTTGTAGCCGAAGCCGTGGACGGTGTGGATCATTCGCGCGAGGTTGGGCCCTTCTTCCACCCGCGCGCGCAACCGTCGGACGTGAACGTCGACGGTCCGTTGATCACCGTCAAAGTCGTAGCCCCAAACGCGCTCGAGGAGCACGTCGCGCGACAGCGCCACGCCGGGATTACTGGCCAATTCGTACAGCAGCGCGAACTCGCGCGGCTTGAGGGCGAGGTCGACGCCGTCGACCCGCGCCTCGCGCGCCGCATTGTCGACGTCGAGCCGACCAAACCGCAACACGCGCGGGCGTGGGTCGTGACGAATTTTACAGCGCCGCATGATTGCCCGGACGCGCGAGATCACCTCGCGCGGTGAGAACGGTTTCTGAACGTAATCGTCGGCCCCGAGTTCGAATCCGACGATGCGATCGACTTCATCGGTTCGCGCGGTCAGGATCACGATCGGCGTCGTGTTGCCCTCGTGACGCAGGGCGCGGGTTACTTCGAAACCGTCCAAACCCGGTAGGCCGACGTCGAGCACGACCAGATCGACGCCGCCGCGCGCTTTGCGTAGTGCGGCGACGCCATCGCTCGCTTCGAGGGCGCTGAAGCCCTCGCGCTCCAAATGATGGACGATCAACTCGCGGATCGCGAGATCGTCCTCGGCGACCAAGACACGCGCAACGTTCATGTCGGACCTGGTTCCCCCTGGGATTGCAGAGCGGACAATGATAGGACGGTCAATTGGGACCTATTTCCTAAATTTGGGACAACGGAAACATGGCGGACATAAATCCGTCGCACCACAGTCATAACCGTTACGGATAATCGCCGAACTCCTTGACAGCGCCTTCTTAATGACGACACTTTTAACCGCCCCGATCCCTGCCACGTCTGCACCGCTCGCTTTGGGCGGGGTCGGCGCGGTCGCGATCGTCGATCGACTTCACGATCGAGCCGTTCACGAGCGCGCTTCCGACATCCATGTCGAGCCGACGGCCAACGGGGCGCGGATTCGGCTACGCGTCGACGGCCGATTGCGCCAAATCGAGTCGCTCGACGAACGCGTCGCCGGCGCCGTAATCTCGCGCTTCAAAGTCCTGGCCGGAATGGATATCGCCGAACGGCGCCTTCCGCAAGACGGCCGCTACTCATTCGACGCCGGCAGCCGGCAGATCGATGCTCGCGTCGCGAGTCTTCCGGGGCGCGAGGGTGAAAAGCTCGCGATCCGGTTGCTCGACCTGTCGGCGCGGTCGCCCTCGGTTCGCGAACTCGGAATGGCGGACGCCGCCCGATCGGCGTTTTGCGCGGCGTTGGATGCCGCCTTCGGGTTCATCGTCGTCTGTGGTCCGACGGGCAGCGGTAAGACGACGACGGTTTACGCTGCGCTCGACCGGCTCAACACGCCGGAACGAAATATTTGCACGATCGAGGATCCGGTCGAACGCGTTGTGGCCGGCGTGACGCAGGTCCAAGTAAACCCGCGCGCCGGCCTGACGTTCGATCGCGTGATGCGCGGCGTGCTTCGGCACGACCCGGACGTCATCATGATCGGCGAGATGCGCGACTCGGAGACGGCGGCAACCGCGGCCGGTGCGGCGTTGAGCGGCCAACTCGTGTTGACGACGCTGCATAGCGCCGATGCCCCGCGCGCGATCGAACGGCTGATCGAACTGGGCGTCTCGCGAGCCGCGCTGGCCGCCGGTTTGAGCGCCGTACTGGCACAACGGTTAGTGCGCCGCCGGTGCGTCGCGTGCTCGCCGGCCGGCGAGGATTCGGTCCGGCCGAACGACTGTCTCGCGTGCGGCGGCTCCGGCTTTCGCGAGCGGATCGGACTTTTCGAGCTGTTGCTGGTCGACGATTCGATCCGCGAGGCGATCGCCGGTGGGGCGTCGTTTGCATCAGTCGGCCGACTGGCGAATGCGGGCGGCTATCGCCCACTGCGAGTCGACGCACGCGAAAAGCTCGCGTGCGGGATCACGACGCCGGCCGAAGTCGTTCGCGCGCTGGGCGCGCTCGACGAATGACGCGGGCCGGTGCGCTCGGCGAAGTTGCGATCCGCGAATTGCTGGCGCGCGCCCGTAGCATCGGTGCCTCCGATCTCCATCTGACGCCTGACAGGCCGGCATTTGCCCGCGTCGACGGAGCCCTGCGGCCGCTTGACGATCAGCCGCTCGGCGCTTCCGAGATCGCGCGGATCGCCGACAGCCTGCTCGACCCGATTGCGAGCGCGAGCCTCCAGCGCCACGGCCATGCCGACCGCGCCGTCCGCGATCCGGCGTTCGGTCCGTTACGCCTCCACGCGTTTCGAGCCGGCGGTCAGCTTCATCTTGCGATCCGGTTACTGGCGCAAACCGTCCCGTCGCTCGAATCGCTCCATCTACCGGCGATCCTACCGACGCTGGCTGGGCGAACCAGCGGACTTTTGTTGATCGTCGGACCGACCGGCAGCGGGAAAACGACCACCTTGGCGGCGCTGGTCGACGGAATCAACCGCGCGGCCAGCCGTCACATCGTCACGATCGAAGACCCGGTCGAATACCGTCACCCGCCGATCCGGTCGTTGATCGCGCATCGCGAGGTCGGACCCGACGCGGCGACCCACTCCGACGCGCTACGCAGTTCATTGCGCGCCGATCCGGACGTCATCGTCATCGGCGAACTGCGGCACCCCGAGACGATCGCGACGGCGTTGGTTGCGGCCGAGACGGGCCGACTGGTTGTGACGACCCTGCACGCGGCTAGCGCCGCCCAAGCCGTCGACCGCATCGTCGACGCGTTCGGTCCGGCCGCTCAAGCCGAGATTCGCGCCCAGCTCGCGCAGACGCTCGTCGGTATCGTCGCGCAGCGGCTGGTTCGGCTCGTCGCCGGCGGCCGGCGAGCCGCCGCTGAGGTGTTGGTCGCAACCGACGGCGTCCGAGCCCTGATCCGCGAACGAAAGACGCATCAACTGCGCAATGCGATTGCGACCGGCCGCGAGGCCGGAATGCAGACGCTCGAAGCGCACCTCTCCGAGTTGGTCGTTCGACGCGTCGTCACGGTCGCCGCTGCGCGTGAATGCACCGACCGACCCGACGAGGTTCGCAGCATCGCCGGCGCGGCGCCGGCCCAGCAGCGATGAGCACGACGTTCTTCTACCGCGCGCGTACCCCCGAGGGCGCGCGCATCAGCGGCGCAGTCAACGCGGAGAACGCCGCCGCAGTCGTCGACCATCTCCGGGCTCGCGCGTTGTTCATCACCGGAATCGACCCGGCCGCGACCGTCGGCGGCCGGCTTGCCGCGCTGCAGGTCCCACGGTCGCTCGGAGCCGGCGCGATGCTCGCGCTCTTGCGGTCACTCGCAACGTTGGTTCAGGCGGGCGTTCCAATCCAGCGGGCGATCGGCGTCGTGGCGGCTCAGACCCAGGACCGCCGCCTGCGCGAAGCGCTGCGCGCAATCTTAGCCGACGTCGAGGCGGGCCGTTCGCTCAGCGATGCGATGCGGCGCCGGCCGCGCGATTTCTCCGCGCTGCACGTTGCAATGATCGAAGCCGGTGAAAACGGAGGCCTGCTCGATGAGATACTCGAGCGGCTGGCTGCGCTGTTGGAACGCGATGATGCGCTCCGCAAACGGCTCACCGCGGCGCTGGCCTATCCGGCGATCGTACTGGTCGCCGCGACCACACTGACGGCGTTTTTGATCGCAACGATCGTTCCGACGTTCGGCCGAATGTTTGCGGAACTCGGCGCGCCACTCCCGGCGAGCACGCGCCTTCTGCTCGCAATCGGCGAACTGTTCAGCGGGCCGGCAGCCGGCGTGCGCGTCGGCGGCGGCCTGACCGCAATCGTCGCAGCGACTCTTCTTCTGCACTCGAGCCGGCGCTTTCAAGCGGCGTGGGATTGGCTTGCGGTTCGGTTGCCGATCGTCGGTGCGATTGCACGGGGTGTGACGGTCGCGCGGATCGCGCGATCGCTCGGTTCGCTCCTGCAGGTCGGCGTCGACGTACTTCGCGCGATCGAGTTGACCGCACCAACGGCCGGCAACCGCGAGTATGCCGTCGCGCTGATGCGCGTCCGCGACGGCGTGCGCGAAGGCGCCGGCCTCGCCGCGCAACTCACGGGCACGAAGCTCTTCGACCCCCTGCTGCTGCAATTGTTGTGGACTGGGGAAGAGTCCGGCTGCATCGACGCGATGCTTCTAAGAGCCGCCGAGCACTACGACCGTGAGGTCGCGGCGGCGACCGTTGCGCTTGGGGCCGTTCTCGAGCCCATGCTGATCGGCGTCGCCGGCTTTGCGGTCGGATCGATCGTCTACGCGATTTTTGTACCGCTCTACTCGCTGGTGGGCCAGATCCGATGACCACCCAACTGCGCGCGCAACGCGAACGGCGATTCGCGGCGTTTCACTACCTGTGCCGGCGAGGCGCGCGAAAGTTTCGCCGGAGCGGTATCGATGCATGCGATCTCGAGCAGGTCGCAGCGATCGGTCTCATCAAAGCGTGTGACCGGTTCGACGCAGCGACCGCGACGCCGTTTGAGGCCTATGCCTGGCTCGTGATCGTCGGCGAACTGATGCACTACGTTCGCGACCACGAGCCGTTGGTTCGCATTCCGCGGAACCTGCGAACGCTCGAGTTGCGGAGCCGCCGCGGGGTCGAAATGCTTCGGCAGCGGCTCGGACGGGAACCGACCGCCGCCGAGCTTTGCTCGGAGCTGGCCATAGCTCCGTCGACGGCGGTCGGGGGCGTTCGATCGCGCAGCCTGGCGGTGCCGATTGCGCTCGATGCGCTCGGCCCGGCAGCAGCCGCGCGGTTGGAGCGCCGGGCGTTCGTCGATCGGCGCCCGAGCACCGAAGATCGCGTCTTGCTCCACGGAGCATTGACCGACCTGAGTCCCGTGCAGCGCGCGATCGTGCTCGGAATCCACGCCTGCGGTTTGAGCAAAATTGAGCTTTCGGCGCGGCTTGGATATTCGAGCCGACACGTCGCGCGTCTCGAGAAGCGGGCCCTGGCGCGCATGCAGGCCGCGATGTCCTAGCGGCGATGTCTGAAAGAAGCTGCCAAGTGGGAACTCGTTCGCACATGATCGCCCCATCGAACGACCGCCGCGGCGAGCGGGGCTTCACCCTGCTCGAAATGATGGTCGTCGTCGCAATCATCGCGATCATCGCCGGGATTTTGGTTCCCAACTTTTTTCACGCGCGAGCGCAGGCTTCGGTCTCGGCTTCGATGGCGAATATGCGTGCGATCGCGACCGCGGCCGAACTCTACTACTCCGATCATCAGAGTTATCCACCCGCGACCACCGCGGTCACCAACGCCTTCGGCGTCGATGCGAACGCGCGACCGGGCGAGTATCTCAATGCGACCCCGGAGGACCCGGCCGGCGGCAGTTATGCGTTCGCCCTGACGGGTCCCGCGAACGACCCAACCGGGTACACCATCACGTCGAGCGGGAGCTACGATCCGAGTACGCTCGGACAACTCGCCGGCCACGATGCGACGACGACTCACATTCGGTATAGTTCGACCGCTGGCTTCAGCGCGGTTTCCGGCACATGATGAGTGTTGCGGCTACGGTGCTCGCGACCACGGCCACGGCGACGGCACTCGCCGGCGGAATCGCCGACGCTCGGACGGGCCTCGTGCCAAACCGACTGACGTACCCGGCGTTAGCGCTACTTGGTCTGCTCGCGCTTAGCTTGCAAGCAATCGACGTTGCGTCTGCCGGCGCGCTCGCAATCGGCGGTACGTTGCTAACGATTCATCTCGTAACGCGCCGCCGCGGGCTTGGACTTGGCGACGTAAAGCTCGGCACGTGCATCGGCGCAGGCTTGGGTCCGCAAATTGGGCTAGCCGCCCTCGGCGTGGCGTTCGTTGCCGGCGGGGCGGTGGCCGGCTACCGGTTGGGGATCGCTCACGCAGCGCGCGGCGACGCAATGGCGTTCGCACCGTATCTGGCGGGCGGCTGCGCCGTCGCATTCGGGTTAGCGGCACTGGGGCTCGTCGGATGAAGCTACCGCTCGGCGTCGACCTTGGGAGCACCCGGATCCGGGTTGCGGCGTTACGGACCGATCGCGGCGCGCCGGTGATCGAGCGACTCGGTGGAGTTGACGTCGCGGGCGAAACCGACGCCCAACGAGTCGCGGCGCTGCGCGCCCTACTGGTCGATCTCGGCGTGCGCGAGCGCCGTTGCGTCATCGGCATCGGTGAACCTGACGCCTTGCTGCGCGAAATCGTGCTGCCGCCGATGTCGCGCGCGGAGCGCGGCCGGACCGCCCAGTACGAAGCGACGCGCTACATCACCTATCCGGTCGAACGTGCGCGGGTGGCACTGCTCGCGATCGATCGGCGGCGCGGAGCGCACGCGCTTGGGATCGTCCGCCGGCTCGTGCTGGCCGAACGGGTCGCGCTGGTTCGCGCTGCCGGTCTGCGCGTTACGGCGGTCGACCACGACTCGCTCGCGCTTCGTCGCGCGCTCCCCGCGGCCGGCGCGGCACTCGACGTCGGTGCTGCAACGACACGGTTTCATGTCTTGGATGGCGACGTTCCCCGCTGCGCGGTCCTCGACGGCGGCGGCGCTCAGTTCACGACCGCGATCGCGCGGTCGTTGTCCCTCGACACCCCGGCCGCCGAACGTCGCAAACGAGCGCACGGGCTGGGCGGGAGCGCCGACGTCGAACTGGCTGCGTCGGTGCGAGCGATCGCGCAGGCGGTCGTGGCCGCTCGCGCGAGTTGCTCTTCGTCGATCGACCGCTTCACGCTGGTCGGGAACGGAGTCCGCCTGATCGGATTCGCGGACCAGCTCGAGCGTGCGACGGGTTGCCGGATAGCAGTCGCTGCAGCCGTCGCCCCCGGCGCCGGCAACTTCCCCGCCGACGTCGTCGGTTCGGCCGCCACCGACGTCGCGCTCGCGATTGGGCTTGCGCTCTGGTCGTGCGCGGACGCGCAAGCCGCATGAGACGAGTCAATCTGCTGCACGGTCCGCGGTTCGATCCCCTGGCCGCCACGCGCGACCTTCGGCTCACCGCGTCGACGCGGACGGCGATTGCCGCACTGCTCGCGACGATCATTGGATTGTTCGCTGCGGTGGTCGTCGAGCGCTCCGCTTTTGGCGACGCCGTCGCGGTCCGCGCGCAACTCGACGAGCGGGTCGAACGCGCCGATCGGCGGCTTGGCGATCTGCGCGCGCACCTCGTAGCGATTCGCCGATTAACCGCGCTGGCGGACCGAGCGCATGCCGTTCAGCGCTCGGGTTCGGAACGCGCCGCGGCCGTCGCGGAGATCGCCAATCGACTACCGGCCGGCGTCTGGCTGACGGCGATCGAACAGCAACCCGACGGTTACGACCTGCGTGGCGAAGCCGCGAACTTTGCCGCGCTCGGGTCGACCCTCGAACAGCTGGCGACCGGTCACCGGTTTGCCGCGACGACGCTGCGCGGCGCGCGCGAAGTTGACTCGGGTTCGCGGCCGCTGATCGATTTCAATATCCGCTTGAGCGAACGGCTTCCGCGATGAACGCCGCGCGCCAAGATCTAACTGCTAAACTCGTGTGGCTCGCGACCTTAGCCGTGGCCGTCGCCGGCTACGCGGTCGTCCTGCACCCGTTCGAATCCGCGGTGCAGGCGGCGCGAGCGGCAATTCGCGCCGACTATGCCCGGCTCCGGTCCGATGAACGCGCGACCGCCGAGCGCGAACGAATCCGCGACCTCGCGACCCGGATCGCGCAAGATCTTCAACGCATCGATTTACGCGGCCGCGGCAACTCATCGGCCGGCGCGCTGCTGGTCGACCTCAACCGGGTCGCGCAAGCCGACAGCGTTACGCTCGTCGAGGTTCGACCGGATGACGCGGAGCCGCAATCGCTCCCGTCACCGCGGCCCGCCGCGTCGGCAATTGCGTTGACGACCCAGACGTATACCATCCGCGAACGCGGACAATATGAACGGACCGAGCGGTTTGTGCGCGACCTCTCGCTGATGCCGACGCTCTTGCGCGTCGTCGCGGTCAGCATCAGCGTCGGTCAGCACCAACCGGATCGGCCTGCTAACTCGGCGCTCGACGGAACGATTACGGTCCAAACCCTTCGCGCGCCGGCCGGCGCGCTTGCCGACCACCAAGGAGGCCGACGATGAGCCGACGACTTCGCGAACTCGCCGCCGCCGGCGGCGTTTCATTGACGACGTTCTTTCTTCTCGGCCTCTGCCTGCCGACGACGGACGCCGGCGTTTTCGCGGAATCGAACCCGCAACTCGCGCCGGCGCCGCTGCTTCCGGCCTACCATCCGGCGCAACCGGTTCCGGCGATCGTAATCCGTCGCGATCCGTTCGCCATTGACCCGGCGGTCGTCGCGCCGCGACTCGAGCCCGAAGCCGCGCCGACCGCGACCGCGGCCCGACTGCCGGTTCTTCCGCCAAACGCCGGCGCAACCGGTTTGCCGGCCGCAGACGATCTCGCGCACGACGAGCCGCGTTTGATCGGAGTCGCCGTCGGCGATCGGGCGTATGCGCTCGTCGACGCCGCGGCCGGAACCCGGATGGTTACGATCGGCGACTCGGTCGGCGGCCGCACGATCGACCGCATTACGCTCGGTGGCGTCACCTTCGGCGACGGGACGCATCTGGCAGTCGAGCTCAAGCCATGAGGCGCCGCATCGCATTCGCCGGTGCGTTGTGCCTGGCGCTGGGGTTGTGCCCGCCGGTGGCGCAGGCGCAGCCGGGGTCGATCTCGCTCGATGTTCAGAACGCCGACGTCGTCGATGTCTTGCGGCTGCTAGCTCTCGAATCGGGCGCCAATATCGCCGTCGATCGGTCCGTGAAGCCGGAGCGGGCGACGATCCACTTGCGCAACGTCTCGTTTGCGACCGCGCTGCGGGTCGTCACCGAAGCGTTCGACTTGGCAATCCGTCACGATGGATCGGTTCTCATGGTCGCCGCTCGCGACGGCGGTCACGTGGCGACCGACGCCACCGTGCCCGGCATCCGCACCGTGTCGGTTCCGTTGCGGTATGCGCGCGCCGACGACGCCGAGCGTCAGCTGTCCGGCGTCGTACCAAAGAATGCATTCCGCGCCGATCTTCGCCAAAACGCCATTTTGGTGACCGGCGACGCGGCGACGATCGGCGCGGCCCGCGCATTCCTCGCCGTGCTCGACGTCCCGACGCCGCAGGTGATGTTTGAGGTCAAAGTCGTCGACGTCACGCTTGCCAACGATAACGCCAACGTCGGCGTGTTGTTTGGCGGCTCGGCGGCCACCGTCGGCTCGACGACGTATACCTTCCAAAACCGAACGATCCCGATCCAAGCGACACTCAACGCGTTGATCTCGGCGAATCGCGCGAAGGTGCTGGCGACTCCGCGGGTCGCAACCCTCAACAATCAAGCGGCCGATCTGCGCATCGGGACGTCCTATCCGATCGTCTCGACTACGTCGACCGGGACGACGGCGCTCCAAAGCGTCAGCTTCGTCGATATCGGGGTGAACCTGAAATTGACGCCGACGATCGGATCGGACGGTTCGATAATCGCCGAACTGCATCCGCAATACAGCGTCCTGCAAGGCCTCTCACCGCAGGGCTATCCGATCATCGCCAACCGCCAAGTCGATTCGACGTTGCGCGTCCGGTCGGATGAAACGATCGTCCTCGGCGGTCTATTCGAGGAGATTACGTCCGAGACGGTCACCAAGGTTCCGTTGCTTGGCGACATCCCGATTCTCGGGCAGGTCTTTCGCAATCGTCAGCGGTTGCATCAGAAAGACGATATTGTCTTTCTGATCACCCCACATGTGCTCTAGCAGCGCCGCTGCGCGCCGTCGCGGCGGCGCACGTGTTGCGGACGGCATTCTCGACGAGGTTCGCAACGGCGCGCTCCAACTGGTCGGCGTCGGCAGCCACGAGCACCTCGATAGGACCGCCGGTTGACAAGCTCACACCGGCCGAATCGGCCCGCCCGGCGTAAGCACGCGCGACGTGATCGAGGATCGGCGCGAGCGCCTGTGCCTGCGTCCGCAACGGCGAAGTCGCCGTATCGACTCGCGCGAGGTGCAACAAATCAACGACCAAGCGCATCAGGCGCAAGACGTCGTCACGCAAGATTTGTAGACTGAGGCGATTCGCGTCTCATCCTCGGCGATCAAGACCCGTGGCATTTCTGCGACTTTTTAGTCGCCGAAACGGCCCACGCCTCTCCGACCTTCTAGTCGGCTGGTTCGGAATTCGGCGCGGGTTCGTCGGCGACCGGTAGGAGCCGCATCATCAGCACGACGCTGCCGGCTTGGTCGTCCGGCAGCGCTTGAAACGAAAACTCACGGTATGAGAGCACGTAGCTTCTC
>JBOHTW010000305.1:0-2532 GCA_050733835.1 Vulcanimicrobiaceae bacterium | reverse complement strand
GGCAACGACTACGCCCGCACGACCGACATCTTCTCCCTCGTGCGCCCAAAAATAAAGCGCTAAATGAGCGACAGGGCGAGCGACTAATACACGAGCCTCACGGTTGCAAGCGTCGCGCCGTCGGTGTAGCGAACGAGCGCGAGCATCGGCGGCTTCGCCGCGGCTTGAACGAACAAGGTCGCGGTTCGGCCTTCGCTATGCAACCGGCCCAAATCGCGCGCGCCGGCCGCCGTCCGCGCGACGACGTGGCATGCACAGTCGGCCTGGTCGACGATCACATAGACCCACGCGCCGTCGGGTGCATAGATCGCCTTGGCAACCAGCTCCGGCGCGCCTCGGCCGATGAACGACGCATGGCGGAAGTGCGCGTTCGCCATCGTCGCGAACACGAGGTCGTTGCGAGCGATCGTCGCTTGTAGCGTACCGAACTGCCGTCCCAGTGCCGCCAGTCCGAGGACGGCAACGAAGACGGCCGCAATCGCCGCCGCCATCCAGCCGGGCCGCGGCCGCGCGCGCGCGACGTTCGCAAGTGGGGGAGCCGCCAGCCGCCGCGCCAGATCCGCCGGCGGCGCGGCTTGCGGCACGAACGCCGCCTCCATGTTCGCGACCGCCGTCTCGGCGCGGCCGACGCGCCGCGCGCAATCCGCGCAGACGGCCAGGTGCTGCTCGACGAGCGCCGCCTCGTGCGGTTCGAGCGCGCCGAGTGCGTACAGCTCCGCCGACTCGTCTAAATGAACGTTCACGTGTGTGCCTGCGTTTGGTCGCCGAATGCGATTTGGAGTTTGCGCAGCGCAAGCGACAGCCGGCTCTTGATCGTGCCCAGCGGTACGCCCAACCGGTCGGCGATTTGCGTGTGCGAGAGTTGGTTAAAGTAGGCGAGTTCAAGCGCGGTGCGCTGCTCGTCGGGAAGCGCCGCGAGCCCGGCACGTAATCGCGCCGCTTCGACGTGATCGCCGATCTCGAACTCGTACGACTCGGCCTGCGTACGCGCCAGCCCTTCTTCGATCCGCGCATGCCGCGCCGCGGTCCGCCTGCGGCTGATCGCTTCGTTGCGCACGCAGACGATCAAATAGGCCCGCAGCGGACCGCGCTCCAAGCGATACGTCGTCGGCCGCAACCAGACGCGCAGCAGCGCGTCGTGAACGCAGTCGGCCGCGTCGTCATCGTTGCCGAGGACGTAGCGGGCCGTCGAAAACAACGCGGTTCCGTAGGCCCGGTACGCCTCGTCCAGCGCCGTCGGCTGGCGGGCGAGGAACCCCTGGACGAGGCCGGCATCCGCCTCACGTTCGATGATGATCCGCCTCCCGTCGCGTTCGGTGCGAGCCTATGCGAGGTCATGATCGGCAAGCTTCGTACCGCCGGCTGCCGCGAGTTCGACGGTGCGATAGCCGAGGACGTGCAACAGCCGGCCGGGCGCCACCTGGAGCGGGCCGGGCTTCTCGGCGGTCCCGGGCGCCGGCTGCGGATAGGCGGTTGCCGCCGCGGTCGCAAACCGAATGTTGCCTTCGCTGTGCTGGATTATCTGGTGGATGTGCCCGTTGAGCACGGTGACCGCATCGAACCGCTTGAGCATCGCCAGCACCTGCGCGCCGTCCTCGGTCGTCCAGCCCCATTTGGGATAGAGCGCGTACAGCGGCACGTGACCGAAGACGACGACCGGCGTCGACGACTTCTGCGCGGCGAGATCTTTCTGCACGAACGCGATCTGCTCGGCGCCGAGCTTGCCGATCGTCTCGAAATTAAAGACGTTTACCAAACTCAGAAAATGGATCCCGGCTTGATCCCACGACGACCAGCCGGCCGGCGCATCCTTCCGGCCGAAGGCATCGAAGTATGCCTTGCTCGAGCCGATCACGTCGTGTTCGCCGGGAATCGTGATCAACGGCGCCCGCAGCGCGCTCAAGGCCTGCTTAACCATGTCGAACTGTTCGGGCTTCGCCAAGTGCGTTAAATCGCCGGTGTGAACGACGAAGTTCGGTTGGCGCGGCAAGCCGTTGATCGCGGTCACCGCGTCGTTGAGTGTCCCGATGACGTCCGGATTCTCCGGCCGGTGAAAGCCGATGTGGCTATCGCTGATCTGCACGAACGAAAAGCGCTCGTCGGCGGCCGATGCCGCCGCCGTCAGCAGTCCGGTCGCCGAAAGCGTCCAAGCGATGCCGCTGCCGGTCCAGGCGACGTGTTCGAGAAAGTCCTGTCGCTTCATGATGGTTTCTCTCCTCGGGGCGCGACGACGATCGTCGCCTTCATGTAGGGATGCAGCGCGCAGAAGTACGAGAACGTCCCGGCCTTCGTAAACACGTGCTGCCACGTGCCCGACGTATCCAGCCCGGCGGAATCAAAACTCCCGTCGCTGGCGGTTACCGTATGCGCGTCGCCGTCGTCGTTGACGAACGTGACCCGGTCGCCGACATGGACCTTCGCCGTCGGCGGACGATACTTGAAATCTTTGATATGAACCGTCAGAACCGACGGCAGCAGCGGCGGCGCGGTCGCCTCCGCTCGAACCGCTCCGGGCAGCCCCCAAAGGAGCAT
>JBOHTW010000304.1:0-9927 GCA_050733835.1 Vulcanimicrobiaceae bacterium | reverse complement strand
GATCTTCTTCGCATTCGGGCCAGCCGTAATCGGCAATCGACGATCCGTGCGCGGTCACGTCGTCCATGTATTCGTATGGGTGACCCTTCGCAAGCGCGTCCTGGCCGGCGCCGCCGGCCCACAGCGCATTGCTCGCCGGATCGATCGCCAGCGCGATCGGGTTGCGGATCCGCGTCGCGATCTGATGAAACGCCGTCCCATCGGGATTCATCGCCCAGATGGCGGCCCGCGACGCATCAACCTCCGTGCAGGCGTTGCACGACGAGCCGATGCCGACGTAGACGGTCGTCGTCGTCACGCCGACCGACGTGGTCGTATGGACGTCGCCGTCGCTGTGTGGCGCAATCGAACCGGTTCGAACGTGCGCGATGGCCTGGGCGCTTGCGTCCGGTTCCGTTTGATCGCCCGCGTGATACGATACGCGAAAGATCGTCGTTTGGGTCGCGGCGTAGATCGTCTTGCCGTCCGGTGAGATCGCGACCCCATTGACCGTTCCCTGATGCAGATCGATGAACGCGTGCGCGGTTCCGGCGGCGCCGGCGTTCTCGGCGTTCGGCACGAGCCAGAGTTGCGAACCGGTCGTCCCAGCCAGCAGGTCGCCGTTAGGCAACGCCGCGAGTTCCCGCGCGCCGGGAACCGCCGCGATCGTGTTCGCGACGAACCCGGTTGCGACCGACAGCCGCGGATCGGTCGTCGGCCCCGAATTCGGCGGCGCGCCGGCCGGTTGCGTCGCCGGCGACGGCGCGGGGCCGCTCGCCGTCTGCGCCGATCCCCCGCCGCCACCGCAGGCCGCAAGCACTAAAACCGCCGCGCCGATCGCCGCGCGCCGCCAGTTCACGGCCGCGCGACCGCCGCAAGTGGGGGCTGCGCGGGATTGGTCACCGGATAGTGTCCGGTAAAGCAGCCGAGGCACACGTCGTCGCGCGAACGACCGGTTGCGCCGACCAAGCCGTCGATGCTCAGATAGCCGAGCGAATCCGCGCCGATCCGCTCGCGAATCTGGTCGACGCTGAGGTTCGCCGCGATCAGTTCCTCGTGAGTCGCCATATCGACGCCGAGGTAACACGGATGCATGATCGGCGGCGAGGTGACCCGCACGTGAACCTCGGTTGCGCCCGCTTGCCGCACCAGCCGCACGATCCGCGGCGTCGTCGTACCGCGCACGATCGAGTCGTCGACGACGACGACACGCCGGCCCTTCAGGTTCTCGACGATTGGATTAAATTTTAGATCGACGCCCTGGCTGCGCATCTTCTGGTCGGGGCTGATGAAGGTTCGCCCGATGTAGCGGTTCTTGATCAACCCTTCGACGTACGGCAAGCCGCTCGCTTCGGCGAAGCCGATGCCGCCGGGGACCGCCGAGTCCGGAATCGCCATGACGACGTCGGCATCGGCCGGATGCTCGCGGGCGAGTTGGCGGCCCATCTCCAAGCGCGCCACATAGATCGCACGATCGTTCAAAATCGAGTCGGGCCGGGCGAAGTAGATATATTCGAACATGCAAAGCCCCGGTTGCGCGGGCACCGGGGCCGCGAAAGCGTGGAAGCCGTCGCTGTCGATGCCGACGATCTCACCCGGCTCGAGTTCGCGAACGTAGTCGGCGCCGACGGTCGCGAGCGCACACGATTCGGATGCGATCATGTAGCCGCCGTCGGGCAAGGTTCCGTAACACAACGGCCGGACGCCCCACGGGTCACGAAACGCGTAGAGCCCGCGCGCCGTCGACACGACGCATGAATACGCCCCGGCGGCCAGGCCCATCACCGAGCGAATCCGCTCGACGAGCGATCCGCCGGGCGCCTCGACGATCAGCTTAGCGAGAACCTCTGAGTCCGAGCTCGCCTGCAAGACCGTCGTCGGCGCGAGCGTCGCGCGCAGCTCGTCGGTATTGGTGAGATTGCCGTTATGCGCGATCGCGAACTCGCCGAGTTCGGTCTGTTCGAGCAGCGGCTGCGCGTTGACGACGACCGACGAGCCGGTCGTCGAGTACCGGGTGTGACCGCAAGCGATGTAGCCGGTGAGCGTGCGCAGGATATCTTCGGTAAATATCCCCGAGAGCAACCCCATCTCGCGGTGGCAGACGAGCGACCCGCCATCCGAGACGGCGATCCCGGCCGACTCCTGACCCCGGTGTTGCAGCGCGTATAGTCCGAAGTAGCACAGACGAGCTACGTCTTGACCGGGTGCGTAGATTCCGACGATGCCGCACGCCTCGTGCAGCGTATCGCCTCCCGGCAGCTCCGCCTCTTCGTCATAGGCACGCGCCATGCGGACTAGTTCTCGCTACCGGCCGCGGCTCCCGCGAACCTCAATCGCTGCGCCGGCGCATGCCGAAAATCTCGAGCAGCGCGATGAAGATATTGATCGCATCGAGGTAGATCGAGGTCGCCAGCTCGATCGCCGTTGCGCCCCCGCCACCCGCCCGAATCCGGCCAAAGTCGACCAGCACGAGCAGCGAGAAGATCACGAGCGTCGCCCACGCGAAGACGCCGGGGTGCAGGAAGTGCACGAAGATCGAGACGATCCCGACGAGCACGAGCACCAGCAGCGCGCCGAACGCGATCCCCTGCAGGCGCCGGTAATCGAAACTGGTCAAGTAGACGATCGCCGCGAGCCCGAGCATTCCGACGCCGGTCGTCAGCGCGGCTTCGGTCACGATCCCGGTTCCGAAGTTGGCGATATACGTTCCCAGCAACGGCCCGATGCCGACGCCTTCGCAGGCGGTGAAGAGGTAAAACATCAGCAGCGACAACCCCGGGTTGTTCCGCGTCCCGGAGATCGCGATCAGGAAGCCAAAGCCGATCAGCGACGCGATCAACCCGGCCCCGTACGGCAACCCAAGCCCAATCGTCAGGTACGAGGTGACCGCCGTGATCAAAAAGCCGGTTGCGGTGATCCCAAGCACTTGGCCGAGTAGGCCTTGCGTCGAGATCGCCGGGGCGCCGAAGCGCGGCTGTGTCTGGTACATGGCACCCCTCACTACCGCGGCCGGGCGCTCGCGGTTGCGGGCGGCTAGCGGCGCTTCGCGGCGACCGGCTCTTCGCTCGGGGCGGTGCCGCGTTCGGTCAACAGGCGCACCAGCGTCTTGGCGGGCGCGCTCCCCGCCTCGCGTTCGGCTTGGTCCGCGGTCCGCAGAAACAGCACCTCGAGCACCTTGCCGAAATCGGCGCGCCGGATCTCGGCCGAGCCGACATCGGTGCGCGCAAAGTCGAAGTCCGCCGAGTAGACGTCGCCGCTGACGTGCAGATCGATCAGCCGGATTCCATCGAAGACGTTGGGCTCAGCCTCGGTCTGGAAATGGCCCAGCCGGTCGAGGGTAATCTTCACGAAGCTGCCGTCGTACAACCCAAGCCGCAAGACCGCTTCGCCCTGGATTCGATTGCCTTCGTACGCGATCGAAGCGAGGGTCGCGCCGGTGATCGGGTCGCGGTTGCTGAGATAATCGTTCAGCTTGACGCGCAAGAACATCCGCAGTTGCGCCAGTTCGTCGAACCGTTGATCGCGTAGTTCGATCAACCGCTCGCGAGCCGAGAGGATCCGCTCGTACGTGTCCTTGTAAACCCGCCGCGACTCCATGCTCCCCCGTGTTCGTCGCATCCCTTGTAAAACTTACGTCAAACCAATATCAGTGCGGTAGCGCACTCGGCCGGGGCCGAGCTCGCCGGCCGCCGTCGCCGCCGCCGCGTATGCGCGCTCGCGGGCTTCGCCGAGCGACGCTCCAAGCGACGTGACGGTGAGCACACGTCCGCCGGCCGCATCGACCCGGCTGCCCTGCGCCGTCGAGACGCCCCAAAACGCCGCCGCGCCCTCGGCCAGCTCGAGCCGGCTCGGCAACCCCGCCAGCGGCGAACTCCTAATTGGATACTCGCGGGTCGCCAGCACGACGCCGACGCAGCTCGCGTCGGCGAATGCGATCTCGCGCAGATCGGTGCGGCCGCGCGTCGCGCTCGCCAACAGCGCCGCGAAATCGCCGCCGACGCGCGGCATGATCGCCTGCGTCTCCGGATCGCCGAACCGCGCATTGAACTCGACGACGCGCGGACCCGTAGCGGTCCACATCACGCCGCAATAGAGCACGCCGACGTAGCGTTCGCCCTCGTCGGCCAACCCGCGCGCGACCCGGTCCAGGATCCGGTCGTTCACGATTGCAAACAGGTCGTCGGGAAAGCCGACGGGCGGCGAATACGAACCCATCCCGCCGGTGTTCGGCCCGGCGTCCCCGTCCAGCGCGCGCTTGTAGTCGCAAGCGGCCGCCCACGGCACGAATGTTCGGCCGTCGCCGATTGCAAAGACGCTGACCTCGCGGCCGGCCATTCGCTCTTCGAGCAGGATCCCGGTCCCGCCGCCGGGGATGCCACCGCGGCCGAACCACGCGGTCACCGTCGCCAGCGCCGCCTTCGAATCGTCGGCGACGACGACGCCTTTGCCGGCGGCGAGGCCGTCGGCCTTGACGACGCAACCGCCCTCCCAGTGTTCGAGCGCTTTGCGCGCGCTCTCGAGCGAATGCACGACCTTGGCGCGGGCGGTTGGAATGCCGTGGCGTTCCATGAACCGCTTGGAGAAAATCTTGCTCGATTCGAGCCGCCCGGCCGACCGATCGGGCCCAAAGGTCGCGATGCCCGCCCGCCGCAGTTGATCGCCGACGCCCGCCGCGATCGCCGCGTCGGGTCCGATGACCGCCAGATCGATCTTCTCGAGCGTTGCGCGTTCGGCCAGCCGTTTGCCGTCGGTCGCATTGATCTCGCTCCAGTTCTCGCCGCGGCCCGCGGTGCCGGCGTTTCCGGGAGCCGCGAAGATCGCTGAACACGACGGTGACTGCGCCAACCGCCACGAGAGCGCGTCTTCGCGCGCGCCGTTCCCGACGACGAGGATTCTCAACTCCGCATTACTCCCACTCGACGGTTGCCGGCGGCTTGGTTGTGACGTCGTACGCGACGCGATTCACGCCCGGAACCTCGTTGACGATCCGCGAGCTGATCCGTTCGAGCAACTCGGGCGGCAGCCGCGCCCAATCGGCGGTCATGCCGTCCTCGCTCGTGATCGCCCGGACGGCGACCAGATTCGCATACGTTCGACCGTCACCCATCACGCCGACGCTCCGCAACGGCGTCAGCACGGCGAAGTATTGCCACGGCATCGGCGCCAACCCATCGCGGGCCGCTTCGATCTCCGCCGTGACGATCGCGTCGGCAAGCCGCACCGTTTCGAGCCGGTCCTTGGTGATCTCGCCGAGCACGCGAACCGCCAGCCCGGGGCCGGGGAACGGCTGACGCTCGACGATCGCCGCCGGTAAGCCGAGGACGCGGCCGACGGCCCGCACCTCGTCCTTGAAGAGCGCGCGCAACGGCTCGATCAACTCGAACGGCATCCGCTCGGGCAACCCGCCGACGTTATGGTGCGACTTGATCTTATGGCCGGCCTTCGAATCCGGCGTCTTCGATTCGATGACGTCCGGATAGAGCGTCCCTTGCACCAGAAACCGCACGCCGGGAATCTGCGCGGCCGCCTCTTCGAAGATCGCGATGAACTCGTGGCCGATGCGAATCCGCTTCTCCTCGGGATCGTCGGTGCCGGCGAGCCGTTCGAGAAACCGCGCCTCGGCGTCGATTGCGACGATATTGAGGTGCAGCACGTCGCGAAAGGCGGCGACGACGCCGTGCGCCTCGTCCTTGCGCATCAACCCGGTGTCGACGAAGATGCAGGTCAGTTGTTTGCCGATCGCCCGGGCGACCAAGGTCGCGGCGACCGCCGAGTCGACCCCGCCCGAGAGCGCGCAGATGACGTTGGCGTCGCCGACCCGGTCGCGGATCTCGGTGACGCTGCGGTCGACGAACGACTCCATCGCCCAGTTCGGCGCAATCCCCGCCGCTCGGTACAAGAAGTTCTCGATGATCCGGCGCCCGTGCTCGGTGTGAACGACCTCGGGATGGAACTGCACGCCGTAGATGTTGCGCGCCTCGTCGCCGATCGCGGCGATCGCGCAGCGCGGCGTGCTCGCGAGCGTCGAGAAGCCCGGCGGCGGTGCGACGACGGTGTCGCCGTGCGACATCCAAACGCGGCTATCCGCCGGAATCTCCGCCAACAGCCGGCTCGCCGGCGCGACGACCGCCAGTTGCGCCGGCCCGAACTCACTATGCTTAACCGGTTCGAGTCGACCGCCGAGATCGCGCGCGATCAACTGCATTCCGTAGCATATCCCAAAGATCGGTACGCCGCTGTGCAGAATCGCCGGATCGATGCCGGGTGAGTCCGGTTCGAGCGTGCTCTCCGGGCCCCCGGTCAGGATGATCGCTGCCGGCTTGCGCGGCGCGATCTGCGACCAGGGCGTGTCGAACGGCACGATCTCGCTGTAGACCCGCGCTTCGCGCACCCGTCGTGCGATCAACTGCGCGTACTGTGCGCCGAAGTCGAGGATGACGACGCCCGCCGGCGATGCGCTCACGTAAGAATCTCCGGCAACCGGTCGGCGTCGCGGGCCATAACGACCTCCATCGCGATCCGTTCGCCAACCGAGACGTCGCGCCCCCAGCGGTAGGCGCTATAGGGCGTGTAGCGCGTCCCGGGCGACCCCGGAATGCGCAGCGACACGTCGTACACAACGAAATCCTTCGGAGGGCCCGCGGCGACGACGCACTGCAGCGCGAACGGCCCAATCACGCCCGGCGCGTACTGTTCGCGCGCCGCATGCACGAACCGCTCGCCCATATCGAACGCTTTTTCGAGCATCGATTCGGTCAGCGTCGTTGCGATATGCCCAGCCTCTTCCATCCGCACGGGGATGTCGCTTGCGGCCGACAGTTGGCCCGGTGGGAGCGCGCGCAAACCGTCGAGATTGGTCTGGCGCCGCGTATCGGTCCCGCACAGCTCCAACTCGCGCAAAATCGGCGAATAAAAAAAGTTCAGATTGACGCTCGGGCCGAGCGCGAACTCCTCGATACGCGCGACTTCGAGGCCGGCTTCGCTCACCATGCCCGCATCGATCAGGCGGGCGGCCTGCGCTTCGTATTCGGCGGGCGTACTACACAGAAAGAACGCCCGTTCGAAGCTGACGCGAGCATGTTGCGCCTTGACCATCACCAACCGATCGATCTGCCGGTAGTTCGCGAACTGCCGCGGATGCCGGATGCCTGCCCGCGCGAGCAACGCGTACTGATTCTCCTCTTCATCGCGTTCCTCGGCGCGCAACAGGCGCCGGTTTCCGACGAACGGGACGAGCATCCCCCGCTCGATCTCGTCGTAGCTGAACTTCTGGTGCAGGTAGACTTCGAACGAGCGGTTAGGAACGAACAGCGCGTTGGCCGCGAGCAACTGCTCCTGAACGTCGGGGCGCAAGATCTCGGCGAACGCCGCCAGTTCGAGCGTCCGGTCGACGCAGCCGCGCAACGGCGGCGTATCGTGGATCGCAAAGTGCCGCTTATAGGTAAGCTCGCGGCCACGCGCGGTCACGACGAGGTTGCGCAACCCTTGCTGGCGGGCTCCGTAGGCCACCTCGAGCGCCGAGTGGCTACCGATCGAACATAACGTCAGCGCCGTCCGGTCGAATCGGGCGAATCGAGTCGCCGTCTCGGGGAGAAACACTCGCGCGACCTACGACGCAACCCGCTCAAGCACCGCTTGCTCGCCGCCGATACCCGGGGAAGGGAGACTCCCATGCTGCACCATGCGTTCGGGCACGTCCCGACGCCCAAGCTCTTCTTCTATGCCCTGTTGGCCGTCGGCGCAGGCATGTATTTTTTTGTGAAGGGCCTGCTCGTCGTGCGGACCGAGCTGCGGGTCGCAAACACCGCGCTTTCAAAGATTGCGGCGCTGGCACTGGGCAAAGTAGCGATCGCCGGGAAATCCGAGGGCCGGGTTCGCTCGGCCCCATTCAGCGGGCTGCCGTGCCTGCTCGCCAAGTCCACGATCTGGATTCACCGCGAGCGCGACATGCTGCGGGTCGCGACCATCTTCACGCCGCCCCAGCCAAGCTTCACCCTCACCGACGAGACCGGAACGGTCACGGTCCTGGCCGCCGGCGCCGAACTCGACCTCGACGCAACGACGATCGACCCGGTCGGCTTCGTCTCCGACGACACCGACGCGCTGCTCGCCGCGCACGGCCTCAATCCGGCGACCCATCGCATCCGCGTCGTCGAAGAGGTGCTACCACTCGACAGCGCGGTCTACGTCTGCGGCACGGCCATCCAGCCGTCGATCGTGCCGCTCGACGACGATCGCGCGGTTCCGCTGCCGCCCGACAAGCCGGTCGTAACCGGCGGACCGAACGGCGACCTGCTGATCTCGGTCTGGGACCGCGGTGGTTTCGCCCGCCGGCTGACCCTGCAATCGGTCGGCAGCGTTGCGGGGGGCGGAACGCTCTCGCTCGCCGGCCTCGCCGCGCTCGTCTGGCTGATCATCGGCGCTACGACCGCCGCCGATCCGCGGTTGGGCGCCGCGGTCGCGGCCGGTAACCTTCGACCGCTGGCCGCCCGCGTCAACCACGTCGACCTCGACCGCCGCGATGCGGCCGGGACGACGGCACTGATGCGCGCCGCGCGCGCCGGTGATCTCGGAACGCTTCAGTCTTTGCTCGCTTCGGGAGCGGAACCCAACGCCATCGATCCCCGCGACCGGACCGCGCTCGACTACGCCATGCTGCGCGATTCCGCGCCCGCCGTCAAGGCACTGATCGCCGGCGGCGCATCGCTCGCCCTGCAGGACCGCAACGGCGACACGGCGCTACACCTCGCCGCGCGCGGCGGCGATCCAACCCTCGTCCAAGCGCTCCTCGCGGCCGGTGCCAATCCCGGCGCCGTCAACGCCCGCAACCAGACGCCGCTCGACGTCGCGCGCGGTCTGCATACGTCAAACGCCCACACCGTCGCGCTCGTGCTGCAGCACGCTGCGACGGGTCACTGATCGGAGGACATCGTGCTCATCGTCTCAACGGTTCTCGTCGCCCTGGTCGTCTTTATCGTCGTCGGTCTAGGATCGTACGTCATCGCGCTCTACAACAGCCTCGTGCAAGTTCGAGTCGACGTCGCCACCGCGTGGTCGAACGTCGACGTCCTGCTCAAACAGCGGCACGACGAACTCGGCAAGCTGCTCGATACGGTCAAGAGCTACATGGGGTACGAACAAGGGCTGCTCTCGCGGATCACCGCGCTGCGCGCGTCGACCGGCAGCGGCGAGCCCAGCGTCATGCGGATGCAGGCCGAGAGCCAGCTCAGCGCCGGGATCGGCAAGCTGTTCGCGGTCGCCGAGAACTACCCGCAACTGCGCGCGAGCGAAAGCTTCACCAAATTACAAAATGCGATCGTCGACATCGAGCAGCAGATCGCCCGCCGCCGCGAGTTCTACAACGCCGAAGTCAACATTAACAACGCCCGTAGCGCGCAGTTCCCGGACTCGCTGGTCGCCCCGATGGCCGGCGTCCGCGTCCGCGACCTGTTCAACGCCGCACCCGAAGATCGCGCCGACGTCGCCGTCGCCGCTGTCCTCAACGGTCAGCCCCCGGCGGCCGCAGCCCCGGCCGGCTAGCGGAAAGCGCTCCGTCGCAGGCATCTCGCGCCTCGCAGGCATCGTACTCGTTGGGATATTGCGCCGTCATCCCGCTCGCGCGATGACCTAGCGGCCAATTGCAGGGCATTGCATCCGATTGAATAACGCCGACGTGGCTAGTCGAGGTGCGTCCATGAAAACACGAGTCGACGAAGTAGCTCCGAGCATCTATCGCTTTTCGACGTTCGTACCCCAGGCCGGCATCGTGTTCAATCAGTAGCGTCGGACCCGCGGCGGGTGATCCGCCCATGGAAGACATCGGCAAGATCCTAACCTGACCCGCATCGTTACTTCGAGTCACGCGTTGCGGTTAGACGATCGACGACGGCCGGGGTAGGCCCTCCGCCAAGTCGCCGAAGCCCGGTGCAAAGACGGCACCGGGCGGAC
>JBOHTW010000303.1:0-3583 GCA_050733835.1 Vulcanimicrobiaceae bacterium | reverse complement strand
GTGCTTGCGCGTCGGCTAGCCCTTTCTCGGCCGCGGCGACCGGGAGCACGACCGCATCGCGAGCGCATCACGCTGGCGCGATTCATTTGGTGGCATACTACGATGAAGAGCCCGTCAACTCGCCGACGCGCAGCACCGCATCGGCTTCAATCTCGCGCTGTCGCTCGGGGCATGCGCCGCTTACTCGCCCTTGACAAGCGGGTTAATTGTGCTATTGTACTAGTGTCCTAGTTCAATAGGACGCCCGAGAGGAGCCCCGACATGATCAACCAATGCCGTCGCCCCGAGCCCGACCCCGCGCCGGCCGACCCGGCCCGCCGCACCGTCATCCCCCTGCGCCCGGACAGCCGGCTGTTCGGCGGCTGGGGCGTCAAGTTCTAGCTTGCCGGCGATCTTTTCCGTCGATCCGCGTTCCGGCGTCCCGCTTTACCTTCAGTTGAGCGAGCAGATCAAACGCGCGGTCGCACTCGGAACCCTTGCGCCGGGCGAGCAACTGCCGACCGTTCGAACGCTCGCGATCGAACTGACCATCAACCCCAACACGATCGCCCGCGTCTACCGCGAACTCGAGCGCGATGGCGTCATCGAGACCAGCCCCGGCCGCGGTTCGTTCGTTAGCGCGAACGGTTCGACCGGCGAGGCGCGGCGCTCGGTCATCGAAGTCGCCGAGCGCGCGATCTCGGCCGCGACTCGTGAGGCGCGGTCGCTTGGAGTTTCGCGCGCCGAAGCCGGCGAGTTGGCGGCCCGCGCGATCGATCGCTGGTTTCCATCGGAGGACGAGACATGAGCCAACAGCCGGCGATTGAGATCCGGCAGCTAACCAAACGCTATGGCCGGAACGCCGATGCCACGATCGCAGTCGACAACCTCTCGTTGTCGATCCCGCCTGGTTCGATCTGCGGCCTGCTCGGCCCCAACGGCTCCGGCAAGACGACGACCTTCAACTGCCTGCTCGGCTTCGCGCGACCGACGAGCGGCTCGATCCGCATCGATGGAGCACCGCTCGAACCGAACACGTTCGAGCGCCTTTCGTTCGTCCCCGAACAAAGTTCACTCTACTGCGGGATGACCGTAGCGCGTCACCTCGAACTGCATCGGCGGTCGTTCCGCGGCTATGACGAAGCGCGCGCCCACGAGTTGCTGACGCTGTTCGGGCTCGATCCACGCAAGCGCGTGCGCGTCCTATCGAAGGGCCAAAAAACGGCCCTCGCGCTCGTGCTGGCGTTCGCCATTCGACCGTCGATCGTCATCCTCGATGAACCGACCAGCGGGCTGGACCCGATCCATCAGCGCCACGTCTTGGACCTGATGATCGATGCGGCCGGAACCGGCGCCACCGTGCTGTTCTCGTCGCACCAGGTGACCCAGGTCGAACGCGCGGCCGATCGCGTCGCGATCCTCAAAGCCGGTCGAATCGTGGTCGACTCGACCGTCGATGCGCTCAAGGCCGGCGAAAAGATCGTCGAAGGGGTCTTTGAAACCGCGATCCCGGCGCTCGATGGGTTGGCCGGCGACCCGCGCGTGCACCGCGTCGAACGGGCCGGCCGCGTGCTACGGTTGTTCGTTGACGGCGACAGCGCCGAGTTCGCCGCAAGGGTCGACGCGCTCGGTTCGCGCAGCACCGCGGTCCTCGATCTCAACCTCGAAGATATTTTCATCAACGCGGTCGGTGACGATCGCCGGCCGGCCAACGGCGGAGGTGCCTGATGGGTTACGTCGAGTTCTTACGCATCCGGCGGATGCTCACCGTCTACGTCGCCATCGTCGTCGGCCTGACGATTTTCGCGCTGATCTTTCACATCTCGCCGCACGATACGACGGTCGCCGGCCATGCGCACGGCCACGTCGCGATAACCGGGCCGCCGGCGCCGTTCGGCGTACTGTTCCTGGTCGCCGGCTTTTTCACCGCGATCGTCGCGACGTTTCTCGGCACGAGCCTCAACCAAGAGCACGTCGAGCAAGCCTGGACCAAACCCAGCTCGCGCGTTCGGTATGCGGCGGCGACCATCGGCGTCGACGTCCTCGCCCTTGCGCTCGCGTTTATCGTAACCTCGCTCGCGTTCGCGATCGTGACGTGGGTTCAACTCGAGGCACTCGGCATCTTCGATCGCATCTTCGCGGTCGACGGCCGGTCGATTTTCTACGCCGCCGCCGGCTTCGGTGCCGTCCTCATGTGGTACGGGTTGATCCAAGTCGCGACGGCGTGGCATGACGTGCGCGGCGGAATGTTCGCCGGTCTCAGTTGGCCGGTCTTCATCTTCATCCCGGTCATCGTGGCGCTACAACTGCCGCCCCTGCTCCACGGATTGGCCGTTGGTCTGAGCATCTTCGATCCGCTCACGTATCTGTCGATCGACTCGCACGGCGTGCCGCCGCTGACGAGCGTCGCGAACGCCGACCACGCGCTCTTCACCGGCTTCATTGCACTCGTCGCCTGCGCGGTCGCCGTAGCGGCCTGGCGGCGCATGGAAGTCTAGCGCAGGATAAAGCTGGAGACGTGCCCCGCGCGCACGTATTTCCACGCACCGTTTTCGACTTTATAGAAGTATACGTTCGGGTCGAGCGGATCGCCGGTCGGTTGGAATTGAAACGAGCCGACCAAGGTTTGGTACGAGAGCGGCGCTTGAAGCGCGCGGCCGAGCGACGCGCGATCGGCCGCGCCCGTTCGACGGGCCGCCGCGATGACGATCTGCGCAGCGGCGTAGCAGAACGCCGCGATCGGCGTTAACGGGCCGTAGTGCGACGCGTAGTCTTGGGCGAGGTGAAAGACGTCGGGCGCGAGCGCCAGCGGCGGCATCGAACTCGACGCAATCAAACCCGCGGCGTCATTGCCCAACTGTTTGATCGTCGCGGGGTCAAAGAAGCCTTGCGACGCAATCAGTGGACCGGCATAGCCGGCGGCGCGCAACGCATGGACGACCGGGCCCATGTCGTGCGTCAACCCCGCGAGATAGACGACATCGGGCTTGCCGGCGGCCGTCTTCTGCGCAACCTCGGCGAAATTCGGTTTGTCCCAGCTGAACAACTGCGGCAGAATCGGTACTTTGCGCGCCTGGAGTTCGGCGACCGCGCCGGCTGCGACATCAGCGCCATAATCGCCGTCTTGGACCAAGACCGCGACCAGTTTGGGCGCGAGTTGCTTGATGATGTATTGGGCACCAAACCGGCCCTCGGCCGAGTCTTTGGTCGGTAATCGCCGGACATTCGCGTAGCCGCCGGCGGTCAGCCGGTCGTAGCTCGACGTCGGGACGACGATCGGTAGGTTTCCCTGCGCGTAGGTTTGCTCGACGGCTTCGGTGATGCGCCCGCTGAGATGGCCGATCACGGCCGCGACGGTTCCGTCGTTAACGATGTACTGCGACGTCAGGATGCCGGCGGCCAGCAGATTCTGATCGTCGAACGTTCGAATGGTAAACAGGCGGTCGAAGGTGCCACGCGCGAGGTTGGCCTCGTCGATGGCGCCGCGAACGCCGCTCTCCATCTGCGCGCCGAGCGCGGCATCGGCGCCCGAGAACGGGCCGGCGACGGCGATCGTCGTCGTCGCCGCGAACGGAAGGTCGCCGAACGCGGCGCGCGCCGGAAC
>JBOHTW010000302.1:0-2196 GCA_050733835.1 Vulcanimicrobiaceae bacterium | reverse complement strand
CACCCGCCGCGCCGGCGGCGACCGGGACGCGGTGCCCTGCGCTCGCGGGCGCGTGCCCGGCGACGAGCTTGCCTTTGGCTTTGGTCGCGACCCGCAGCGCGACGACTTCCTCTTTGAAGTAGCCGGCCTCGGTCGCCTCGGCGGCGCGGCGGTGCGAGCGGCAAGCGAACTCGTCCTGGACGGCGCGGGTGATCCCGAGATCGGCGTTGACCCGCGACTGCGCCGAGGCCATCGTGAGCCCAGAGAACGGATCGAGCAGGCCGTCGTAGATCATCAGGTCGATCAGCTCGCCGTTGCCGAAGCGGTAGCCCGAACGGGCGCCGAGCAGCGCGTAGGGCGCGTTCGACATCGACTCCATCCCGCCGGCGACGACCACCTCCGCGCCCTCGTCGGCGAGCAGGCGCGCGCCGTGGACGATCGCGATCATCCCCGAGGCGCAGACTTTGTTGATCGTCTCGTAGGTCGTGGTCTTCGCGAGGCCCGCCTTGAAGAGCGCCTGGCGCGCCGGCGCCTGGCCGACCCCGCCCTGGACGACGTTTCCCATGACGAGGTGCTCGACGTCGGCAGGATCGATCCCGGCCCGTTCAACGGCAGCACGGATCGCTTCGCCGCCCAGCGTCGGAGCCGAGAGCGAAGCGAGGGCTCCTCCGAGGCGACCGAAGGGCGTGCGTGCGGTGGCAAGGACGACGGCTTTGGCGTTCATGGCTCGTAAGGTTCGAGCGCGCAGCGCGCCGATACCTCGCGGAAGCGACCGCCCGAGCCGCAGCCCAACGGAAGCAAGCCGAACGTGGGCGCAGCCGTCCGAACGAGCAACTCTGAGAAGGACCTGTGATCGGATCGTGCTAAAACGATCCCCGAGTCCCGCCCGGTACTTTGTGAGGTCGAGCGGGAAGTTTCGACAACAAATCCTCTCTGCGGTGCTCGGATGAGAATCGATTGATTTCTCCACCGGCGTGTCGCGGCATATGGAAGGGGCACCATGGTCCAGACTCTTAACGCTCGTGCGTGGCATTTCGCACTCGCGCGAATCGGTGCTGCGCTCATCGCCATTGCGCTCGTCGGCGCTCCGCTCGCTCCCGCATATGCGGCCGGCGGCTTGACGGGCAACCTCACGGGAACCGTGATCGACGCGCAAACCAGCGCGCCGCTCGCCGGCGCGACGATCGACGCGGTGGCACCGACCGGAACCTATACAGCCACGACGAATGCGCGTGGCTTTTTTGCGATCCTGGGGATGAACGTCGATACCTACACGGTCTCGATCCAAGCCCAGGGCTTCGAGCCGATCTCGGTCTCCGGGGTCACGATCCCCGGCGACGGAAATTTGAGCCTCGGCACGGTCTCCGCGCACAAACAACTGCAGACCATCGGCATCGTCCGCGCGCGCTCACAGTCTTCGGTCTTCCAGCCGAAGCAGACGATCGATTCCTACACGATCGCAGGCGCCCGGATCATCCAGACGACCGGTAAGGCCTTCGCGACCAACCAGAACAACCTCGTGCTCGCGGTCCCCGGCGTCACGCTTTCGAACGCCGGCAACCCGACAATCCGAGGCGGACTGCGTACCGAGGTCGGTTACCAGCTCGACGGAATCCCGTTCACCGAGCCGTTCTTCTCGCAGAACGCGTCGAACGGTACTTTCAACGGCCTCGGCTCGCTGCAGGTCGTCGAGGGCGCCGGCGACGCGACTCAGTCCGACGTCGGGGGCGGCGTCGTCAACATCGTTCCGCAACGCGGCACCAACCCGCCCTTCGGCGCGGTCGATGCCGAGATCGGCGGCCCGAACTTCTCGCACCAGTTCGGAATCAACTACGGCTTCGCGACCGCGAACGGGCGGATCTCCGACTACTTCTCGTACATCGGGCAGCGCAACGTCCCTTACCTCGGGCAGCGTGGGCTCGCGACCGCCGCTTACAACAACTTTTATGGGGTCTCGTACAACTCAAGCGACGACTTCCTGAATAACTTTGTGGTGAAGTTCGGGCACGACAACAATCAATCGCTTCAAGTGCTTTACGAGAACCGCCGCCTCGACCAGTACGGCAACGCCGGGGGGATCGTTAACTCCGGTCCGTTTGCGAGTTCGTTTTACCCGAACGACCCAGCCAACCCGTTCAATCAAAACAATCCAGCCACCGGGCCTTTCGCACTCCAGAATTACAACAACCTCGTCGGCCTCACACCCGGCCTTCCGCA
>JBOHTW010000301.1:0-3569 GCA_050733835.1 Vulcanimicrobiaceae bacterium | reverse complement strand
AGGTTGACGCAAAACACGCCCGCTTGCGAGATGAATGGATGACTGCGGCCTTGACGGTTCACGCAGACGAGCACCATCGGCGGCTCGGCCGAAACGCTGGCGATTGCGGTCGCGGTGAAACCCTTGGGCACGCCGTCGGCGCTCGTCGTAACGATCGAGACGCCGGTTGGGAAGTGGCGCATCGCGGCTTTGAATTCGGCGGCATCGCTCACTCGACGCGGGCTCCGATGCCGGTCCCGTCGCCGAGCGGAACGATCGTCGCATCGAGTTGCGGGTGGTTGATGAATAGCCGGTTGAACTCGCGAATCGCGCGGGTCGCCGTCGAGTCGGTCGCGGCCGGCTCGTTGGCCGCATCACCATGCCAGAGCAGGTTGTCGACGATCACGAGGCCCGAGCGTTTGAGCAGCGGCACGCACAGCTCCAAGTAGTCGGCGTACTCTTCCTTGACGGCATCGATGAAGACGATGTCAAGATTGCGCTGTTGAAAACTGGGCAGAAAGTCGAGTGCCGGCTGATTGATCATCACGACCGCCTCGGCTTTGTCGGCGCGAGTCAAGAACTCGCGTGCGATCTCAGTCCGCGAGCGGTCGGGATCGATCGTCCAGATGCGCCCGGCGGGCGGCATCGCCAGCGCCATCCACAAGGTCGAGTAGCCGTAAGCCGTCCCGATTTCGAGAATCCGATTCGCTTGCATCGCGTGCACCAAAGTAGAGAGCAAGCGACCCGTCTCGCGCGAGACGATCGGGATGCCGTCGCGCTGGCCGATCTGCTCGAGTTCCAGCAGCAGGGGCTCGGGATTGCGATGAAGCCGGGTGAGGTAATCGAGGTCGCGCACGCTGGAGGAATTGTTGCGAGCAAGCGGCGAGAACCTGTCGGCCACGACAAGATCGGCCGGGCCGTCGTCGAACGATCCGGGCCTACCGTTATTGCCGGTCAACGGCACAGTGAGGAGGCTTTCGATGTCGACCCTGGTGCAGGAATCGTACGCACCGAAGAAGTGGAATTATTCCGGGCTTCACGGGATCTCGGATCAGACGCTCGCCATGCACTTCGGGCTCTACGAAGGATACGTGAAGAACACGAATCTGCTCAACGAGCAGATCGCCGAGATCGTCCAAGCGGGCAAAGCCGGCGGTGCGAATCCGACGTTCGCCGAGATCACGCGCCGCTTGGGCTTCGAATACAACGGCATGCGGCTGCACGAATTCTATTTCGATAGCCTCACCGCGTCGGGCGGGGGGAACCCGACCGGTTCACTGGCTGACGCGATCACCAAGAACTTCGGTGACTTCGAGAGCTGGAAGAAAGACTTCAACGCCGTCGGCGGGATGCGCGGCGTCGGCTGGGCGATCACCTATCAGGACCCGACCAATGGCCGGCTCTCGAATCATTGGATCACCCTGCATGAAGACGGCAACCCAGCCGGCTTCAAACCGATCCTCGTGATGGACGTTTGGGAACATGCGTTTCTGCTCGACTACAAGCCGGCCGACCGCCCCAAGTACATCGAGTCGTTCTTCGCCAACATCGATTGGAAGAAATGCGAATCGCGGTTGGTGACGCCGAACGCCGCGACCTGAGTTCGCTAAAGAAGCGATGAGCACCGAGTCGGGCCGCCTACGACTCTTCCCCCTGAACACGGTGCTCTTCCCTGGCGCATCGTTGAGCCTCCACATCTTCGAACCGCGCTACAAACAGATGATCGCCGAATGTCTCGCGGGCGGCGAGGCGTTCGGGGTCGTGCTGATTCGCGACGGCGACGAGGCCGGCGACCCGAACATCGTGCCGCACCGAATCGGCACGACCGCGGAGATCGCCGACGTGCGCCATCTCGAACAGGGGCGCTACTATCTAACGACGCTCGGCAAGCGCCGCTTTCGGATCGAGCGGATCATCGAGCGTGAACCGTTCATGTTGGTTGACGTCAGTTACCTCGCCGACGACGAGCTGACCGATCCGCCGGCGGTCGGCGAGTTGGTCGTCGAGATCGGTCGCGTCTTCCGCGAATATCTGTCGCTGCTTGTCGAGTTTTCCGGACTCAACGCCGAGATCCAACTGCCCGACGACCCAAACGAAGCTTCGTTCCTGATCGGCGACGCGCTGCAGGTCGGCGATGCGATGAAGCAGCGGTTGCTCGAGATCACGAGCACGCAGCAGCGGCTCACGGTCGAGTTGAGTTTTCTGCGACGATTGCTGCCGCAGCTTCGCGCGCTGCTCGAACGCAAGCGCGAAAGCCCACCGAGCGAACGGTCAGATGCGCCCGGCGGCGAGTTCCGTTCGTTTCAGGAAAAGTTTTTCGGTAAGCACTTTAGCATGAACTAACGCGCCCAAGGCGCTCGGCGGCCGCGACGACGTTGGCCATCAGCGCGACGTTGGTCACCGGGCCCACGCCGCCGGGAACCGGCGTGATCTCGCCGGCGACCGCGGCGGCGCTCGCGAAGTCGACGTCGCCAACGAGCTTGCCGTTGACGACGGTCGTGCCGACGTCGATGACGGTCGCTCCGGGCCGTAATTGATCGCCGGTCACGAGGTTCGGCGCGCCGGCGGCCACGACCAGCACTTCGGCGGTGCGAATGTGGGCCGGCAGGTCGACCGTCTCTTTGTGAGTGACGGTCACCGTGGCGTCCTCAGCCATGATCAGTAAGCTGACCGGTAGGCCGACGACGCTCGAGCGGCCGATGACGGTGACCTCGCGGCGGCGCAACGGCCAGGCCGCGCTGCGTTCGAGCAGCAGCATCACCGCGGCCGGCGTCGCCGGCACGAACTCGGCGCCGGTTGCAAACGCCAGCCGGCCCTGATTGATCGGGTTGGCACCGTCGACGTCTTTGTGCGGCGGCACCGCATCGCAGATTCGGCGGATCGGAAGATGGCGCGGTAGCGGCTGCTGCACGATCACGCCGTGGATCGAGGGATCGTCGCGATACGAACCCAGCCGCGCGCGCAGTGCTGCCACGTCGGTCGTGACCGCCAACCGGTCGATCTCGACGGCGACGCCGATCTTGGCGCCGAGCCGTTCGATCCCACGCACGTACGCCAGGCTGGATTCGTCCTCGCCGACCAGCGCGACGACCAACCGCGGCCGGACGCCGATCGCGGCCAGTGTGGCGCAACGCGTCGTCAAACCGTCGCGCAACTCGGCGGCGAGTGCGCGCCCATCGAGGATGCGGGCGGACATTGGCCAAGCCTTCCCGCAAACGCCCGATCAGTCCCGTGGGAGGTGGCCGCCGTGGAACGCGTGCGCCGAGAGGCCGTCCTCGGCCCGAGCTTCTCGCGCGCGGCATTCGAGCACGCGGTCGACGCGTTTGTCCGGCTCTATAACGTCAAACCCGAGCGAGCGCTGTGCAGCCCCGACGTACTCGCGCGCTATTGCGCGCTGTTCGAGCGATCGGCCGACACCGCGATGGAGCACTCCGCGCGCATCGTCCACGCCGGCATGCCGCTGTTGGCCGCGATCATGCCGACCGGAACGATCGCGTTCGAGGGCGAGGTCGACGAAAACCGCATGGGTGACTGGTGAGCGGGTAGCGCATGGGCGCTGGACGCTTTTTGGACGGTCGCCGCCTTACGTT
>JBOHTW010000300.1:0-7716 GCA_050733835.1 Vulcanimicrobiaceae bacterium | reverse complement strand
CGCCTCAGCGGCGTGCGCCCGTTCCCGATTCGACGATCGTTCGAAACTACGGCCGGCCGGCTTGCGGGCGGACGTTGAGCGCTTCAGTCAACTGGATCGTGATCTTCGCGTCCTTGGGAACTTGGATATCGCGCGCGGTGTTGGCCGCGTAGAGCGCGCCGCCGGCAAGGCCGACGAGGCCGCCGACCCCCTTCACGCCGATCGCGTGGCCGAGCATATTGCCGGCGATGTTGCCGACGATGAGGCTGCCGGCCGCCCGGGCGATGTTGATGCTCTTCTTTTCCGCCACGTTGGTGACTTTTGCAGCCAGCGGCGCACTCGTCCCATTGGAGAACTGGATCGAGTCGATGTTCAAGGTCATGTGCGCCTTGTGTGAGATACTCGACTTCACGACTTGCGACAGGTGACCGTTGATCGTCGAGCCGTTCTGCGTGACGATCGTAAACTTCTGACCATTGTACGCCGACTTGGTGTCGAGGCTCTGCTGGACGACGCCGTTAATCTGCGTCCCGGCCGGGAGATTGGTCGCCGCCAACGCCGCCACCGGCATCAGGGTGGCGGCGAGCAACGCGGCGGTAAAAATTTTCATTCGGTCGATCATGATGTTTCCCTCAATGAAATGAAGCGATGAAGGCGGGAACGGGTGCTCCGCTAGCGGCGAGCCTGCGGTTTGGTAACGAGCGGCTGCGTCAATTGGATTCCGATGTGCGAATCTTTCGGGATCACGATGTCGGCGGCGGTATTCTGAGCGTAGAGCGCGCCGCCGGCGATCCCGGCCAACCCGCCGAATCCTTTGATGCCGACCGCATGGCCGAGCATATTCCCGGCGATGTTGCCGACGATCAGGCTACCGGCGGCCCGCGCGATGTTATAGGTCTTGTGCTGCTGGACGTCGGAGACTTTCGCCGAGATCGGCGCCGACGTACCGTCGGCAAAGTGAATCGAATCGAAGTTCAACTTCATGTGGGCCTTGTGCGAAATGCTCGATTTCACGACCTCGGAGAGGTGACCGTGGATCACCGAATGGCTGGCCGTGACGATCGTGAATTTCTCGCCGTCGTGGGCGGTCTTCGTGTTCAGCGGTTGCTCCAGTGTCCCGAATATCTGCGTGCCGACGCCGAAGTCCACCGCGGCTGCCTGGACCGCGACCGGGATCATCAATGCGGCGACCGCAACCCCGACCAATAGTTTGAATTTGTCGATCATTCGTCACTCCCCCACCCTGTAACGTGCCCAGCACCCAAACCGTTCAACCCGTTCGCCAACCCCGGTCGACGATCTTGGCCGGGACCTGCTCGCCGGCTACCGGCTAAGCTGCCGCCCTGCGACACCGGGTTTCGCTAGACGCGAAGCTTCACCCCGAGGTAGGTCATCCGTAAAGCGATCGCGACCGCCGCCGCCGCCATCGCCGCGACGATCGCCAGTGAGAGCCCCAGCGGCTCGTCGCCGGTGCCGCTGAAGGCGTGGCGGAAGGCGTCGATCATGTAAAACATCGGGTCGAGCAAGGTGGCATGCTGGAGGGCCGGCGGCAGAAACCGGATCGACGTGAAGACGCCGCCGACAAACGTCAGCGGCGTGATCACAAAGGTCGTGAGAATCGCGATGTGATCGAATTTTTCAGCCAGCATTCCGACGATGAGCCCAAGCGCCCCGAACAGGGTCGCGACGAGGCCAATCACGACGAAAAATAGCCCCCAGTCCTGCGGCCAGGCGTGAACGACGATGACGCCGACCGCCAGCACCAGCGCTGCGATGACGAGCGCCCGGAGCAGCGCGCTGACGATATATCCGGTCACGATCTCGAGTGCCGATAGCGGTGCGATCAACAGCTCCTGGATCGAATTCATGAACCGACCTTGGAAGAACGAGCTGCTGCATTCCGAGTAGGTTGCATCGATCACTTGCAGCATGATGAGGCCGGGAATCAAATACGAAGCATACGGGACGCCGTGGATCGCCGTAATGCGGCTGCCGAGCGCAAGCCCAAAGACGAAAACGTACAGCAGGGTCGTGATGATCGGCGGCCAGATCACTTGGTTGATAATCGTGAACGTTCGCACCAACTCGCGCTGAATCAGGGTCAACAGACCGATCGGGTTACCGAAATTCAACGCCGCGTCAACTCCAAGAAAACGGCCTGAAGGGTCGGCCGCTCGAGCGTAACGTCCGTGATCGTCAAGCCGGCCGCAGCAACTGCCGCCAGAACCGCGCCAAGCTCAGCCGGCGGGAGGTTGGTGAACACGATCCGGCCGGCGGCATCGAGTTGCGCACCGCGGGCCGCCAAATTTTCTGCCAGCGCACCTGGGTGGCCCCCAACGGCGATCCGAACCGCGGTCGCTCCGTGGTTGGCGACGAGCGCCGCCGTCGGCTCGAGCGCAACCAATCGGCCGCGCTCGATGATCCCGACCGTCCGGCAAAGCGCTTCGGCCTCTTCGATGTAATGCGTCGTCAGGACGATCGTCGTTCCGGCTGCATTGAGTTCGCGCAGAAACGACCACAGTTCGAAGCGTAACTCTAGATCGACGCCGGAGGTCGGCTCGTCCAAGATCAGGAGCCGCGGTTCATGGACCAGCGCGCGCGCCAGCGATAGGCGTCGTTTCATGCCGCCCGAGAGCCGGATATACGATTGGTTGGCTTTGTCGCTCAGGCCGAAGCGCTCGAGCAGCGCATCGGCGCGCGCGCCGACGGCGCGTCCGCGCTGGCCGTAGTAGCCGGCTTGATAGATCAGACAGTCGCGGATCGAGAGGTAGCGGTCGAAGTTGTATTCTTGCGGCGCGAGTCCGATGAACGGCCGCGCCGCCCGCCAATCCCGCTCGGTGTCGTGGCCGAAAATCGCGATCGAACCCGCATCGGATCGTGCCAGGCCGACGATCGCGTTGATCGTCGTCGTCTTGCCGGCGCCGTTGGGTCCAAGCAAGCCGAAAAAATCCCCGTCGGCGACTTCGAACCCGACGTCGTCGACCGCCAGTAACGCTCCATAGCGTTTGGTCAGGCCGGTGATGGCGATCGCCGGCGCGGTTTGCGCGGCGCGGCCGCTACTTATAGCGATGCCGCCGCAGCACGCGCACGCGCCCCTTCGCATCGGGCATCCCGCTCGACCGAATTTCGCGAACGACGCGCTCGACGTCGAACCCCACGCGCCGATGCACTACCTCCCAACCATTGCTGCGTTGGGTCGCGATCGCATACGCTGCCCGCGGATCGCCGTCTTTGGGGAGCCCGGCGGAGGCCACGTTGACGAACAGCTTGTCACGCCACATCCGAATGTACGGCATGTGCAGGTGACCGAATGCGATCGCGCGCTCGCTGACGCCCCAGGTAATGCGTTCGAGGAACGCGTCGTCGGCGTCGGGTCGCACGTATTCGTCGTCGCGAACCGGGTTGGCGTGCACGACGAGCAGTCCATCACGACCCGAACCAACGCGCAGCGAGAACGGCAGCGCCCCGAGCCAGCGCACCCAACGCTTTCCGAGCCGCTCGCGCTGCCACGCAAGCTGCGCCGCCTCCGCCGGATCGTCGAGTCCGGTCCACGCGATCGCGCGATCGGTATTGCCGCGCACACAGTGTGCGCCGAGTTCGGTCAACCGTTCGAGCACCTTGCGCGGCTTGGGACCATCCATGCAATAGTCGCCGGCACCGACGAGCAGATCGGCCCCGCCCTGCACACGAAGGTCGGCCAGGCACGCGTCGAGCGCGCGAATATTTCCGTGAATGTCGGAGACGAGTGCGACCCGCATGGGCGTCGTTAGCTACGCTTGAGTGCGAGGGCGAGCAGCGACGGCGTAATCCCGAGCCGGCCGAAGTCCCACAGATCGAGCGCGTCTACGGTATAACCCGCTCGCTGCAAGCCGGGCAGGACCGTGCGGAACCGTAGATTGGCGATGACCCGACGGTTGCCCAAGGCGAGCACGCCCGCGCCGCGCTCTTCCCCGCGCTCGACCTCGATCCGTTCGAACGCTTGGAGTGGGACGCAGTCTACAACCGACGGCGCGACCAGGATCGTGTTGGGGCCAATGAAACTGGCGACCGAACCGAGCCGGCGAATCTGCGCCGAGATCCCGACGTCGACGACGCGCAACCCGATGGTCTGCGCGATCCGCGCGAGTTGGCCGCGACCGGCGGCGTTCCCGCGCACGCCCGGCGGAATCCCAATGAGCGAGCGATCGTCCTTGGGAACGGCGACGTAAAGGGCGTCGCCGCCGTACAGCACATCGCCGCCGTCGAGCAAGCCGGGCGCTTCGATGCGGCCGACGATCGGCACCCCGGCGGCTTCGAGTGCCGCCTCGACCGCGGCCAGTTCGCCGCGGCGCGACGGATTGCTCGGCCGCATAAGGATGGCACCGTCGCGGACGACGACCGCCGAATCGGCGATCGTCACCGCGCCGTCGAAGAGTTCGAGCTGCTTGAGTTCGATGCAGCGTACGCCGAGCGAATTCAGCCGACCGGCGAAGACGAGGTGCTGGTCGTGCGCGCGGTCGGCGATGGCGTGCGACTCGCCTTGAATCGGCTCAACGCCGGCGATTCCGCGGCTGGGCGCGGCGACCAGCGCGGCGCTGAGAATGCCGGCAGCGCCGGCGACGAACGGTTTTTCAAGTGCGGGAGCGGCGATCACGGTCCCCCCAGAGATCGGTGCGACGCGGCTCCATTCGCCGCACCCGCATCGGCTCCGGCTTGGGCCGATCCATCGCCGACCGGTTCGAGCGCGACGAACGGACGGCTGTCGGGGCGCTGCGCGAACAGGCTCGACCAATCGCTGGCAAGATCGTCGGCGAGCGAAAGAGCGGGCAATCCCAGAATCGCTTCGACCGTCTTTAGGGTGCTGGCCGGCGTCAGTAGACGCCCGCTTCGGAACGCTGGGCGGGCGTATGGCGAGACGAGCAGCGCCGTCCGCCGGCGTGAACCGGGCGGCGCCCGGTCGGCCGCAGCGCCGTCGGTCGCCGCGTCGTTGCCGGGGAGGACAAAGACCGCCGTCGAGCCCCATTGGGGAGATCGAGAGAGGCCGGCGATCAAGCGCCCCAGGGTCCGGTCGGCCGCCGAGACGGATTCGCCGGCCAAGTCGACCGCGACGAAGGTCGGCCAACGCCCCTCGCTCGCGAGCGTATCCAGTTCACGATCGACGAGGTTCGCTCGCTCGATCGACGCATACGGCGCCGGCGTCGGCAAAACCACCGCTTGGGCAACCTGTGGAACTCCCGGCAGCACCCCGAGCGCGCGGTAGCCGACGCCCCGCGCCAAGAGGACGTTCCAGATGCACCCTAGCCGTGCGGGCTCGCCGAAGAGCGTATGCTGGCCGCATAGCGCGCCGCGCTCTTCGTCCCCGCGCGCAGGGGCATCGGTGTAAAAGTTGCTTGCCGCCGCAAATCGCTGGGCGAGCGCAGCGACGTTCGGCGCGCGCAACCGGTCGGCGGCTGCGGCGGCCGGGGCATTCGGCGACGGCACGGGCAAGTCGTTCCCAAAAAATACGACGACGACGTGCGACAACACCCGGCTTGGCCGTGTCCCGAGCACCTGTGGGATGACCGGATCGGCCGATGCCGGTCCGGCGCGGCGGAGTTGTTCGAGCGCCTGACGCGTCATCTTCTTGAGGGAGAGGTGATTCAAGTCGATCCGCTCGAGCAGCGGCGCGCCGGCCCCGAGGCCGCCCGCGGCGAGCACGAGGAGGGTCCGGTCACCGTTGGCAAGCGCGACCGCTCGCGGTCGAGCGGCCGTCGGCAGCAGTCCAAGCCGGCGGAGGTGGCGCGGGTCGCGCGCGTCGAGTACGGCGACCGCTTCGATTCCCGCCAGCGCGACGTAGAGGAACCGCCCCTTGGCGTCGAGCGCGAGCGCGCTCGGCTCGGTGCCGTACGGTGCGCGCGGATAGAGCCGCAGTTCGGTCCCGCCGACAACCTTTGGTCCCGATGGTTCGAGGGCGATGGTGACGACGCGATCGACGTTGGCGAGCGCGACGAACGCGGACCGGCCGGCCGGCAGGCTGGCGAGGGCGGACGGCCCGACGCCACCGACGACCTGCACCCCGTCGGCTAACCGGTCGAGCGCGACCGCGTTTATCGGATCGACCGGTTCACCGCTGGCCGCAGTCTCGGGAATCGCCGCCAGCCGAGCGGTCCGAGCCGGCGTCTCGGGTCCGGCCGCCCGGCCGCGCTCGGCGACCAGCAAGGTCCGGCCGGCGGTGAGCGCGGCGGTCGCGCCGGGTCCGAGGGCGAGCGGCGCGCCGACCGGTTCGAGCCGCCGGAGGTCGATCGTAACCAATCGTTCGCCGCCGGAATCGAGGGCCGTCAGGAGCCGGCCGTGGTCGGTGAGCGCGAGTACCGTCCCAGGCCCGGGACCAATCGCGATCGAGCTGCGGAAGGCCATGCCGCCGCCGGCCGCCAGCGTGAAGACGTCGACGCGACCGGTATCCGCCGCACCGGCACAAAGCAATACCCGCGAAGGATCGGCTGGGTCGGCGACCGCGATAACCGAGTCGTAGCCACCGGCGCCGGCGCGGCGCTCGCGACCGAGTTCGCGCAAGTTGCGCGCGTCGTACGCGACGAGGCTCGCGCCGCCGCCGCCGGCTTCGCCGGCGACGACGACGATGCGGCCGTTCGGCGAAAGCGCCAGCCCGCGGGCTCGGCCCTCGAAGGTCGTCGTCACACCCAGCGGGCGTGCCAGCCGGCCCGACGGCAGGACGGCACCAGACGTCGCCCCGATGCGGCCGGCGATGCGATCGCCGGCCGGCGCACTAAAGGCGAGCGGTCGATAGGCCGCCGCGCTGCGCGTGGCTGCGCCGGCGAGCAACAGCGCCGCTGCTGCGAGCGCGGTAAGTCGCCGGAGGATCATATCCGCGTCTGCGGCGCCGCCGCGGCTCGGTCCTGTTCGGTCGCGTCAGCTTCGCAGCGGGTTCAGAGCACGGGCCAAGCGGGCGATCGCTTCATCGGCGGTGGCTTCGTCGAGGTCACCGAACGATAGGCGCAACGCCGGCGGCCCGCTCCGCGTCGGATACGACGGATCGGCCGGCATGACGACGACGCCTTCGCGGGCGCACGCATCGAATGCCGCTTGCGTCGAGATTTGCACCGGTAACGGAAACCACAGAGTCACGCCGGCTTCGGGCGGCCGCACGACCGCCCACGGCAACGCTTGCGCGAGCGCGACGACGAAGTTATCGCGGCGCGCTCGATAGAGTGCGCGCGCCGCCTTCAAATGGCGCGGATAGGCCGGCGACGTCAAAAAGCGCCACAGCGCGCGCTGCATCAAGGTTGAAGTGAACGAGTCCGCCCGCAGCTTCGCCGCCGCAAATGCGCCGCGCAGCGGCCCCTTCGCAAACAGATATCCGACGCGCAGCGCGGGAAAGATCGATTTCGAGAGGCTCTCCATCAAGATAACGCGGCCGTCGGTATCGTACGACGCCAGCGGCGCCGGCGGCGAGCCGCAATAGGTGACGACCCAGCCGGTCTGATCTTCGAGAATCAACACGTCGTAGCGACGCGCCAGCGCAACGATCGCCTTGGCGCGCCGTTCGGGCAGGATGCCGCCGGTGGGATTCTGCGCGAACGGGTTGACGTAGAACAATCGCGGGCGATATTCGGCAAAGACGCGCTCGACGTCGTCGACGCGCAGGCCGTCGGCGTCGGCCGCGATCTCGACGTAACTTGCGCCGCGCGCATCGAACGACGCTAACGTCGCGGCGTAGCTGGGACTCTCGGCGGCGACGACAGCGCGCGACTCGAGTAAGGT
>JBOHTW010000299.1:0-4513 GCA_050733835.1 Vulcanimicrobiaceae bacterium | reverse complement strand
GGTGACCTTGACCGACGACCGCGGCGCACCGCTCCGGCTCGACGAATCGGCGCATGGGACGATCGTCGTCCTCGGCTACACGCGCTGCACCGACGTGTGTCCGGTGACCTTGGCGAAGCTCGCGACGTTGCACCGTTACCTTGGCGCATGGGAAAATGCGATCGTCGGCGCGACTGGTTCGCCGACGACGCTAGCACGACTGTTTGTCGCGCTTGGCGCCGGCGACGGCCGCGCGAGCGTACGTGACCACGACGCACGCGTCTTCGTCGTCGACCGGTACGGCGACGTCCGCGCCGAACTTGCCGCCGACGCAACGCCCGCGACGATCGGCGCGACGCTCCGCGCCCTCGCCGCGGAGCGCGGCTAAACTACGTCTGCCTAACGGACTGGCCGCATGATCGGGTCGATTGCGTGCGTGACGCGCGCGATCGCTTCGTCGCCGCGGCCGTCGTAGTCGAGGCCGTGGACGATGACGGCGATCACGTATTCGCCGGTGCGGCCTGGATCGACGATGCCGACGTCGTTGCGCACGTGGCTAACTTCGCCGGTTTTGTTGGCGAGCCGCGTTCCCGGCGGTAGCCCGCGCGCAATCTTCGTGTGGTCCTCTTGGTCGAGCATCAGCGCGAGCATGTGCTTGCAGCCGGCTTGCGATACGAGCTGCGAGTTGCCGCTGCGCGCGCCGCGCGCGATGTCGAGCACGATCGTCGCAAGATCGGCGGCCGAGGTTCGATTCTCGGATATTCGCCAAACCGGCGGGCTGTCGCTGAAGTGGCGGCCGAGCCGCGTGGCGCTCATCCCAAGTGCTTGGGCGGTTTGGTTGATCCGCGCAAACCCGAGATAGGTGATCAGGGCGTTGGCGGCGGTATTGTCGCTCTGGGCGATCATCGCGTGGAGGATCGGCCCGATCGCATAGCGGCGGCCGGGAACCGCGTGCGCGTAGCGGTCCGAACCGCCGACGATATCCGATCCGCGGATCGGAATCTTCGCGTGCAAGATCGTCGCGTCGGAATCGGCGGCCGCGAAGACCGTCTCGAGGATGACGAGCTTGATCGTGCTCGCCGCCGGTGCGACGACGCCGGGATGGTAACTCACGGCCGGCGCGGCGTCGCCGATGCGCTGCGCAACGGCCGAGATGCGGCCGGTCGACCAGCGCTCGATGCGTTCGATCTTCTGGTCGATCGTGGCAGCGTCGGCGAACTGCGGAAGCGCGCACGCGAATGCGGAGGCGATGAATGCCGAGCGTCTCATTTCGCGCAACTCATTAGACGTGATTCGAACGGCGACTTCCGGGCGAGCGATAGGAAGTTGCCGCCGCCGGCGCGCATCGCGCAGCTCATGTCACGGCATCGGACGCTTGTCGGCGCGATCGCACTCGCGCTGTTCGCATCGGTTGCGGCGCCACAGCTCGGCGCGACCGCTATGCTACCGTTGCGCGGCGAGTTGTTCGTCGTCGATCCCGGTCACGGCACGCGCCGGCCCGACGGCCGGCCGCTCAACGTCGGCGCGGTCGCGCCCGACGGCACGCAGGAGGCGCGGATCGCGCTCGAAGTCGGCACCCGGTTGGCGGCGTTGTTGCGCGCCGACGGCGCCACGGTGCGGATGACGCGCACGGTCGCGCAGCCGTACCGGACCGCGACCACCATCGCCGGCGACAACCACGCGCGGGCGGCGTGGGCGAATCGCTTGGGTGCGACGGCATTCATCGCGGTGCACTGCGATGCGTCGCTCGACCGGACCAAACGCGGGACGAGCGTGTTTTGGCTCCGCCCGAACTCGGTCGCGCTCGCCGATGCGATCCGCGCGCAGTTGGCGCCGCTCGGCCTTGGCGAGTCGGAGTTTCACCCGCGCCATCTGTCGGTGACCGACGAGGCGCGCGTGCCGGCCGTGTTGGTCGAGCTTGGTTTCATCACGAATCCCGCGCAAGAGGCGCGGCTACGCGATGCCGCGTTTCAAGCCCGCGAAGCGACGGCGCTCGCGCAGGCGATCGTCGACGTCTTCGGCGCGCGCTAGGGGCGCGTCAGTTCGGGCGTCGTGCAGCGGGCTGTGCTTGACGCAGGCCGCCGGCTTGTACGCGAATCAATAAGGTCGTTTGCCGGCCGGCGGCGTCGCGCACGATGACGGTGCACGCGCCGGTGGCGCGCGCTTGAACCAGTAGCGCGGCGTTCGCTCCCGAGCCGTTGAGCATGACGGTCGCGATTGCCGGATTGGCACCGGTGATCGTGTATTCACCCGCGTAGTTCTCCTCGGCGATCGTCACCCGCGACGTGATCCCCGGTTGCAGGGTGACGAGCGATTGACCGAGCCGCGGCGCGACCGGTGCGCGCGGTGCTATGTTGGCGCTTGCGCCCGGCGACGCGGCGGACGCGCCCGCCGGCGGCTGGCCGTGCGCCGTGCCGAACGATTCGCTCACGATGATCCCGACCCGATGCCCGGCGGAATCGGTAAACGTGACGGTCGCGCTCCCGTGTCCGCCGGCGCCCGGCGCCACGGTGAACTCGTTATGCGCCTTACCGAGACCGACAACCGCGATCGTCTGATTCGACGAACTCGCAGTGACGAGTCCAGCGTTCGCCGGCGTACTTACCGTCAACGAGACCGGAGCGTCTTGTGGCGAGGTGAAGCTGATCAGTTCGCTTGGCAGCACGGAGAGCGGCGCCTGCGACGACGCGAGTGATTGCCGCTTGAGCATAGTCCCTGCGGGGCAGCTTCCATTGCATACATTGAGCGTACCGGTATTGGCCGGGTTCGCCGTGTCGCTCACCGTCACCGAGCAAACTTTGCCCGGCAGCGTGGCTCCGACGAGGACCGTGAGCGTGGTTCCGTTCACACTTGGCAGGCAGCCACCCGTGGACGCCGGAGTCGAGCCATATGCGCGGTTTCCGCCGCCAATCGTGTCGGTTCCGCTCAGACCCGTCAAAATGAGCGGATGAGTAAGAAATGTGATCGGTGCAGATACGATGACGGAGATCGGTGCCGTCTTGCCTGAAGCTGTATCGGTCACCGTGATCGAGCAGCTCGTAGTCGTAGCTGCATTCGGCGTGACGGTGATCTTCGAGCCACTTACTCCCGGGGTTGCATTGCCGCTGCACCCGCTTGCAGTGTATGGACCAGTTCCGCTCGTGACCGTTACGATCTGCACCGGTGACGTCGGTGTGGGAAACGTCAATGCTGACTTATCGAGCGTTAGGGCGGGGAACGCGTCGACCGTGACCGTGAAGGTCGCCGTATTATTCGAGGTTGTGTCGGTGACGGTGACGGTGCAGCCGCCGGTCGGCGCGATCGGCGTGACCTTGATCGTCGTGCCGTTCACCGTTGTAGTTGCACCGCCGGTGCATCCGCTCGCCGTAAATGGTCCGATTCCGCTCGTGACGTCGACCGTCTGATCCGGCGAAGCCGGTGTGCTGAACGCGAGCGATCCTTTGCTCAGGCTCACTGTGGGATACTTTCCAACGCTGACCATGAGTGTTGCCTCATTGTTCGCGCTGTCGGTTACGCGGGTTGTGCATGAGCCGTCTTGCGGGGTAGCTCCAGCGGCGACGTTGAGTTGCGTCCCGCTGACGGAGAACGTACACTGGCCGCTTTGAGCCGTTGACGTGTAACCGGCACCGGTTCCGCCGGACATCGCGACCATCCCGGTCGAACTAGGGTTTCCCAGCTTCAGCGGACTCGGCATCAACGTTAGCGGTCCGTCGACTTTGACCGAGACGTTACTCGAAGGGCTGACGCTATCGCTCACCGCCAAGTTGCATGAAACCCCCAACGGAGAGATCGGACCCGCCACCGGCGTGACGGAGAACGTCGTGGGACTACTCGGCGTCGTTGTTACGATGCCGGTGCAGCCGCTCGTGCTGAACGGCGGGTTGCCCTTCGCGATCGTGATCGTCTGCGGCGGCGCCGCCGTGCTTGTGAACGTCAGCATCATCGGGGTGACGTTGAGCGTGCCGAACGCGCCGACGAAGACCGGCAGCGATCCGGCGTTCCCCGCTTGATCCTTAAAACCGACGGTGCACCCCGCATTCGGCGGAAGCGTCGTCGGACTGACGGTGATCGTGCTGCCCGACAGCGTGAACGAGCCGGCGGCGCAGTTGCCGCCCGACAGCGCGTACGGCTGCGTGCCGCCGCTAATCGACGCAGTCTGAGGAGGCGCGTCGGGATCTGAGAAACTCAACTGTGCGGGCGTCGTCTGGAGCGCCGCGTCGACGACCACGGTGATCGTTTGCGAGCGGCCCGCGCTGTCGGAGACGGTGATCGTGCATTGGCCCGCCGCCTTCGGCGTGACCGTACCGGCGTTCCCCGAAATCGTGACCGTCGCGGCCGGCGTCGAGCAGGTTGCCGAATATGGCGGCGCTCCGCCGCTGATCGCGAACGTTTGCGAGCCCGCATTCGGGCTCGAGAACGTCATCGTCATCGGCGAAACGGCCAGCGCCGAGGTCGGCGGCGGCGTCGTTGGCGGCGGAGTGGGGACGACGCCTTGCGGGGCGGAGCCGCCTTTGCCGCCGCCACCGCCGCCGGC
>JBOHTW010000298.1:0-2503 GCA_050733835.1 Vulcanimicrobiaceae bacterium | reverse complement strand
TGCCGCAACTGCCTCTCACGACACCGGCCCCGGCGCCGCGTTCGCCGCGGGTTGCACCCTGGCCCTAGCTTCCCGCCGGCGACGGGAGCGACGCGAGAAATTGCGCGAGCGCATCGTCGACCGCTTGCGGCTGATCGAGCATCGCGAAGTGGCGCGCATTGGGGATCGGCTCGACCGTGACGTGCGGAGCGCCTTGAACGAGACTCTGATAGAAGTCGACCTTTTGCACCTGCGTGAAGGGCGCCGGCGGCGCATACGGTGCCAGCTCGAGGAACGGAATCGAGATCGCCGAGAGCTGCGGGCGCAGATCGGCGTCGAGATCGGCGACGAGCCAGGCGGCTACGGCCTTCGGATCGCTCGTCGCTTCGAGCGCGGCGCTCGCCGGGACGAGATCGGAGTTGAGAGTCCCTTCGCTCTGCATGTTCTGAGCTTCGGTCGCGAGGAACTGCGCGTGCGTCAAACCCGAGATTTGGCCGGCGGCTTGTTGCGCGAGCTTCGTGCGCTGCGCGGCCGTACTCTGCGCGACTGCCGGAAACACGGGGAGCCCCTCCAGCGCGACGATCCCGCCCAGCTCGTCCGGATGTTGCTCGGCGAGCGCTATGGCGAGCGTGCCGCCGAGGCTGTGGCCGATCACGACCGGGTGCGCGAGGTGTTGACCAGCGACGAACGACCAGAAGTCTTTCGAAAACGAAGCGAAGAGGTCCGGTTCCGGCACGAAGGCGGTGCCGTCGAAGCCTGCGAGCGTGAGCGCGTAGACCGTGTCGCCTTTCGAGAAGTGCGAAATCTGCTCGGCCCAGCTCCACGCCCCGCTTCCTAGCCCCGGAATGAAGATGAGCGTGCGAGGGCCGCTGCCGTACCGCATGATCGTGAGGTTGCCGCTCGTAAACGTGGCGTTCGGTAAAGGAAGCGCGGGCAGCGTCGCCGCGTTCGCCTTGACGGTCGTGTTGCACATGGTCAGCGCAAAACACACAGCGATGAGCAGGTGCTTACGTATCCGAATCTTCATGAAAGACATCCTCCACGGTATGGTTGAAAAGTTTGGCGATCTTGAATGCCAGCGTGAGGCTCGGGGCGTACTTGGCGGCTTCGAGCGCGACGATCGTCTGCCGCGCGACGCCGACGCGATCGGCCAGTTCGGCTTGCGACCAGTCGCGTTCGGCCCGCAAGACGCGAATGCGGTTGGTCACCGATAGCGTCGCGCGATCACAAAGGACGAGAGGAGCCAGGTGCCCATGAGCGCGCACCAGGTCCACCACGCCGAGGGATGCGGCAACGGATCGCCCTCGAGCAAGCCGTATCCGGCCGCCAACAGCGCCGTGAGGCCGGCCGCGGCGGCCAGCGATTCGACGATGATGCGCCGTGCAAGCTCGTCGGTATTGGCGAGGTACCGAACGACCGCCACGAAGACGAAAACGAGCGGAATGAACGGCGCGCCGGCCGCGAGCGCTTCCCAAGGTTCGGGTGCGTTATGGACGAGCAAGCGCGTCAAAATGAGGATCGCGGCGTAGGCGACCATGGCAATGCCGACCGCAATCACATAACGCCGGGCGGCAAGCGTCGTCGGGTTGGCGGGCTGTTTGGTCATCGGGACCTCCGAGGCCGGTCGGGTGCCGGCGGGACCTTCCAAGCGCCGGCACTGTCATGTAGATAGGACTATTAGTACGTCAAAGACGACATAATGTCAAGTATATGCGACATCGACCCACTGCCCGGCTGGCTCGGCCACGCGCGCGGACCCCATCTACGACGCCGCCGGCTACTTCGTCAACGACACCTTGCGGCGCGAGCTACTGCGGGTTCGATCTACTCCGGGCGCGTAGCCGCCCACCAGGCAATTCGGTGGCGTGCACCAACCCCAGATGCAAGCGGTCATCGATCGCTCGAACACCCGGCGGCGACTTCGAGTGCGGGCGGTTCGGCGCGTAGGGCTTTCGCCGGACAGCAGAGGCCCACGAGGGTGCCGAGCGGAGTGGCTTCGACCGTGGGAGAATTTTCGAAGGTGGACCTCGCCGCTCCCAGCTCTGTGCTGCGGCCGCTCGGCCTTGGCGAGATCCTGGACCGGGCCGTCACTCTGTCGGTCCGGAGCTTCCCGCTTTTCGCTGCGATCCGGGTGCTCTTTCAAGCTCCGTACGCAATCGCGCAGTACGAGTTCAACCGCGGGTCGTACCAAATGCTTGGCGCCCTCTTGCCGACCGCGGGGAAACCGGCCGATCCGGCGGCAATGCGGGCGATCCTCGTGCAAAACCACCCGAGCCAGGTGTTCGGGGTTATCGTGCTGGTCGCGATGCTCGCGGTACCCCCTATCTTCGCGGCCCTGACCTATGCGGTCAGCGCCGCCTATCTCGGGCGAAATCCGACCTTCAAACAGGCGATCCGCGCGGGGGTCTCGCGCTGGTTGCCGCTACTCGGGGTGTACTTCTTCCTGCTCGTCGCGGCGGTCATGGCGAACGTTGCGCTGGCGTTGAGTGCGGTCGTCGTCGTGCTCGGAATCGCGGCTTTCGCA
>JBOHTW010000297.1:0-5323 GCA_050733835.1 Vulcanimicrobiaceae bacterium | reverse complement strand
GCTGCACGTGCCACCTCGGACCGGTCGAAACTCGCTGGTGGTTGCACTTATTTTGTCGGCGGCAGCAGGTTTTGCACCGATCTCACGGCCGTCAAATCGACTCGAATCCAGCCGGATTGGGGCTGGTCCAAATCGACGATGGTCGCGATCACGACGCCGAAGACGAGCGCGAGCGCAACGAGCGGGAGGGTCGCGGTCCGAGCGCTTCTGCAAGTGAATCCAAACAAGACTCCGGCGGTTAGAACGACGCCGATCAGGATCAATATGATGCTGTCCGGAATGTGGGCCGCCAGCGCACCACGTTGCAGCGAACTGACGTCGATCGCGTCGTTGACGGCCTGAATGAATAACGGGGTCGACGTTGAGCGTGCGTCCGCGGCTTGCGCACCGACCGCCAGCCTCCACAGGCGCTGCTGTAAGGCATCGGTCCGTACGGCGGCAGCCGCTCGCGCCTCGGAGTGCCCGTTGCCGGAGAGATAGCCGATGCGTGCCTCAACATATTGTCGAAGCAGGTCGCGCGCGGAATCTCGAAGCATCGGCGGAAGCAAATCGGCGCGTAGGATCGCCGTTCCAACGGCGTTGGTCTCGCGCGCGACGAGCGCGCGCCGTGCCTCGTAGCGCGAAAGCGCGAGCGAAAATGAAAACGCCAAAAGGAGGCTAACCAATGTGAATGTGGCCGTTTGCACGACGCCGAGGGTCACCGCATCGACGTCGTGTTCGCTTCGCCGCCGGGCGAGCCGAAAACCAACCTGCCCGGCGATGAAAAAGAGCACCGCCACGGCCAGCGCCACGAGCGTATCCGGCGTTCTAGCGAACACGAGCCGCCCTTTCGCTCGGACGAGCACGCGCCCTGGCGCCGCCGTTCGTCAAGGCGGGAGAACCACCGATCGCATCGCGCGCACGAGGTCCTCGTGGTTTGCTCGCGCTTGGTCAAACTCTTCGGACTGCCGCAGGAAGCAACTCGTCATGACCGGCGAGATGGTCACCGCGCCGGCAGCCTTGGCATCGGGTTAGCCGAGGAGGTGGTCGCCGCCGATGTGCCCATGACGGACGCGTTGGCATTCGTGCGCCGGGTCGCGGCGAAGCCGCCGCGGGCGATCGGCCTTGCGAAGCTGGTGTCGAACGGCGACGGTCTCGATTTTCGCGCTCTGACGCGCAACCCGTCCGGCTAAGCCGGATAGTTTAAGTGGCAGACCTTTGCTTTCTCGGCCGCCGACTGCTCGATCTTTTCCGCTGGTTGACGATCGATGACGTCGAAGACGTCGTATTGGTCGCCGTTACGACCCGTCTTGAGGACGCGCGCCACCCACATCGGCCACATCAGTTGATGATCGACCTGCCGGAAGTAGGCCTCGCCCGGGAAAAATCCGGTGAACCGCGAGCCCTCGAGCGCCCGTGCCATCTTGACCGCGTCGGTTCCGCCCGACTTTTGAATCGACCAGATCAGCCGGTCGAGCATGATGTACCCGAACGTGTTATAGTTCGTTGGCGGCCGCCCTGTGCGCTTGCGTGTCGAATCGACGAACTTGACCGCGTCGGTGTTCTTTGACGTGAAGACCAAATTGCTGTCGTAGTACCACTCGGTCCCGCCGACGCCGACCCGCGCCTCTTCCGGCAGCGACCAAATGTATTCGAGCGACAGTTGCGGGGTGCAGAACTGCGATTTGTCGAGCAACCCGAAGGCCCGCGCCTGCTTGAGCATGTTGACGTAGTCGGTGCCTTGTACGAGCGCAAGCACGACGTCCGGCTTGACGCCTTCGATCTTCGTCAAGTACGAACTGAAGTCGGTCGTTCCGAGCGGGACCAGGTCGTTCCCGACGAGCGTTCCGCCCACTTTCGCTAGCACGTCTTTGTAGCCGTCGACCAGCGCATGACCGTACGCGTAGTCCGGCGTGATCGCATACCATTTCTTCCCGAACATCTTGGCGAACGTGTTCCCGGTTGCGTGCGTCAGCATCCAGGTGCTGTGTCCGACCCGAAACGTCGTCCACTGACAGTCGCTGCCGGTAATCGCGTCGGCGCTGCCGCACGAGATGTAGACCATGCCCTGGGTCGCGGCCGCGTGGCTGACCGCTAAAACGACCGAACTGTTCACGCTGCCGGACAGCGCGACGACCTTGTCCTCGTTGACGAGCTTGCGGACTTTCTGCACCGCGTTTCCGGGGTTGTTGTCGTCGTCTTCGACGATCAACTCGATCCGTTTTCCCGAAACGCCGCCGCGCGCGTTCCACGCCGCAACGGCCTGCTGCGCGCCGTCGAGTTGATCCTTGGCCAAGCCGGCGTAGACGCCCGTCAGCTCGGCCACCATCCCGAGCTTGATCGTCTCGGCGGCCGCGCCGCGCTCGCGGATAAAGGCGGGGATGCCGAAAGCGGCGGTGGCCGCCGCGCCCCGGCGGAGAAACGTGCGGCGGGGTTCCGCAGCGGTCGATCGCATACTCGTATTCATGCGCGGGTCTTCGCCGTCGTCTTGGCCGCCCCTTAGGCAATCTACACCCGTCGGTTGGCGCGTCGCGACGCTAAAGGCGGCGCTCCATCGCGCGGATTCCGTCGGGTGGCCCGGCGGCAACGATCTCGTCGCCGGCCGCCAGCGGCGTCTCGGCGGACGGTCGAAACATCATCGTGCCGTTGCGTTTGATCGCGAGGACGATCGCCTCGTCGCCATCGGGTGCGAGCGCCGACAACGTTCGCCCGATCCACGCCGACTGCGGCGGGATCGTCAAGTCTTCGAGCAGCAACTGGCCGTTATTGGCGGACAGCACGGTGTCGACGAACTCGACGGCCGTCGGACGCATCGCGAGGCTGGCCATCCGCCGGCCGCCGATCGTGTACGGCGAGATCACGCGGTTCGCGCCGGCGAGCCGCAGCTTGGGCTCGGCATCGTCACGATTCGCGCGCGCCACGATGAAGAGGTTCGGGTTCAGCACGCGGGCCGAGAGCGTCACGTAGATGTTGTTCGCGTCGCTATCGACCGCGGCGACGAGGCCAAGGGCGCGTTCGACGCCGGCTGCTTGCAGCGTGTCGACGTCGGCGGCATCGCCGCCGACGACGGTGAATCCGGCGGCGGCGGCCCGGTCGAGCGAATCGGGATTGATGTCGATCACGACGAACGGAATCGCTTCGGCGGTAAAGTTGCGGGTGATCTCGCGGCCGACGCGCCCGAAGCCGCACAGGATGAAGTGACCGGTCATCTTAGCGACCCGCCGGCGCATCCGCCGTTCGCCGACCGCCGCCCCCAAATGGCCTTCGACGACGTACCCCATGAGCCCGAGCAGGGTGTAGGTCAGAACGCCGAAGCCGACCGCGACCACGCCGATCGTCCACGATTTTCCGGCGACGTCCATTGGCTGCGGCTCGCCGCCACCAATCGTGGTAATCGTCGTGACCGTCATGTATAGAGCGTCGAACCATGACCAACCCTCAAACGCGGAGTAACCGGCCGTCCCGACGACGATTACGGTGACCAGGAGCGTCGCCGCGATCAGCAGTCGCCGTGAACGTCGAGCCGGCTCATACATCGGACCGGCTGTTTCGCTCCAGCGCGGAGCGAGCCCGCCGTTTCGTCCTCCCGCGATTGGAGGATTACCGCGCCGCCGTCGGCAAGAGACGCTGACCCGACCAATGATCGGCAAATAACCATCCATATCGCGCGTAGGAGCGCTCCAAGCGATGCCGCATCGCCGCACGACCTTCAGCAAGTTCATCATCGAGGACCAGCGCCTTCGGCCGAACCCCCGATCCCGAGCTGACCGGCCTGCTCAACGACATCCAAACGAGCGCACCTGGCCGATGCGCAAACGGGCGGGCGCATCTTCAGTCATTTTGGGCCCGACGGCAATCTGTTCGAGGAGCTCGAAGCGCACTTTCGCGCCTACGGCGAAACCGGAACGGCGCGAATCCGCCGATACCTTCACGATGAGCAAGAGGCGCTACCGTACGCGCAAGACCCGGGAACGTTTACGCCCTGGGAAGATATCCCGGCCGGAACCGATTTGCTCTTCTACGAGGGCTTGCACGGGGCGATCGTCAGCGAGACCGTGAACGTCGTGCGTCACACCGATCTGCTGATCGGAGTCGTTCCGACTATCAACCTCGAATGGATTCAAAAGCTTCACCGCGACAAGACCTCCCGCGGTCATTCCCAAGAAGCGATCGTCGACACGATCCTGCGGCGCATGCCCGACTACGTGAACTATATCGTGCCGCAGTTTTCACACACGAACGTCAACTTTCAGCGCGTGCCGATCGTGGACACGTCCAACCCGTTCATCAGCCGCACGATCCCAACCCTCGATGAGAGCATGCTCGTCATCCGGTTCCGCAATCCCAAGGGTATCGATTTCCCCTATCTGCTATCGATGCTGCACGACTCATTCATGTCGCGGCCGAATACGATCGTCTGTCCGGGCGGCAAAATGGGCATCGCCATGCAGCTGATCTTCACGCCGATGATCTGGCAGTTGATGGACCGCAAGAAGCGCGCTTTCTAGCGCCGTCTCACTTGAACTGGGTCAACACGTAGGCGGCGACATCGTGAAGGTCTTGCTTTGAAAGCTTCCAGCGCGGCATCACGGGGCTGAGGGCTTGACCTTCGTTGTCGATCCCGGTCGAGATCGCGCGCTCGAGCAACGCCGGCGTGTAGGGATGCTTCTGCTTGGTGACGAGCGCCGCGTAGCGCAGGTCGGCGCTCACGACGCCGCCCGGTAGCTGGAGCCCGCCCGAACCGTCGGGTTGGTGACAGGCCGCGCAGTTCGTGCGCAGCGGCGGCTGGGCGGCGACGATCTGGACTCCGCTTGCAGCTTTCCCGGTCTGAAAGATGCTGCGGCCGTTCGTGATCGCAGCCGGCGTCGCCGTCCCCGCATCGCTTTTTGCGGACGACGAACAGCCCGCGCCTGCGATCAGTCCGATCAACGCCAAGCTGCCTAACGAGAAGCCTCTTATCCCCACGAGTCCGTGCTTTTGCGAAGCGGGCTCGCGCGCCTCCGATCCGAAACCGACCGACCAATGGGGGACCTGCAGTTCGGAGTCGCGGCCGTCGTCGTTTCGCTCGGGTTCGCGCTCGTGGTCGGCGTCATCGCGCAGCGCACGCGCATCCCGTACAGCGTGGCGCTGGTCGTTGCGTCGCTGCCGCTGCAAGCCCCGCGGATTCAGGAACAATTTACGCCGGCGCTGCTGCTGATCTTCCTACCCGCGCTGATTTTCGAAGCGTCATGGAATATCGATACGGCGGCCCTCCGGCGGCGCTGGCTGCTGATCGCCGCGCTCGCCGTCCCCGGGGTGCTGCTCACGGCATTTTTCGTCGCGATCGGGCTGACGGCTGCTGGCC
>JBOHTW010000296.1:0-11623 GCA_050733835.1 Vulcanimicrobiaceae bacterium | reverse complement strand
GTGTCATAGAGCATGTACGGCGGTTTGAGGACGCCGGTCGTGATCGCCGCGCTGCCCGAGACGAGTTTGAACGTCGATCCGGTCGCCGTCGCCGCGCCGATCGCGCGGTCGAATAGCGGCTGCAACGGGTCGTTCACATAGCGCGCGTAACGCGATTGCTTGATGCCGTCGGAGAAGTCGTTGGGATCGAAGTTCGGCTGCGAGGCGAGTGCGAGCACGCCGCCATCGGTCGGATTGAGGACGACGACCGCACCGGCCAGCGGATGACCGCGCAGCTTGGCCCATTGTGCCAGTTGCGTGCGCAGCGCCGTCTCGACGATCGTCTGCAGGCGCCAGTCGAGGGTGAGCGTCAGGCTGTCGCCCGGTACCGACTCCGCCGGTTGCAGCACCCGCACCAGCCGGCCTTCGGCATCCACCTCGACGCGTTCGCCGCCCGGCGTCCCGCGCAAATACTTGTCGTATTGGTATTCGAGCCCGTCTTTGCCGACGACGTCGTTTGGGCTGTAGCCTTCGTTCTTGCGCCGTTGATACTCCGCTTCGGTGATCATCCCGACATAGCCGAAGACGTGCGACGCCGATTGGTGATACGGGTAGTCGCGAACGGGCTGGACCTGAAGATCGACGCCCGGCAAGGTGGCTTGAGCTTCGGCCAGCCGCACGGTTTGGGTCGTCGTCAGTCCCGAGGCGATGACGATTGGGCCGTACGGCTCGTAGGTGGCGACTTCGTCGAAGTTTTTGTAGTTGATACCGCGATGATGCAGCAAGCGATGCCACAGCTTCGCGTCGGGAATCCCAAGGACGGCGGCGAGCCGGCGGACCGTTGCGGTCGCATCGTGCACCTGCGACGGCACGAGCGCGCACACATACGACGGCCGGCTGCGCACGACGACGCGGCCGGTTCGGTCGAACATCCGCCCGCGCGGCGCGGCGACCGGAATGCGCCGGACTTGATTGGCGCGCGCGGCTCGCTCGTAGGTTGCCCCGTGGACGATTTGCAGCATCGTGAGCCGGGCGATCACCGCGAGCAAGGCGAGCACCAACAGGGCGATGAACGCGACGGCCTTCCAATTACGCCCGATCGGCGCCTCGGCGCGGCCGGGATCAACGATCGACGACACGTTCGATCCGTAACCGTGGGAACCGCTGCAGCGCGACGAATGCCAGCGCCGCGTCGAGCAGCGCCTGCAACAAAATCTGATGCAAATGCAAGGTCACGAGATGCGGCGTTCGCCCTTCGATCTCCATGACGAGCAAAAAAACGGCGTAGCGCACGATGCCGAGCGCCGCGATTGTCGGAACCCAGAGCCAGAGTGAGTCGACCAGCAAAGTCGAGCCGAGTCGCCCGCCAAGCACCCCGATCGCGGCGCTCGAAAACGTCCAGGCCGCGCCGGTTCCACCAGCGAGTGCGTCCTCGCACGCGCCGGCGATCAAACCGAAAAACGCGCCGCTCGTCGGCCCGCTCCGCATCGCGTACCACGCGATCAGCGTGGCGATCAGACCAAACGTTGCGCCGCGAATCGGCAGATAGCGTGCCAGCAACGACTGTGCGATCAACCCGGCCGCCAGCGCTAGCGCCAGTTGTCCGGCGTTCGGTCGAAACTCATCGACCGACGGAACCGCGCGCGCGCTACTTCGGTATAACAAGCACGCCCCCGAGCCGGCCGAACGCGGCCGCCGGTTCGACCAGCGCCGTTTGATAGAGCGCGCCTTCGGGATGGTAGATATTCGTGATCCGACCGATCACGACGCCCGCCGTAAACGACTCGCCGCTGCCGGTGACGATTCGATCGCCGATCCGCAGCGACGCGTCTTGCGAGACGTATTGCAAACGCACGCGCGTATTCGTGCCGGTTGCGATCCCCCACCAGCGCCCGCGTTGGACGACCGCCGGCACCTTGCTGCCCGGATCGATCAGGAGCAAGACTTTGCTCGTCAGCGGATCGACCGAGACGACGCGGCCAACCGCCCCATCGGCGTCGATGACGCCGTCGTCGACTTTAATTCCGGCGAGCGAACCGCGGTCGATCGTCGCCATCCGCGACTGGCCCTCGAGATCGAGGGCGATCGCGCGAGCCGCAATGCCGCGCGGAACGCGCGCGTGGAGCTGTTCGAGCGCGAGGGCGTCCGGGATGTGCGAGACGGTTTCGCGCAGCCGCGCGTCCTGTTGGCGCAGCGCCTGGTTTTCGGCGGTCAGCGCTTGCGTCGTTGCGTAGTACCGGGGGACCTCGACGACGGCGGTGACGGCGTGCGTCACGGCGGCGGCGACGTCGGTGGCCGTCTCCTGCACGATGAGGGCGGCGCTGCTGACGACGATCTCGACGGGGCTGGACTTACCGGATCTGGCGGCACCGATCTGAGCGAGAGCAACGATTGCGGCGACGATCGTCGCAGCGATTACGGCGAATAGCTTTCTCTCATCCCGATACGTAAAGATTGATACCACCTCGTCAACCGGTCGGTCGACGGCCGGAGCCGCTCGAGCAGCGTTGCTGAAGCCAAGATGGCGCCGGCGCCGCGCGCCACGCAGAGCAGCGGCTCGGACGCGACCGTTGTCGGTACATTCGTTTGCGCGTGCATTTCGCCCGCAAAGCCGGTGACGAGCGAACCGCCGCCGGTGAGCACGAGCCCGGTCTCGACCAGGTCGCCGGCAACCTCCGGCGGGACCGTCTCGATCACCCCGCAGATCGCGCGGGCGATCCGGCGCAGATGCGGCGCGATCGCTTCGGCGACGAATTCTTCGGAGATCGCCCGCTTGCGCGGCGCCCCGGCGGCGAGGTCGGTGCCGCTCACGACCAGCGGCCGGTTGCCCGGTGGCCGGCCGATATAGCCGAGCGCGATCTTCAAATGCTCGGCCGTTTGCCGGCCGATCAGAAACCGCTCGGCCGCCAAGCGCTGGATGATCGCCTCATCGAGATGGTCGCCGCCGATCTGCACCGAGCGCAAGCGAATGACCCCGCTGATGCCGATGATCGCGATCTCGGTCGTGCCGCCCCCGATGTCGACGACCATCTGCGCGCGGGTCTCGGTGATGTCGAGGCCGGCGCCGACGGCGGCGGCGACCGCCTGCGAGATGTACGTCGTCGACCGCGCGCCGGCCGCGCGAACGGCTTGTTCGACCGCCTTGCATTCGATGTCGGTCGCGCAGCCGGGCACCGACGTGACGAGCCGCGGTGCGAGCCGTGGCCGCGACCGCAGGGCGCGATCGACCAAGGTTCCGACCAGGGCGTGGGCCGCGCGAAAATCGGAGATCGTTCCCTGGCGCATCGGCCGGACGAGCCGGAAGCGGCGGGGCGAGCGGCCCTCCATCGCGCGGGCTTCGTTGCCGATCGCGACGATGTGATTAGTCCGCGTATCGTAGACGACCATCGACGGCTCGGCGACGATCACGCCGGCCAACCGGTCGTAGACGACGGTGTTCGCGGTTCCGAGGTCGAGGCCGATTTCCGGGCTAAAGGTGGCGCGCGCCGATTCGATCCACGGCCTCATGCGCCGACCGTTCCCGCGGCCAGCGCCGGCTCCCGCCCGGCAAGCGTGGGCAAGCCGTAGCCGAGTTCCGGCAGCGACCGTACGAACAGCGCCATCGGGAAGCCCATTACCGTGTAAAAATCGCCGTCAATCGACGCGACCAGCACGGCGCCTCGGCCCTGGATGCCGTAGGCGCCGGCTTTGTCGAGCGGCTCGTCGCCGGCGACGTAGTCGGCGATCTCCGTTTCGCTTAGTGGAAAGAACCGGACCCGCGTCGTCGACGTCCGCGCAAGTCGCCGTCCGCTCGGGCGGTCAGCCAGCGCAAATGCCGTGTGGACGAGGTGCTCGCGGCCGGCAAGCCGCCGCAGCATGGCGGCCGCCTCGGCGCGATCGTGTGGTTTGCCGAGGGTGGCGCCGTCGACATCGACGACGGTATCGGCCGCGACGACGAGGCCGGCGGGCGTCCGTTCGGCGACCGCCGCCGCTTTCGCGGCCGCGTGGGCGATCGCGTTTTCGAGCGGTGTGCGATCGGCTCGGTCGACTTCATCGACGCCACTCGGGACGACCCGAACGCCAATGCCCAGCGACGAGAGTAACTCGTGCCGGCGCGGTGAGGCGCTCGCTAAGATGATGTCGGTCAGAGTTTGCATCAACGATCGGTTCGTTACTTCAGTATAACCACGTTATCGGCACGCTGTATAGCATGCACGACGTCTGATGCACCGCGATCACTCGTAGGTGCGACCACCGACTTGGATGTAGCCCGCGGCGTGGTGGCCGCGGGGGTCGTGGTGGGTCCAATGCACGACCCCGCCGAGCGCGTTGTATTCGTATTCGCCGCGGACGACGACCGCATCGCCGGCGTGAATTGGAATCGGTCCCGTGAGGTCGAGATTGTCCTCGACTTTGACCGTCAGACCGTGACCCGGCGCTCCCGTGAGATGCAGTAAGAAGCCCTCGTGCGGGCCGAATTGTCCGCCGCGCTGGACGCGCAGCATCCGGGCGACGCTGCCTGAGGCCGTCACCTCGACGCGCGATGAGTGCGCCTGCCACGCGGCGTATACGGCCCCGTTGCCGGCGTCCGATCCGCCCCCGGCGCAGCCGGCCAGCGCGAAACCGGCGAGCAAGCTTGCGCTAAGTCGTCGCATCGACATCGTTTCGCAGCACGTCCTCGACGGTTTCGCGGCGGGCAACCAAATGATGGCGGCCGCCGCCGGCAAAGACGACCGCCGGCCGCGCGAACCGGTTGTAGTTGCTCGCCATGCTATAGGTGTAAGCGCCGGTCGTCCGCAGCGCCAGCAGATCGCCGGCGCGAAGATCGCCGGGCAGCCGCGCGACCACCAGTTCGTCGTTTTCGCAGGATCGTCCGCAGACGGTGGTCTCGACCGCCGCGGCCGGTTGACCCGGCTCGGGACGGGCGGCGAGCTGCGGCTCGTGGTACGCGTCGTAGAGGGCCGGCCGGGGATTGTCGGCGAGCCCGCCGTCGACGATCGCAAATCGGCGGGCGCCCTGGGTTTTGACGGCGACGACCCGGTACAGACTAGTTCCCGCCTCGGCGACGATCGCGCGGCCCGGTTCGATTCCCAGGCGCGGCGCGGCGATTCGCCGGCGGGCACTCTCGGCGGCGACGGCTTGCGCCATCGCGCCCAGGGTCGTTGCGAGATCGAGCGGCTCGTCGCCGCGGTGCGCCGGCACGCCGAAGCCGCCGCCGGCGATCAACTCAGTGCATGGGGCGCCGCGCGCGCGCAGCCGCGCGCCGACCTCGACCAGCACGCGAACGTTCTCGGCAAACGGTGCGGCATCGAATATCTGCGACCCGAGATGACTGTGCAAACCGATGATGCGCAGGCCCGGCTGCGCGAGCGCAAACGCGACCGCTTCGTCGACGTCGCGTAGGGCAAATCCGAACTTCGAGTTCTCACCACCGGTGCGGACGTAGTCGTGCGTGTGCACCGCGATGCCGGTATTGACGCGCAGCACGATCGCAATCGGCCGGTCAGGATGCGCGACTGCGGCCAGCCGCGTAAGCTCTTCGCGACCGTCGACGACGACCCGCGCGACCCGTCCGTCGGCGGCGGCCTGCAACTCGTCGTCGCGCTTGCCGCAACCGTGAAATGTGAGGCGGTCGCGTGGAAAGCCGGCGCGTTCGGCCGTCACCAGTTCGCCGAGCGAGCAGATGTCGAGGCCAAGCGGGGTGCTGGCCAGCCGCTTTGCGAGGGCGACCAGCAACAGCGCCTTGCCGGCGTAAGCGACCTCGATTCCAAGTTCGGCGCCGACCGCTGCAAAGCGCGCGACGTTGGCATCGAACACGTCGGTGTCGATCGCGAGCAGCGGCGTGCCATAGGTCGCGGCGAGCGTCGCCGCGCCGACGCCGCCGAGCGCGAGTTCGCGGCCGTCGGCCTGAGTGCTCGAGATCATGTTCGCGCGGCTTCGTTGCGCGCGCCGCCTATTCCGGGTCACGCTTGCGCCGTCACTGCACGCCGGAAAGGGCTTTACATCGAATCCGCTGAAGCGGACGAGCCTGCGCTAGGATTCGCATCGGAGAGGCTTTGCCATGAAGCTGCCGCGCGTTCTCATTGCCGCCCTGCTACTCGCTGCGCTCGGCGGAACGTCGGCGATCGGCGCCGACCCGGTAAAAATCGGTCTCATCACGACGCTCTCGGGACCGGGCGGGTATACCGGCGAGGACGCTCGCGACGGCTTCAACCTTGCGGTCAACGAGGAGGGCGGCAAACTCGGCGGCGTGCCGGTGCAGGTGCTGGTCGAAGACGACGGGCTCAAGCCCGCAACCGGACGCGAGATCGCCGACCGGTTCTTGCAGCAAGACAAAGTCAAGCTCGTCACCGGAATCATCTTCTCGAACGTCATGGCCGCGGTTGTCCCTGACGTCGTCGACGCCGGCGCGATCTACATCAGCTCGAACGCCGCCCCGTCGATCTTCGCCGGCAAGGGCTGCAACAAGAACCTCTTCGTCGACTCGTTTCAAAACGATGCCGCCAACATTCCGGCTGCGGCCTACGCCGAGGCGCAGGGCTACAAGAAGATGATCTTGATTGCGTCCAACTACGTCGCCGGCAAAGACATGGTGACCGGTTTTACCAGCGGCTACCACGGTCAAACCGAGGATATCTTTCCGAGCCTCACCCAGTCGGACTTTTCGGCCGAAATCGCACGCATTCGCGATGCCAAGCCCGATGCGATCTTCTACTTCCTGCCCGGCGCCGGCGGGATCAACTTCCTCAAGCAGTACGCGCAAGCGGGGCTGACCAAGACGATTCCGGTGGTGACCACCGAGTTTTCGCTCGACCAGCGGATCCTAGCTGCCGTCGGCGATGCCGCCGACGGGATCACGGTAACCGGTCACTGGAACACCGACTTCCCGAATGCCGAGAACAAGAAGTTCGTCGCCGGGTTCGAGGCGGCGTACCATCGCGCACCGACGTTTTACGCGGCTCAGGGTTACGACACGGCGCACCTGATCGGCAGCGCGCTGCGGGTAGTCAATGGCGACGTGAGCAAGATCGATGGCTTGCGCGCGGCGTTGCGCAAAGCCGACTTTCACTCCGTGCGCGGACCGTTCCGGTTCGGGCCCAATCAGTTTCCGATTCAGGATTGGTACCAGTTCAAAGTGGAACGCGGCACCGACGGCAAGCTCGCGCTGAAAACCAAGGCGCGGGTGCTCAAGGACTTCGGCGATCCGTTTTCGGCCCAATGTAAGCTCTAACGAGCGCTAAGCGCGGGCATTGAGTCTCTTCGTCGAGCAACTCTTCAACGCGCTCCAGTTGGGGATGACCTTGTTCTTGCTGGCGGCGGGCTTGACGCTCGTCTTCGGAATCATGAACGTCATCAACCTCGCGCAGGGCTCGCTCTATATGATCGGCGCGTTCGCGACGGCGAGCGCACTCGGGCACGGTGCGCCGTTTCTGCTAGCCGTCGTCTTTGGAGCGGTCTGCGCGGGCCTCGCGGGCGTGGTCATTGAGCTCGGCTTGATCCGGCGGCTGTACGATCGCGATCATCTCGATCAGGTGCTTGCGACCTTCGGCCTGATCTTATTTCTCAATGAGATGGCGGCGATTATCTTCGGGCGCGCGCCGCTGTTCGTCGCATTGCCGGCCTGGCTGTCGGGTTCGATCACGGTCGGCGACGTTCCGTATTCGGTCTATCGGCTGGCGGTGATCGGGCTTGGGCTCGCCGTTGCGCTCGGGATGTGGGCGCTGATCACGAAGACGCGCATCGGGATGCTGATTCGCGCGGGTGCAACGCACCGCGAACTGGTCGGTGCGCTCGGCGTCGACATCGCGCGGCTGTACACGTTCGTCTTTGCGCTGGGGGCGCTGCTGGCCGGGCTCGCCGGAGCGGCGGTCGCGCCGATCTTCTCGGTTAGCGTCGGAATGGGCGAGCAGATATTGATCACCACGTTCGTGGTCGTGGTGGTCGGCGGGTTGGGTTCGATCCGGGGAGCGTTCATCGCCGCGCTGTTGGTCGCGGCGATCGATACGTTCGGCCGAGCCTACATCCCGCTGTTGATCGGACGCGCATTTTCCGCTTCGATTGCGGACTCGCTCGGCGCGGGGCTCTCATCGGTCGCGGTCTACGTCTTCATGGCGGCGATCCTGATCTGGCGGCCGCGCGGGCTGTTCCCGCTTGCAACGCGCTGACGAACCGCGCGCCATCGTGCGCGTCGCCGCGCCGCGGCGGCGGCAGATCGTCGTCGGCGCCACCGCGATTGCACTGCTGGCGCTGCCGCTGGTGGCGACGCTCGGCGGGCAACCGTTTTGGATAACGGTCGCGACCCGCATCTTGATCCTGGCGCTGGTGGCGACCAGCCTCGACTTCATCGTCGGTTACGGCGGTCTCGTCAGCTTCGGGCACGCGGCCTACTTTGCCGCCGGCGCGTATACGGTTGCGATCGCCGCGTTCTACGGGATCGACTCGGCGTACATCGTCTGGCCGCTCGCAGTCGTCGCCGCCGGGTTGCTGGCGGCCGGCGTCGGCGCGCTTTCGCTCCGAACGTCGGGCGTATTCTTCATCATGATTACGCTCGCGTTCGCGCAGATGCTGTTCTTCTTGCTGATCGGCATCAAGTATTTCGGCGGTGACGACGGGCTTTCACTGACGGCGCGCAGTTCGTTACCGCCGTTCGATCTGCGCGATCCGGTCACGTACTACATGGTCGCGTTGGCGGCGTTTGCAGCGATCCTCTATCTGTCGCATCGGGCGGTGCATTCGCGGTTCGGAACGGTGTTGCGCGCGGCCAAACAGAACGAGCGCCGCGCGACTGCGCTCGGCTTCAACGTCTACCGCTATCGGCTGGTCGCATTCGTGCTCGCCGGCGCGGCGGCGGGGCTGGGCGGCGCGCTGTCGGCGAGCTTCGAGCGGTTCGCGAACCCCGAGATGAGTTCGTGGCTGCAGTCGGGCGATCTGCTGGTGATGGTGATCCTCGGTGGCGTCGGCACGTTGCTCGGCCCGCTGTTCGGCGCCGCGGCGTTCATCTTGCTGCAGACCGTGTTGATCGGGTTGACCGAGCACTGGATGGTGATCCTCGGGCCGGTGCTGATCGCGGTCGTGCTGGCAGGTCGGCGCGGCATCTGGGGGTTGCTGGTCGGTAGTGGCGATGAGTGAACCCAAACTCGCCGCGCGTGGGCTCGTGAAGTCCTACGGCGCGTTGCGCGTGACCGACGATCTCTCGCTCGAGATCGCGGCGAACGAACTGCACGCGGTGATCGGCCCCAACGGCGCCGGTAAGACGACCTTGGTCGCGCAGTTGAGCGGCGAGCTGCAGCCCGACGGCGGGACGATTGCGCTCGACGGCCGCGAGATCACCCGCCGGCCGGCGCACGAGCGCGCGCGGCTCGGCATCGCGCGCAGCTTCCAGATCACGACCCTGTGTTCGGAGTTCACGGCCGAGGATAACGTTGCGCTCGCGGTTCAAGCGCGCGAACGGCACGGCTTTCGTTTTTGGCGCGCTGCTAAGCTCGACCCGCGATTGCGCGCGCCGGCGCGCGAGTTGCTGGATCGCGTCGGCCTGCATGGCCGGGCGGACGCCGCCGCGCGCGTGCTGTCGCACGGCGAGCACCGCCAGCTCGAGATCGCGGTCGCGCTAGCGCTAGAACCCCAGGTGCTGCTGCTCGACGAACCGCTCGCGGGGATGGGATCGGATGAATCGCGGGCGCTGATCGCGCTGCTGCAATCGCTGAAGGGAACGATGACGATCGTGCTGGTCGAGCACGACGTCGATGCGGTGGAGGCGCTCGCCGACCGGGTGACCGTGCTCGACGGCGGCCGCGCGATCGCCAGCGGAACGTTCGCCGAGATGCGCCGCGATCCGGCGGTTCGCCGCGCGTACTTGGGCGAGGGCGCATGACCCCGCCGTTGCTGGAACTCAGCAACGTCACTGCCTTCTACGGACAGAGTCAAGCGTTGTTTGGAATCTCGCTCGCGCTCGGCGACGGCGAGGTCGTCGCGCTGATGGGGCGTAACGGCATGGGCAAGACGACGACGGTCCACACGATCCTCGGCCTGGTTCGCGCGCGCGCCGGAACGGTGAGCTTCGACGGCCGCGACGTCGGGCGGTGGCCGGCGCATCGCATCGCGCGGCTGGGAATCGGCTTGGTTCCCGAGGGCCGGCAAGTCTTCCCGACGCTCACCGTTCGCGAGAACCTGATTGCCACCAGCGCCAACTACGGCGCGCGGTGCGATCCATGGACGCTCGCGCGCGTCTTCGAGTTGTTCCCGCGGCTCGCCGATCGCGAGCGCAGCTTCGGTGCGACCCTCTCGGGCGGCGAACAGCAGATGCTGGCGATCGGCCGCGCGCTGCTGCTCAATCCGCGGCTGCTCGTGCTCGACGAGGCGACCGAAGGGCTCGCCCCATTGGTGCGCGCCGACATTCGCCGCGCGCTCGCGCAGCTCAAACGCGACGGCCTCGCAATCCTGATCGTCGACAAGAGCCTCGAAGAGCTGGCCCCGCTCGCCGACCGCGTCTACGTCATCGAAAAAGGCCGGGCAACCTGGCACGGAACGCCGCACGAACTACTCGCCGACGATGACCGCCGCGCGCGCCTACTGGGCGTGTAGACCGGCGGAAGCCGGGCGGGGCGTGGTATTATATCGGGACGAGGAGGCGGTCATGCTGACGGTTGAGACGGTCGAGCCTTGGCCACGCTGGGAGGCCGCCGGGTCGAGTCGGATTCCGTACTGGGTCTATACCGACGCCGATCTGTATCAGCGCGAACTCGAGCGGCTGTTTTACCGGGATCATTGGTGCTACGTCGGGCTCGCCGCCGAGATTCCCACGCCCGGCGATTTCAAGCGGACCGCGATCGGCGAACGGTCGGTGCTGATGGTGCGCGATCGTGACGGCCGCATCAACGTCGTCGAAAACCACTGCGCGCACCGCGGCGTTCGGTTTTGCCAAGAGAGCTACGGCAGCACCAAGACGTTCGTCTGCCCCTATCATCAGTGGAGCTACGACCTGCGCGGAAACCTGATCGGCCTGCCGTTTCGCAAGGGCGTGACGCAGGACGGTCGCGTCAACGGCGGGATGCCGGCCGACTTTCGCACCGAAGAGCACGGCCTCACGCAACTGCGCGTCGAGGAGTACAACGGCGTCGTGTTCGCGTCGTTCGATCATAGTGTGCCGCCGCTGCGCGACTATCTCGGCGCCGAGGTGCAGCCGTATTTCGAGCGCATCTTTGACGGCCGGGCGCTGTCGCTGCTCGGCTATTCGCGCCAACGCATCCCCGGCAACTGGAAGTTGATGCAAGAGAACATCAAGGACCCGTACCATCCGGGCTTGCTGCACACGTGGTTCGTCACGTTCGGCTTGTGGCGCGCCGATCAGCGCTCACAGATGGTCGTCGACGACCGCGGCCGGCACGCCGTCATGATCTCGCGCCGCAACGCCGGCGGCAAGGCCGACGTCACCGAAGGCGTCGCGAGCTTCAAAGAAAACATGAAGCTGCATGACGACCGCGTGCTCGACATCGTGCCCGAGCCGTGGTGGAACGGGCCGAGCGTCACGATGTTGACGATCTTTCCGAGCCTCATCATTCAGCAGCAGATCAACTCGCTCTCGACGCGACACATCGTGCCGGCCGGGCCGGGAGCGTTCGACTTCGTTTGGACGCATTTCGGGTTTGCCGGCGACGACGAACCGATG
>JBOHTW010000295.1:0-3862 GCA_050733835.1 Vulcanimicrobiaceae bacterium | reverse complement strand
ACTGCCACTCGGCGCTCCGGCTAGGGGGCCGAGTGCCGGCGATCGTGGGCCGGCCAACGACCTCGACCGTCGCAAGCGAACCGTTCGCGCGTTTCAACTGCAGCTCGACCGGGTTGGCGGCGCTCGTCAATCGCAGTGCGTTGCGCGCGGCGCGCGCGAGCGTTCGTGGATCGTCGTTGCCGACGAACTCGGCGATTCGGCGGCCGATCAGCCGGTTGGGTTCGTACCCAAACCGGTGTGCGACGTTGGCCGAGACGTAGGAGATCGTGCCGTTGCGCCGGGCCCGAACGACGACGTCGGGAAGCTGACCGACGAGGCTTTGCAGCCGCCGTTCCATCCGCAAGCGGTCAGCAACCGCCAGCGAGAGCAGAATGCACTCGGCACCGGTCCCAAACTCGGCGCTGTAGTCGATCAGCCGTCCCGTGATGCCGTACGCCCACGCGAAGACCGCCAGCAGCGTGAACCCGCACAGAACCGAGTAGCTCAGCAAAAAGAATCGCGCCGGCGGATAGCCTTCTCGCCGGCGCGCGATCGCCGCCCAGATGATGAGCCCCGCAAACGCGGGCAGCAATACGATCGTCGGTAGCGGCATGGCTTCGCGAAAGATCGGCATATGGACCGCCAGCAACTGGAGCGTGGGATGAACCAGGACTAGCGCGCCGATGACGAGGACGATCGCGCGGTCCAACCGCGGCAGATGTTTGCGCGTTTCCAACAACACGCGCGAGAACTGACCGTGCACGGCGAGCGTCGTCGTGAACGCAAAGAACTCGACGTTACTCTCCTCGAACCAGCCGGTCGGCGCGAACAGCGCCCAGCCAAAGTTTGCCCGCATGAATTGGTAGATGCCGAGCATCGCCAGATAGCCAACGTACCAACCGGCGCTCGCTTCGCGCGTGCCGGCGAACAACAAGAGGTTGTAGAGCGCGATTGCGGTCAGCAGGCCGAAATAGAAGATGATCCCGTCCGGTGGCCCGTCGCTCGCTGCTTGGGCGGCACTCTCGAGGGTCACGCACTGAACGCTGGTTGCCGCGGCTTCGGGTGGAAATTCCAGGTAGAGCGTGCGGCCGTCGAACCAATCGGCTCGCAGCTCGAGCGCCGGCGGACCGTGGTAGAACGGCCGTCCCCTGAACGGCAGCCGCTGCTCGAAAGAGAATCGCTTCCAGGCCCCGCCGGCTCGGACGTACGCGCCGGCATAGCGGGTACCGCTCGGTGCGATGAGAAATGCGCCGGCCCCGAGCGGCTGGTCGACCGTCAGCCCGAACCAGGCGGATTCGTCGGTCCGGTTGCCCGCGAGCGCGCGGACTGCCGGTGGAATCTCCGCCGGGCCCAGACGCGGCGCCGCGAGCGCCGGCGAAGCGCACGCACCGGCCCCGCGTCCGACCGCCGCCGCGCTCACACGCGCCGGCCATAGCGAAAAGGCGACTGCCGATACGACGAGCAGCGCGACCGATCTTTGTCGGGCTCGGCCGGGAATCGTTCGATCCATCCGTGCGTGGCCTACGGGTCCAGGGGGTTAGAACGAACCGACGGCTTCACAACCGGACGAAATTGGACCTTCATCGGCCACCAGATCGCGCACGCGGCCGAAGATCGCATCGAACATCGGCTCGGTCAGCACGCCGGTGTTAGTGTTCTGGCGGCTCGGGTGATAGGTCCCGACGAGGACGATCGCACGTTCGTCACGCTCGCGAGTCGCCGCGCATTCGGCGCCGTGGCTGAACCGCGGGCGCTCGGCGAACGAAAACTCAAGCACGCGAAGTGCGAGCTCGGCGGCGCGCATGCCGATCGCGCCGAGCCCGACGACGACCTGCAGCCGGTCGAGCGTCGCTAGTTCTTCGTGCAGATACGGTGCGCAATTGCCGATCTGCGCCGGCGTCGGCTTATTGTGCGGCGGAGCGCAGCGAACGGCCGCCGAGATCAAGACGCCGGTGAGTTGCAAGCCGTCGTCGCGATCGCGCTGCGCCGGTTGGTTTGCGAACCCCGCGCGATGAAGCGCGCGATAGAGCCATTCGCCCGACGCGTCGCCGGTGAACATGCGGCCGGTGCGATTCGACCCGTGCGCGCCCGGCGCAAGCCCGACCAAAACGACGCGGGCGTTTGGGTCGCCGAATGCCGGCACGGGCTTGCCCCAATATTCGGCGTCGCGATGGGCGCGCTTTTTCGTGCGGGCGACCTCGGCGCAGTACGCGCGCAACTCGGGGCAGCGCTCGCAGGCGACGACCCGTCGCCCGATCGCATCGAGCTGCGAGTTTGAAGTCACCCGTGCGCGCGCAATCGCGCGAAGCCGGCCTCCAAATCCGCCTGGAGGTCGATTGGATCTTCGAGCCCGACATTGAGCCGAATCAGTTCGCCGCTAGACTCGTCCCAATCGGTCGCCGTCCGCGCGTGCGCGGGCTTGACGTGCAAGATCAAACTCTCGAAGCCGCCCCAACTGAAGCCGAGAGCAAAGAAGCGCAGCCCGTCGAGAAACGCGGCGACCGCCGCCGGCGCAGCCGGTTGCATGACGAACGCGAACAGGCCGGCCGCCCCGCGGAAATCGCGCTGCCACAGCGCGTGGTCGGGATGGCTTGGTAACGCCGGGTGCAGCACGCGCAGCATCTCGGGTTGGGTCTCGAGCCAGCGCGCGAGCGCCAGCGCGCTCGCCTGTTGGTGGCGCAGGCGAATCGACATCGTACGCAGGCCGCGCAATACGAGATACGCTTCGTCGGGCGAGACGTACTGACCGAGCAAGGTCGTGAGCTTGCGAACCGGCATGTAGCAGGTTTCGGTCGTGACGATCAGTCCGGTCACCGCGTCAGAATGGCCGGCGACGTATTTGGTCGCGGCGTGAATCGCGACGTCGACGCCGGCGTCGAGCGCGCGAAAGAACAGCGGCGTCGCCCACGTGTTGTCCATCAACACCAGCGCGCCGCGCGCGTGGACAGCGGCGCAGATCGCCGGAATGTCCTGAATCTCGAACGTCTGCGACCCCGGCGATTCGGTGAAGACGAGTTTCGTGTTCGGCTGCATGAGCCCGGCGATCCCGGCGCCGATGCGTGGATCGTAGTAGCTCGTCGCGACGCCCATTCGTGCCAGTACCCCGTCGCAGAACGAACGCGTCGGCTCGTAAACCGAGTCGGTCACCAAGATGTGATCGCCCTGCTGCACGAACGCGAGGATGGAGCTGGTGCAGGCGGCGAGCCCCGACGAAACCGCGACCGCCGCATAACCGCCTTCGAGCGCGGCGATCGCTTCTTCGAGTGCATGCACCGTCGGCGTACCGTAGGTTCCGTAATAAACGAAGCTCGGATCGTAGCGGTGTGCGCGCGCGTCGGCGAGCGCGCCGACCGAGTCGAACAGGATCGTCGACGCGCGATACACCGGGACGTTCACCGTTCCGCGATGCAGCTGCGGATCGCGCCCGAGGCGCGCCAGTTGGGTATCGATCTGCGATTCGGGGTCCGTCACCCGACCGCTCTTCATCCGATGAAGATATTTGACCTACGGTTGGACGCATGGGATACGCGACACAGGCTTTCTTTGGGTTTGAATGCGGCGAACGCCTCGCGCCCGCGCCCCGGCGCCGCTCACGTCGAGCTAGCCGGCATCAGCCCGCGCGAGCCCTTCCGGCGCGCGACGGCGGCGCGCGCTGCCCTCGAATAACTCAGCGCGCCAGATTTGGAAAGCCAAGCTTCGCCAGCGCCGCATATGTGACGACGCCGACGGCGGTCGCGAGGTTGAGGCTGCGAACGCCGCCCGAACGCATCGGGATGCGGAGCGTTCGCGCGCGGTTCGCCGCCAGCAATCCGGCGGGCAATCCGGCCGTCTCTTTTCCGAAAACGAGCGCGTCGCCGGCGGCGAACGGCGCATCGGCGTAGCA
>JBOHTW010000294.1:0-6716 GCA_050733835.1 Vulcanimicrobiaceae bacterium | reverse complement strand
ATGCTCGACACGGAAATCGGCGCGCGTCAGGTTGAAGACGTCCTCACCAGGATCCAGCACGGGGTGTACAGCTAACTGCGCGTTTTCCGCGTCTTCGACGCGCGCTTTGCCGATGCGCCCTTGACCGGAGAGGGCGCGGCGCTCGCCGGTGGTCGATGGAACTCGCGTGGGATCCCCATCGTCTACACCTCGACGACCCTCGCCCTTGCGTTACTCGAGATCATGGCGAATGCCCGCCGGCGGATCCCCCCGGATAAAGTGTTCACGGTCGTCGATCTCCCCGAGGGCGTCCACATCGAGAACCTCAGTCTGGACACCCTCCCGCCAAATTGGTACAAGAGCCCCGCCCCGAGTGCGCTTCAGAAGATCGGCGATCACTGGGCGACGCAGTGTGAGTCCGTCGCGCTCGTCGTCCCAAGCGCCGTCGCCCGAATCGAAAATAACGTGTTGCTGAACCCCGCGCATCCGGCCTTTGCCCGCCTTATGATCGGGGCGCCCAGCGAGATTCCGGTCGACGCTCGGTTGCGAGGCCGGAGTATTCGATCGTGAACGTGAGAACCACGAGGTTTGACCCCCGATGATCGGCCCTCACTGCAAGAGTTCTTGTCGCACGTCGCGATCGCGAGTGGTCGCGGCCAGGGAATTCGCGAGCTCGAGCTGCGCGGGTCCCCGATGCACGGCGATTGAGGAGACCAGACCACTCCGGGTGCGAGAGTCTATCACGGCGGGGTCCCTCCGACGACAAGGGTCTGCCGCGCGGTCGCGCTCCGATCGCTGGCGCGACGCGCTGCGCGCATGTTCTCCGACGAAAATCTGCTGCGGGAGGCGATATTCAACTACTAGGCGATCCCCTGCCAATTGATATGCTTGAGTTGCGTAAATTGTTCGATACCTTCGATGCCGCGGGTCCGTCCGAGTCCGGAGTCGGCCATGCCGCCCGAGGGCATCTCGGAATGCGACCGATTGTACCCGTTGACCCAAACGGTACCGGCGCGAATCCCGCGCGCCATGCGCCACGCTCGCCGCACGTCGCTCGTCCAGACACCTGCGGTCAATCCGTACAAGCCGGCGTTGGCCACGGCGAGCGCGTCCTCGTCGCTTTCGAAGGCTTCGACCGTCACGAGGGGACCGAACACCTCGTCGGTCACGAGCGGTGAGGTACGCTCCACGCCGCTCACGACCGTCGGCTGCATGAACGCCCCGTCGCACCCGTCAACAGTCGCCGGTGCGCCACCGGTGTCGAGCGTGCCACCGCGATCGCTGCGCTCGACGAATGCGAGCACACGAGCGCGTTGCGCTTGGTCGATCAACGGTCCCATATCGCTGCGCTCATCGAATGGGTCGCCGACGCACAGTGCGCGGACACGTTCGACGACCGCCTCGCGGACGCGCCGGTAGATCGAACGTTCCGCGATGACGCGCGTGCAGGCCATGCACATCTGTCCCGTCGTGACGAAGGCTGCGCGCACGGCGGTTTCGACCGCGGTATCGACGTCGGCGTCCGCGAAGACCAAGTTTGGGCCTTTACCGCCGAGTTCGAGCAGGACCGTTTTGAACGTCGCGGCCGCGTCGCGTAGGACGAGGCGGCCCGTCGCGGTGGACCCGGTGAAGGCGATCGCGCGAACCGTCGGATGCGCGACGAGCGCCGCGCCGACGCTCGGGCCGCCGTGCACGACGCGCACGACGTCGCTCGGAACACCGCTTGCCCAGCCGATTTCGAGCGTGCGTTGGACGACGAGCGGCGTCGCTTCCGGCGGCTTCACGACGGCTGTCACCCCCGCCGCCAGTGCCGCCGCGAGATCGCGCAGCAAGAGCAGCACGGGCCAATTCCACGGCGTGATGAAGCCCGTGACGCCGAGTGGCGTGCGTTCGAGATGTGCGGCCGACCCGTCGGGCAGCATTCCGGAACGACCGCCTATGTAGCGTGCCATGCCCGCGTTGTAGCGAAGCGCATCGATGCTGCCGTTGATTTCGAGCCGTGCCTCGAGCACGATTTTCCCGCTCTCCCGCACAAGGAGCGTCTCCAACTCCTCGCGTTCACGCTCAAGCGCATCGGCCCAGCCGAGCAGCGCGCTCGCACGAAGGCGCGCATTGTGCGTCCACGTCGAATGCTCGAAAGCGCGCGTAGCGGTCACGACGGCGCCTTCGAGAGCGTCCGCATCGCTCACGGCGACCGCACCGAGGATCTCGCCTGTCGCCGGATTGCGTGAGACGACCGTCGCGGGATCTGCAATCAGGTTCACAAGAACTCACCTTGGGATTCAAGCGAAAGCGCGCGCACCAAAGTCAGGGCCACACTGCTGGTTCGGATCGCGTCAGACATACCTCATCCTCGCTGGGCGCTACCGTCCAAGAGTCATGATGTTCCGCATCGCAGAATGATTGTTCCGCCAATTCATCTCCACATATCAACACAGAGGAAATAGATTCCTTCGCGGGATTCTATTCTGCACTGCGGAACGGATGGAGGCGATGAACAACCGGGAGCGTGAGGGCGCCCAGCGGCAGGGCGACCGGCAGTTTGTTTCGGCGCTCTCGCGCGGCCTCGCCGTGCTTTCGTGTTTTATGCCTAGCGACCGTGAACTGGGGAATCACGAAATTTCGGCGCGAACGAACTTGCCAAAATCGACTGTCTCGCGCTTAACACATACACTCGCGAAGACAGGATATCTGCGCCCTGTCGACGGGCGTCAAAAATACGCGCTCGGCGAGACGCTGCGCGGCATCTCGCGTGCCTTTCTCGCAGTGCGCGATTTGCGCGCCATTGCCGAGCCCCACATGCAAGAGCTCGCGAATCTCTCCAACGCATCGGTCGACATGGCCGAGCGGCGGAGATACCGTATGGAATGCACGGCGCACTGCCATGGCGAGTCGGCAGTGACGGTAACCATCGGTATCGGCGCTCGGATGCCGATCGCGTATACCTCGCTCGGGCGCGCCTATCTGAGTGCGATCTCCGAAGCGCAGCGCACGCAGATTTTGAGCGAAGTTCGGGCGGAACACGAAACGGGTTTTGGCGACGTTTCGAACGCCATCGCGCGAGCCGTGCATGAGATCGAAACGCTCGGCTTCACGGGTGCCATCGGCGATTGGCTTCCCGACGTGAGCGCGGTGGCCGCTCCGCTCGCACTCCCCGGCCGCGATCCGGTCGCCTTCAACGTCTGCGGCCCCTCCGCAATCCTGACGCGCGAACGCTTGTACCGCGAACTCGGCCCGAAGCTCGTCTCGACGGTGGAGAAAATTCGCCGTCTTGCTGAAGATTAGTGTAAAGAAGTGGCGCGCTACGGTAGCACCGACCGGCGCACAGGAGCCCGCCCGAAGCGGCGGTAATGGCGCCCGAATGCGCAAGATCGTCGTCGGGATCTCGGGCGCCAGCGGCAGCATCTATGGGTTGGCGGCGCTTCGCGCGCTGCGCGCGATAGACGACGTCGAGATCCATCTCGTCGTCACCGAGTCGGCGAAGCGCACGATAGCGCTCGAAATGGACCGCGACGCGCGCGAGTTCGAGGCGTTCGCGCACGTCGTCTACCGCGACGACGATCTGGCGGCGGCGATCTCGAGCGGATCGTTCCGCACGGATGGAATGGTCGTGATCCCGTGCTCGATAAAGAGCGCGTCGGCGATCGCGTACTCGTTCAACGACAACTTGCTCGTCCGCGCTGCCGACGTTGCGCTCAAAGAACGGCGGCGTCTGGTCCTCGTGGTTCGCGAGACGCCGTTGCACCTCGGCCACCTGCGCACATTGACACAACTCGCCGAACTCGGTGCGGTCATTCTCCCGCCGGTTCCGGCGATGTACGCCCGGCCGCAAAGCGTCGACGAAATCGTCGCGCACACGGTCGGTAAAGTCCTTGACCTCCTCGGGATCGAGAACGCCTTGTTCCGCCGCTGGTCCTAATAGGTCCACACTGATCGGGCCCTGTTCCTCGGCCACGAGCCGGCGGCAGGTTGCGGCGTGGCGATGCCGGAACATTCCTCTCAGCGGCATTATCATTTCTCTGAGAGAAACATGGTGGAGAAGCACTTTCACAATCTCCAGTCGGTTGACCGGCTGCTCGACATCCTCGAAGCGATTTCGGCAAGCGGCGACGTCGGTGTCAGCGAGTGTTCGAAGTTGACCGGAGTGAATAAAAGCACCGTCTACCGGATGCTGGCGACTTTGGAGCGGCGCGGTTACGCGCGCAAGGATCCGCAGAGCGAGCGCTATGAAGCGACCGCGCGTTGGCAGCGGCTGCGGTCGAACGACTTGGCGCCGACGGATCTCCTGGAGCGCGCGCATGAGCGCCTGGTGGCGTTGCGCGACGCGACCCATGAGACCGTTCACCTCGCCACGTATCAAGGCGGCGGGATCGCGCGCTACGTCGATCGCGTGGAGAGCACTCAGCCGGTCCGCAGCTCCTCGCTGATCGGTACCTGCGTTCCGTCGTCGTGCACGTCGACCGGCAAGTTGCTGCTCGCCTATCAGAGCGCCGACGAGATCGACCGCGTCTGCACCGACCTCAAGTCGCACACGAAGCGGACGATCGTCGGTGCCGGCGCGATGCGCGAAGAGCTCGCGATGATTCGGCGGTTTGGGTTCGCGGTCAATCGCGGCGAGTACCGGGCGGAGGTTTGCGGGGTTGCGGTCGGGATTCGCGACTTGCACGGCGCGGTGATCGCGGCGGTCGGGTTGTGCGTACCGCAGTTTCGATTTCCGAAGAGCGCAATCGCTCGGCAAGTGAAGCAGCTGCGCTCGACGGTCGCCCTCATCGAAGCCGACTTCGGCCGTTCACCGCTGCGGCGCGCGAATGCGGCGGGAGACTTGGCGTGATTGCGGAAAGGCCGGCGACCCGGCCGCGGCCGCTGGTCGGCACCTCGGTTCTGCGCAAGGAAGACCCCGCGCTGCTGACCGGGACCGGTCGCTTCATCGATGACCTCGAGCCGTTTCCAAATATTCATCATGCGGCGATCCTACGCAGCCCACACGCGCACGCGCGCATCCGATCGATCGACGTGGCGAAGGCGGCCAAGCTCGATGGAGTCACGGCAATCTTGACCGGCGCGCGGGTCGAGCAGATCGCCAAACCGTTTCACGCCGGGATCTCAGCGCCGGTCCACTTCTACCCGATTGCGGTCGGCAAGGTGCGCTATGTCGGCGAACCGGTCGCGGTCGTCGTCGCGCGGGATCGCTACATCGCCGAGGACGCGTTCGAGTTGATCGCGGTCGACTACGAACCGCTCGAGCCGGTGGTCGAGATCGACCGCGCACTCGACGCCGGTTCACCCCCGCTGCACGAAAATGTCGGAACCAACGTCGTGCATGAGCGAACGTTCGCGTACGGCGACGTCGACCGCGCGTTTGCCGCCGCCGAAGCCGTTGTCGCGGCGACTTTCCGGTTCCCAAAGTATGCGTCGACGCCGATTGAGACGTACGGCGTCATCGCCGACTATCAGCGCGGGACCGACACGTTCGTCATCCATGCGAACTTTCAAGGCCCATTCGTCCTGCACACCTTGATGGCCGGCGCGCTCGGGGTTCCCGGAAATCGTCTGCGGATTCTCGTGCCGCCCGACATCGGCGGCAGCTTCGGCATCAAAGCGCTCGTTTATCCGTATATGGCGCTGATCGGGCTCGCCGCCAAAGAGAGCGGCGTTCCGGTCAAGTGGATCGAGGACCGGCTCGAGCATCTGAGCGCATCGTCGAGTTCGACCGATCGCTTGACGCGCGTCGAGGCTGCCGTGCTCCGCGATGGAACGATCCTCGGCCTGCGGCTCGACCACGTCGACAACATCGGCGCCTTCGTGCGGGCACCCGAACCGGCGTGTCTGTATCGCATGCATGGAACGAGCACCGGCGCATACCGGATTCCGGCGCTCGCCATCCACAATCGGTTGGTGACGACGAACAAACTGCCGACCGGACTCAATCGGGGATATGGCGGTCAAGAACACTATTTTGCGCTCGAGCGCACGATGGCCCTGATCGCAAAGCAGCTGCGACTCGATCCGGTCGAGGTAATTCGACGCAACCTCGTCCACGCCGACGAGTTTCCGTACGAAACGCCGGCGGGTTCCGTCCTCGATCGGGGCGATTACCAAGCCGCGCTCGATGAAGCCCTTCGGGTCGCGGAGTACGACAAGCTGCTGGCGACGCGCGACGCCGCGCGCGTGGCCGGCCGAAGCGTCGGGATCGGAGTTGCGTGCGTTGTCGAGCCGTCGGGTTCGAACATGGGCTACATCACGATTGCGCTCGCACCCGACGAACGCAAGCGGGGGCTGCCGAAATCGGGCTCGGCCGAAGCGGTGACGATTGCGATCGATCCGCAGGGAGCCGTAACCGTCCGCTTAGGAACCGCGCCGCAGGGACAGGGCCACCAGACCGTCGCCGCTCAAATCGTCGCTGATGAACTCGGTGTGCCGTACGACTCGATCGAGGTCGTGGCCGAAGTTGACACGCACACGAGTCCGTGGACGATCGCATCGGGCACCTACTCGAGCCGGTTCGCGCCGGTCGCCGCGGTCGCCGTGCAACTCGCGGCGCGTAAAGTCGGCATGAAACTGCGCGCGATTGCCGCCCAAGAGTGCGGCGTTCCGGTCGATGACATCGACCTGATGGACGGGCTGGCGATTCCACGCGGCGACCGCGAACGGGCAATTACGGTCAAGCGGCTGGCGGGAATGGCGCATTGGAACCCGATCGGCTTGCCGGCCGGAATGGAACCGGGCATCTACGAGAC
>JBOHTW010000293.1:0-4486 GCA_050733835.1 Vulcanimicrobiaceae bacterium | reverse complement strand
CGTCGGTCTTGGGCGCGGCGCGATCGCCGGCGCCGCCGTCGGCGACGGTAGCGGAGCCAGCGTCGGCGGCGGCGAGAACGCGAGGAGCGGTCCGCTCGTTCCGGCATGCGGCGCGAGCGTCTCGACGGCGATCGGTGTCGGCGTCGGTGCCGGCGCCGGCGCGGTTGCCGAAGAAAACCACGCCCCAATCCCGAGCCCAGCGACCACGACGACGACTAGTGCGCCAACGGCGAGCGGCAACGGAAACGCAGCCTCCGACGAACGTCGCCGATTCGAGCGGCGCGGGGGTCGATCTGCCATCGAGACGCTGGTTCGCGCCGACGACGGTCGGAGCCTCGACGAGCAAGATGAGTCCGTGTTCGGGCCGAAGCGAACCGGCGTGATCCGCATCTGCGTCCCGATCGACGTGCGGGCCGTCGCCGAAACGGCCTGCGGCGCGTTTGCGCTGGTGACGCCGTTGCGGATCGACCAACTGGTGACGCTCGCCGTCTGCGAAGCCCTCGGCCCGCGCGCCCCCGAGGCAAAGCGGACGCGCAGTCTCCGGACGACGCTTGCGGGTCTAGTCGTCGGGGATTTCGTGGTCGAGATCGACGGCCGCCGCCACGACCGTCTCGACGACGTCGTCGCCTGCTCGAACGTCGTGACCGTGCGATTCTTCGTGACGCCGCAACGCCGTCGCATACCGGCGCGAGAATCCTCGCAGAACCGTTGATTCCGCGCGTAAATGCGCTAAGATAGAGTGAATCGCGCGCAACTCGCGCGCGCCGCTTCGCCAGGAGCCCTGCCCCCATGCGCTCGCGCTCGCTTGCTGCGCTCCTCGCCGTTCTTTTGCTCGGCGCGCAGTCACCCACGCCCGCACCGGGCGGTGAGCGCTTCTACAAGGTCAGCGGCCACGACACCGTCCGGCTCGGCGCGGCGGGCCGTCAGCAGCGGGTCGATTACAGCGGCATCGAGCACGTCGCGATCGCCGACGGCGACAACGGTGCGCGCTATTCATCCCACGTCTCCTACGTGCGCGGTGACGCAAGCGACGTCGCACATCGAACCGCCAGCTTCGTTTCCGAGATCACCGCCGACGGCAGTGAGCACGACATCGCCGGCAGCGATCCCGACGAGATGACGGTTCTTCACCAACCATTTACAATCGCACTCGACCGCGCAACGCGGTTGGGGATCGCGGCAATGCGCGGCAGCATCCCGTTCGACTTCACGGCCCCGGTCGGAACGACGACGGTCGACGGCAAACTGCAGCGCGTCGCTTCGGCACCCGGCACGCTCGCCGTCGCATTCGACGCGAGCGGCCCGTTCAGCGGACAAGTCTCGGATCGTCCAGGTGAAACGATCACCGGTCGCTTGCACATGCGTGGTTCGGCGCTCTATCTGGCGGCCGATGGAAGCTTGATTTCGTTGCAAGTCCGCGTCGAGATCGACGGCAGCGTCGACGGCGGTGCGAAGAGTGCGCCGATCGCGATCGTCCATCAACGCGCCTTCGAGGCCGAAAGCGCCGATCAGGAGCGCGCCGCTCAGCGATAAGTCGAAGGGGACCGCCTCGCCGGCGCGCCGAAGCCGCGCAACTCTCCACTCCGCGTGTGCGGTTATCGCGTACATGAGCGCAGTCGCACCGCTCCTCGTTGAGGCAGCCCGCGTGCCAACTCTCAACCGGACCGAGAAGCGATCTTCGCGCCCGGCCGGCCCGACGGCGATAATTCCGTCCACCGACAACTTCGAACGCGTCGTCGCCGAGTTTCAGCGCCGCCTCTACGGGTTCGCCTTGCGCATGACCGGCAACCGCGAGGATGCCGAAGAGATCGTGCAAGATGCGTTCGTACGAGCGTTCCGGGCACTCGGCAAGATGAGTCCCGAACAGCGGGCCGAGTTGCGGCTGCAGCCGTGGCTATACACGATCACGCTCAATGTGACGCGAAACCGGCTGCGTTCGAAGCGACCGACGAACGTCGCCCTCGACTCGCTGGCCGATCCCGACGCGCTGTTGCGGCACACCCAAGAGGGTCCCGAGCAGCCCCAATCGATCCTCGAGCGCACCGACGACATGGCGCTGGTCGAGCAAGCACTGCTCCAACTCCCGATGCACCTTCGCGCGGCCGCGACCTTACGGTTCATCGAAGGCCGCAGCCACCCTGAGATCGCCGAAATTCTCGGCCAACCGATCGGTACCGTCAAGTCGCACGTGCATCGTGCTGTTCGGATCTTGCGGCGGATCCTCGGTCCGCAGCTTGGCCGCCTCACCACGAACGGAGATACCGCACATGCGTTGCTGTGACGTCGAAGCCTTTTGGGTCGAGATGCGCGAGGGCGTCGAGCCCCGCCGCGAACACGTCTTGGCCCACCTTCGGCGCTGCTTCGCCTGCCAAGATCTCTACCGCCAATACGAAGGCGTCGCGTACTGCCTGTCGTGCCTGCCGATCGTCGAGCCGCCGACCAGCCTCGTTCCGCGCATCCTCGACCACATCGCGGTCATGCGCAAACCGAGCGGCGCGACCCCCGATGGCCTCGCGCGCGTGCCATCACCGCTCGGCCCCCTCTACGTCGCGTTTCGCGACTCGGGGATCACCTTCGTCGGAATCGACCGCGGCGAGCCGGCCGAATCGATCCGCGCGCTGATCGAACGCCGCCTGCGGCGGTCGGTCCGGTTTGCCGAAGCGCCGCTCTGGGCGATCGAAGAGCTGGATCACTTCTTTACGACCTGGTCGGCCGACATGCAGCGCGTCGACATCTCGAGCTTGACGGAGTTCGAGCAGGCCGCTCTGCGTAAGGCCGCGCAGATTCCGCCGGGCCAAGTCCGCTCCTACAGTTGGATCGCGCGTGAGATTGGCCGCCCGCACGCGGCCCGCGCCGTCGGTCAAGCGATGGCCCGCAATCCAGTTGCGCTGCTGTACCCGTGCCATCGCGTCGTCGACGCGCGCGGCGCGCTCCACAACTACGGCTACGGCGTCGAACTCAAGGCGTTGATCTTGCGGATGGAAGGCTATCTGAAGGAGTAGCGCGGGAGCGACCGAACGGAGATATCACGACACGTCCGCGGCACCTTCAGATAGAGATCAACGAAGGCAACAGTCGGACAAGAGGAGGTGATCATCGTTAGCATAGACAGTAGACATTCGACCAAAACGATGATTGGGGGTATGCAGACCTAAGTCTGCACCTTCGTTTTCACACCTTGTCCGCCGGCCGCGAGCCGGCTTCTTTTTTTCACACGGCGATGGGCGTGCCGCGCAACGAAGGCTCGAGCCGGCCCGATGTTGACGACGACAACGCGACTATTTGAAAGGGCTTGCGGGATGCTCGACCAATTGTGCGTTCTCATGAGCGACCCGCGGCTCGCGGCGATCCCCGATATCCACGGCCATGCCAAAGGGGAGCACCGGCCCTACGCCGAGGAACGTCCCATCCCGTATACCGCGCGGATGCTCTTTTTATGGTTTTATCACGCCTGCCACCGCTCCGCGCCGCGGTTCTTGATGGTCGCCGACCACGTGAACCTGCTGACGTTCGAGGATCCGGCGGCGGTCAATCTCGTCCGCCGCGCCCTCAAGCTTGCCGAGGCGGGCGATCTGTACGGCGCGGCCGAGACCGCCGAGGTCGACGTCGCGCAGGCGGCGGTCGTCTCCGAAGGCTTACGCCGCGGAATGCGCTACTCGATCGGCGCCGAGGTCGACAACGATCCGCGCAGCCGCCCGGACGCCCAGAACATCGTCGACGCCATGCGGCCCGACGGTCTGATCCGTTCGATCCATTTCGTGCCCATCGATCATCCGGTCCACGGCGCCGATTGGATGTGGCCGTTCGATAATCCGGAGTTCCTCGAGTTCTACGACCGGGTCGGCGTCGAACGGCTCTGGGAGCTGTACGTCGCAGCGTTGATCGATGCGATCGAGAAACTCCCAGGGCAAATCGTCGGTCATTTCTACGTTCCCGCGAAGTTCGGCCATTGGCCCGATCCGGCGGCGCTGGAAGGCTACGAAGATCGCGTCTTGAGCGCGTGCGCCGAGCGTGGTATGGCGGTCGAGTTGAACACTCGCTACCTCTACCGTGCCGAAGACCCGGCGAAGCTCGCCCAATACCGCGCGGCCAACCTGCGGTTCGCGCGTAAAGCGAAAGCCAAAGGCGTCGGGATCGCGATCGGTGCCGACGCGCACAGCCCGAAGGATCAGGCCAGTTGCTTCGACGAGGCACTGAAGATTCTCGACGAGGCCGAAATCAACGAACTCGCTTTCCCGATCGGCGGACGGCTGGCGCGGGTCGCGCTGCGCGTCACTAAAGAGCAGCTCGAGCGGGCCGCGCCGGTCCCGGCCACGGTCGTCGGCAGCAGCATCAGCGGGGTTGGCCGCGGGGCTGCCGGACCGGACGATGACGCCGTCGTGGCGCCGGTCAAGGCGCGAACCAATCGCGCGACGCGGTCGACGGCGCCAGCCGCGACCGCGGCCCCAGCCGCGGCGACGGCCCGGCGACCGACGAAGGCTAAGCC
>JBOHTW010000292.1:0-8168 GCA_050733835.1 Vulcanimicrobiaceae bacterium | reverse complement strand
GGGGACCCGTTCTCCGGTGAGATCCTGCGCGTGATCGGCATCGATCTGTTGCGCCCACTGCCGCGCGCCCGCCCGCAGGGTGCGGGCATTGATCCATTTGAATTGGTCGCCGGCCGTGGCGCGATCGTCTCAAGCCGGATCGCCGGGCGCTACCATTTACGCGTCGGCAGCCGGCTCGACGCGCTGGCCGGGGATCGCGCGATCGCGCTGCGCGTCGCCGGCATCTTGCCGGCCGATTCGGTCGGCGTCGATTCGAGCGTGGTTTTCGTCGATATCGTGACCGCGCAAGAGCTGTTCGGCAAGGTCGGCCTGCTCGATCGCATCGATTGCGTCGTCGACCCGGCGCGCGTACCGGTCGTCCAGGCCGCGATCGCTCGCGTCATTCCACCCGGCGCCCGCGTCGTTGCGCCGACCGTTCGCACGCATGAGATCCAGCGGATGTTGCGCAGCTTCCAACTCAACCTGGCTGCTCTCTCGTACATCGCGCTGCTGGTCGGAATGTACTTGATCTATAACACCGTTGCGATCTCGGTCGTCCAGCGGCGCGCCGAGATCGGCACGGTGCGCGCGGTTGGAACGACGCGCCGCCAGATATTCGCAACGTTCCTCGCCGAAGGCATTTTGTTCGGCGTAGCCGGCGCGCTGTTGGGCTTGGTGCTCGGCAGCCTGCTCGCGCATTTCTCGGTCGCGGCGGTCTCGCGAACCGTCGATGCGCTGTACGTCGGCACGCACGCCGACGGCGTGCACTTCGAACTCTGGCCGCTGGTCCGAGCGTTCGCGGTCGGCGTGCTGTCGGCCGCGCTATCGGCGCTCGCACCGGCGCTCGAAGCCGCCGACACCCCGCCGGCGATCACGATGCGCGGCGCCGGTTTCGAATCGCGCACCGGCCGGCCGAACTACCGGTGGCTGCTGGCCGGCATCGGGTTGCTGGTCGCGGCCGCCGCGGCGACCAGCGTTCCGGCAATCGGCGGCATCCCCGTCTTCGGCTACCTCGCGGGCCTGCTGATCATTTTCGGCGCGTCGCTGTGCGTCCCGACCTTGGTGCGCGCCACCGCCCGGCTGTCGCGCGTTCACTCCGGACTGCCGGCGGAGGGCCGGTTGGGAATTGCAAATCTCGGCGCGTCGCCGCGGCGCACCAGCGTTGCGGTCGCGTCGCTGATGGTCGCGATCGGCATGATGGTCGCGGTCGCGATCTTGATCGGTTCGTTCCGAACGACCGTCGTCGCGTGGGCGGACCAAACCTTGAAGGCCGACCTATTCGTACGCCCGCTCGGGCTCGCCGATGCGTCGTACGACGCGCGCTTCCCGCCGGCGGCCGTTCGCCGCGTCCGTTCGGTTCCGGGCGTCGCCGCGGTCGATACGTTTCGCGCGGTCACGTTGCCGTTCCGTGGCTCGCTCGTGACGCTCGGCGCCGCCGACTTCCGCAGTTTCGCAGCCCGTGACCGGTTGCAACTACTGGCCGGCCTCGACGCCACCGCGATTTCGCGGCGGCTGCCCGATAGCGACGAGGTGCTTGCGAGCGAACCGTTTGCCCGGCGCTACGGCGTCCGCGTCGGCGACCGCATCCGGTTACCGACGGCAGTCGGTCCGCGCGAGTTCACGGTCGCTGCGATCTACAACGACTATTCGAGCGACGCCGGTGTCGTGATCGTCGATCGGCGCACGTTTGCGCGGCTCTTCCATGACGCGACCGCTAACTCGCTGGCGATCTACGCACAGCCGGGCGTCGATCTCGCCGCGCTGCGGACGCGAATCGTCCGGAGCCTGGCGCCCCGGCTGGTCGACGTCGAAACCAACCGCGAGCTGCGGAGTCTCGTCATTGCGCTGTTCGACCGAACGTTCGCGATCACGTACGCGCTCTACATCATCTCGATAACAATCGCGGTGCTCGGCGTCGTCAGCACCCTGTTCGCGCTCGTGCTCGAACGGCGCCGGGAGATCGGACTGTTGCGATATCTTGGTCTGGCGACCGGCGGCGTGCGAGCGATGGTCCTGTACGAGGCCGCAGGCATCGGACTGCTCGGCGGGACGACCGGCGTTGGCCTGGGCGTACTGCTCGCGCTCTTGCTGATCTATGTGATCAATCCGCAGGCGTTTGGTTGGTTGATCACCCTGCGGATGCCGTATGGGTTCCTCATCCAGACGATCGTTCTGGTCGTCGTTGCTGCGTTGCTCGCGGGCCTGTATCCGGCGAGCGTCGCCGCGCGCATTCGCACGGCCGATGCGGTGCGCACCGAGTGAGGCTGGTGTGGGGTTTGTGTGCGATCGGGCTGTTGGCAGCGGGCGCGCGACCGGCGGCGTTCACGATCGCGACCGCGCCGTACCGGTTTTCGTTTCCGCGCGATCACGCGTCGCATCCGGCGTATAAGACCGAGTGGTGGTATTTCACCGGGCATCTCACCGCGAGCGACGGGCGGCGCTTCGGATACGAGTTGACGTTCTTTCGCGTCGGGATGCGACCCGGCGACCCGGCACCTGCCGCCGGCGAGAGCCGTTGGCGCGGCCACGAACTCTACCCGGCGCACTTCGCGATCACCGACGTCGACGGCCGGACGTTCGTCTACTTCGAGCGATTCGCGCGCGAAGCGCTCGGGATGGGATCCGCATCGAGCCGGCGACTCGCCGTGCGGGTCGATAATTGGTGGTTACACGGTCGACCGCTCGCCGATCCGCAGCTCGAGCGGATGTCGCTGCACGCCGCCAGCGACGGCGCTGCGATCGACCTGGTTGCGATTCCCGAGAAACCGCCCGCGATTCACGGCCACGGCGGCGTCTCGCGCAAAGCCGCCTGCCGCTCGTGCGCTGCGCATTACTACTCGTACACGCGGCTACGTACGAGCGGCACCCTGCGGCTCGACGGACGTCGGTTTCGGGTCGACGGCATCTCGTGGATGGACCATGAGTTCGGATCCGACGAATTGCAGGCGAATCAAGCCGGTTGGGATTGGTTTTCAGTGCAGCTCGACGACGGCCGCGAACTGATGCTCTACCGGCTTCGCGAACGGGACGGCAAGGTCACGCCGCAGTCGAGCGGGAGCCTGATCGCGCGCGATGGTTCAGTGCAGTATATTCCGCACGCCGGGTTCGAGGTGACGGCATTGGGAAGTTGGATGAGTCCGCACTCGCACGCACGCTACCCCAGTGGCTGGCATATCCGGGTGCCGGCCGACCAAATCGACCTCGTGCTCGAACCGTTGGTGCCGGATCAGGAGTTGGTGACCGGCACGGCCGGGGTGGCGTATTGGGAAGGCGCGGTCAGCGTTCGGAGTTCCACCGCGCCGACCCGCCGCCTCGGGGTCGGCTACGTCGAACTGACCGGTTATGCGAGCCCGATCTCGTTCTAGGCGCCTTTGCGCGGGACGCCGCGATCGAGGACCATGGCGAGTCGCACGCTGGTGCGCATCTCGTCGTAATGGATCTCGACCTCGTCCATCAAGCGGCGCATCAGTGCGATCCCGCGACCGTGCTCGTCGCCCGCGCGGCCCGGCTTCCACGCGCCGTCGTCTTCGACCACGACGAGCAAGCGCGGACCCTCGCGGCGGGCCGCCACCCGAACGTGCCCCCGCCGGGCGGCATAGGCGTGTTCGACGGCGTTCGCGATCGCTTCACCGACGGCGAGTTCAAGCGCGAACCGTCGAGCGGCCGGAATATGCAGCGAGCTTGCGAACCGCCGGAATGCATGGCGCGCCAGCGGCGCGGCGACCGGAACGGCGGTCGAGATGAACGAAAACCGGTCCGCGAGTTGCGCCGGCGTGGCGAACGAAATCAACGCCGAAGTGTCGGGCCGCTTGAGCCGGCGGGCGATCGAACGCGCCGAGTGGGCACCGGGCCGGCGGGCCTGGGCGCGGACCGCCTCGCCGAACGCCGCGCCGCCGACCGCCAGGTACCCGGCGAGGACGACGAGGGAGTTCGGCTCGAGGCTGAACTCCCACAGATGACCCGCTTGGCCCGGCAGCGCAAAGAGTGCGCCGTCGCGTGTGCCGACGAGCGGGCCACCGGCGCCGGCGAGCGCGTAGCTCAGAACCGCGGTCCGCGGGTCGTAGCGGGCGACGATCGCAGGCGCGTTCCCGCCGCCGAACTCTTGGATTAAGAGGGCCAAGATTGCCAGTGGTGTGGGATCGCGGCGGACGGCGGCACGCCAGTCGGCGAGCGCCCGTCCGTCGGGCGGCGGCGCGGAGGAACCGGCGATAAGGACGATCAGCGCGCCGTCGGCGGCGACAAATGATTCGTGCAGCGTGCCGGCTACGCTTGCTGCAACCGCATGCACGACCGGAGTTCGGTCGAGTGCCGCGCCGTCCTCGATCATCCGATGTCGCTCGACCATCCTCTCGCACAGGGTCCCCGCTTTCTGCATCCGTTAAACATCGTGCAGACATCGTGCAGAAAATATGCGCCGGATCACGCCCGGAAGAGCCGGTCTAGACTTGTTCCACCCGGGTAATCGCCGGGCAGCGCTCGCGCACCGCCGCCTCGATTGCATGCTTCAACGTCGAGTTGACCATCGCGCAGCCGCCGCAGGCGCCAATCATCTGCACGAAGGCGACGTCGCCCTCGATGCGGATGAGCCAGACGTCGCCGCCGTCGCGGACGATCCCGGGTCGAACCAGGTCGAGCGCGGACTGGACCTGGGCCCGAAGTTCGCTTGCCGCCGCTCGGCCGTCGGTCGCCTCGAGTGTGCTCATGCATCAATTTCAACCCCGAACGTGCCGGTCACGTTGCGGCGAGACCCGTTCCGTCCCCGAGCGATCCAGGTGCCGGGTGGCCGTTTCCCTGCTTCCGCAGGGTAGGAAGGGGCCTTGCAATGTGATAAACGTCGCGTGCTATGGTCTCTGGAACCAACATCGGTAGGTCGCGCAACGGTCGGCGGGTGACCGAGGCCGGCCGCCCCGCCGTCCAGTCGATCGATCGGGCGCTCGATCTCCTCGAGGCGCTGGCGACGCGCCGCAGCGCGACCGCGATCAGCGAACTCGCGCACATGGTCGGATTGCACGTGAGCACCGTGCACCGGCTGCTCTCGACCTTGGTCGATCGTGGGTACGTCCGCCAGGATCCGGAGACGTCGCGCTACCACCTCGGCGCGCGGATTTTTTCGCTCGCCAACGCCGCCGATCTGCACCTCGATCTGCGCATCGTCGCGCACCCGTATTTGGAGCGCATGATGCGCAGCGCCGGCGAAACCGCGAATTTGGTGACCTCGACCGACAACGAGGTGATCTATCTCGATCAGGTCGAGAGCCTGCATTTGGTAAAGATGTTTACGGCTCCCGGAATGCGCGCACCCCTGTTTTGCACGGGAACCGGCAAGGCGATCCTTGCGTTTCGGCCGCCGGCCGGCGTCGAGCCGATCCTAGCGAGTTCGCTGCGGCAGTACACGCCGCATACGATCGTTACGCGCGCAGCGCTCGAACGCGAGCTCGAGTTGATCCGCCGCAACGGTTACGCCGTCGATAACGAGGAGATGGAGGAAGGCGTGCGGTGCTTGGCCGTCCCGATCTTCGATCGGCACGGCCGCGTCGGCGGCGCGGTTTCGGTTTCGGGCCCGACTTCGCGGATGACGCGCGAGCGCGTGCTGGAGCTGGCGCCGCTGGCGAAAAAGATTGTCCACGAACTCTCGCAGCAGTTGGGCTTCGACTCCGGAGTCGATCCGGCGCGCTGAGGTCTGGGCTACCAGTAATGGAGCGCCGAAGCGAACAGCGTTTCGAGTTCGCCTTCGGCGACCGGTAGCGGTGCGTTAGCCAGCAGACGGCGTTGTGGGGCTGCGCCGTCGCGTAACGCACCGACATCGCCGGCCGTAAACCCAACGCCGCCGACGCCGTTTGGCATCGCAACCGCGCGCATCAGCGCTTCGATGCGCTCGGCGAGGACTTCGCCGGCCTCGCTCGGCGCCGCGTCGCCGACGTCGGCGCCGAGGAGGCGGGCGGCATGCAGGTGGCGGCCGGGATCGGCGCGCGCCGTAAACCGCACGACGGCCGGCGCATTCACGATAACCGCCATGCCGTGCGGAACGATCGGCGCATCGCTCGGGTACTCGGGCGCCCGGTACGCGTCAACCAGGCCCGCGACCGCGTACGACATCGCGTGCGGCACGTGTACCCCGGCGTTGCCGAAACCGATGCCGGCCAGGGTTGCCGCGAACATCATGCGCTCGCGGGCTTCGAGATCGGCGCCGTCGCTCGCCGCGCGAACCAAGTGCGCGCCGAGGACGCGCAACGCTTCGATGCACGCAAGATCGCTGAACGGGTTCGCGCCTTGCGACATCGGCCGCGACGTCGGCGGATTCGGCCGCGCGCGGTGCGTGTACGGCAAGGCCGTGTAGCTTTCGAGCGCGTGGCTGAGAACGTCGAAGCCGCTGCAGGCAACGACCGTTCCCGGCAGGCTGCGCGTGCAGTCCGGATCGATGATTCCCAACGCCGGACGAAGCCGCCGCGACGCAATTCCGGTCTTGGCGCCGCGCTCGACGAGGTCGAAGATGGCGATGCCGGTTACTTCGCTGCCGGTACCGGAGGTCGTCGGACAGGCGATATGCGGTCGCAGCGGTCCGGGAATCGGCTTGCCTGCACCGATCGGCGCGTTGACGTAGGCGAGAAAATCGTCGGGATAGGTCGCGTACAGATTAGCCGCTTTGCACGTGTCGATCGTCGAACCGCCGCCGACCGAGACGTAGCCGTCGAACCCGCCGTCGCGCGCAAACGCCGCCGCCGCCTGGAACGACGCGTCGGTCGGCTCGACTCGGACCGCGTCGTAGACGACGGCGTCGAGCCCGGCCGCCCGCAGCGCGGCACGCGTGGTCGCGACCGGTTCGAGTTTCGCCACCTGCGCATCGGTAAACAGCGCGACGCGTTTCATGCCGAGCGCTCGAGCCTCGGCACCGACCTCGCTCAGCGCCCCGCTTCCGTACTTGATCCGCGCCGAGTCGACCTCGAACGCGGTCTCCCCGCCGTCAACGAACGGATAACCCTGGCAGCAGATCATCGTTTATCCGAATTGCGCCGGCGGTTCGGGGCGTCCTCCCCGCTCAGCGAAGCGGCGCAGGCGCGGTTGCGTGCGACCCACCGGTAGCCCCACCAAAGGAGTTGGTAAGGACCCGGCAGCCGCAGGATGGCCCCAAACGGTCGCGCCCACCAGATGCGCCGCATAACATAGAGATAGACGTCGGCGCCGCGAATCAGGTCTCCGGTTCGCGTCAGTAGCCGAACGTCGTCGAGTAGCTGGTCGCCCGCGACCTTCAGACTGCCGTCAGCCCACGCCGATTGCAGCGCTCTGATCGCGAACCCGCGCCGTTCGAGCACCGTCTTCCACCGGTTGACCGTGCGGGTGCAAAACGCGCAACTTCCGTCGTAAAGTATCCAGCCGGCGCGCGGCTCCGGCGGCTCCGGTCGTTGGCTGGGTTCACCCACGCGAGCGGTACATTCGTGCGGCGTCCGTTCGGCGGCCGAACCGGATATCCGTGCCCGATCGACGCCGGCTGCCAGGTTCGACCGCGACCGTTCTCGTAGGGCAGGCCGATGCTGCTCGGCGCAATCGATGTCGGAACCAATTCGATCCACCTGATCGTCGTCGAGCTCGACCCCCATTTTGGGACCGCGCGCACCGTGCGCAAGGCGCGCGAGATGGTTCGACTCGGAGGCGGCGATGCGCTGGCCCGCGGCCAGCTCGGGAAGAAAGCGATTGCGCGCGCGGTCGCGGCAATCGCCCGGTTCGCTACCCAAGCGCGGGCGGCCGGCGCCGAGGATATCCGCGCGGTCGCGACGTCGGCGGTGCGCGAGTCGGTGAATCGCGAGGAGTTCGTCGCCGCCGTGCGGGCGGCGTGCGGCATCGAGATCGAGGTGCTCGACGGTGCGACCGAGGCCCGGCTGATCCATCTCGGCGTCAGCCGGGGTTTTCCGCTGGGCGACTCGATGGCGTGCATCGTGGACATCGGTGGGGGGTCGACCGAGTTCATCGTGGCCGATGCGGATCGCCCGTACTTTCTCCAAAGCGTGCGGTTGGGAAGCCTGCGGCTCTACGATGAGTTTCTGCGGACGGCCGGTGACCAGATCGAGGCCGCCCGTGCGTTGCGCAAGCACGTTCATAGCGTGCTCGCGCCGCTGGCGCGCCAATTGGTCGACTATCGTTTCGACGTCCTGATCGGAACGTCGGGAACGATCCTGGGGGTCGCGGCGCTCGAC
>JBOHTW010000291.1:0-20096 GCA_050733835.1 Vulcanimicrobiaceae bacterium | reverse complement strand
AAGTCGTCGCGCCGTTGCCGGACTAGTTCCGCCGCGTCGAGCAATATCTTCGCGCGCGCTTCAAACGAGGTGCGCTTCCACGAATCGAACCGGCGCGCGGCCGCCTCGACCGCGGTTGCGGCTAGTTCCGCCGATGCTGCCGCGACGACGCCGACGATCTCGCTCGGCTTCGACGGATTGAGTGATCGAAACGGTTCGCCGGCGACGATCCGCTCGCCGTCGACAACCGGCAGATAGCGCGTTCCAAACTCGCTGCGCACGCGCGCGAGCGCGGCTTCGATCGACGCGCGGTCGGCCGGTTCGGCAAACGTTCGGACCGTTTCATTACGAAATGGCTTGAGCGCCGGCGATGGGACGACGGTGGTGGTCATTGGCGATCGGTACTCCTTGGCATGGCGTAGCTGCGCTTCCACGCGCCACCGACCTCATCCCTGATCGATCGTCGCCGATCGGCCGCGAATCAACACGACGACGACGTAGAGGATGCTCGGCGCGAGCGCCAGCGCCGCGCCGCCGGCGTAGCCGCCGATCGCGGGACCGGACATCCCGGCGAAGAAGCCGATCGGCGCCAAGACCGAGGCGAGCCCCGGGAGCCGCCGCAGCCGGAACGCCGCCAACGCGACCGCGACCACGCCGCCGAGGGCGAACGCGAACGAGACCAGCAATCCGCGGACGATCGACTGCGGTAAGTACGCGCGCCAGCCGATCTCCGGTGCGATCGCGGCGAGGATGCCGGCGGCGAGTGACTCCGGCCGAGCGGTCTCGAGATTTTGCAGGACGACGACGGCGGTGCGCGTCGACGGGATCGTCGCGAGCATTGTATGGAAGCCGCCAACCTCGCCGTTTTGCCAGGCCTCGGTTCGACCGGCGACGCGATCGACGACGAACCCCATGCCGTACGGGGCGTCGAACGGGCCCAAATTCCGCCCGTCGGGCGCGATCATCGCGGCGAACGCATCGGCCGGGATGACGCGTCCGGCCCACAGGGCGATCTCCCAGCGCGCGAGGTCTCCGGCGGTCGACCAGAATCCGCCCGCACCGGCGAGCCAGCGCATATCCCACGGATGAGCGCGAACGACCGCACCCGCTTGATCGGTATAACCGACGGCGACGTCGGCGGTTCCAAGCGGCGGCGCCACATAAAACGTGTGCGCCATGCCCAGCGGTTCGAAGAACCGGTCACGGAGGTAGTCGCCGAGCGGTTTGCCGCTCACCCGCTCGACGATGAGCCCGAGCGCAAGATAGTCCGTGTTGCTGTAGGCGAATCGCGAGCCCGGCGTAAACTCGACGCCGGCCGCGGCAACCGCTTGCAGAACCGTCGGCCACGCGATCCCGTTCGCCGAGGACGCCCGGTGGTGGAATCGGCCGATGAAGTCGGCGCTATTGTATTCGATGAGCCCCGCGCGTTGCGTCAGCAGTTCGCGGATTGTAATCGTCCCGAGCCGCGCCAGCGCCGGCAAATAGCGCGCGGCCGGATCGTCGAGCCGCAACCGGCCGTCGGCGATCATCTGCAAGACGGCGACGGCGACGAACTGCTTGGCAACCGAGCCGATCGCATAGACGGTTGCGCCGTCCGCCGGTGCCGGCGAGAAATGGCCGCGGCGCTCGCCCAGGCCATAGTAATCGTCACCCTCGGCGTACTGCTCGGGCGTCCCGCGGTCGCGTAGCCCGAAGCCTTTGAGGTAGACGATGCGTCCGTTGCGGACGATCGCTACCGAGATGCCGCTCTTGGGCGATCGGCCGCCGGCGCCGACGAGGCTGGAATCGATCCGCTGGGTGACCGCCCGGTCGAGCGACGAGGTGCCGGTGGGCACCGGAGCGACGGCGAGCGCGAGGATCGTGAGGGCCGACGCGAGCATCCCGGAACGTTCGCGGCATCGCGCGGCGCCGCCCGTGCTGGCAAAGTCTTAGCGGGCGGGCCGCTGATTCTGGGAGAATCTTCCTCGCTATGAGATACGACATCGCGGTTGTTGGTGGAGGCATCGTCGGCTTGGCGACGACCCGCGAGTTGTTGCAGCGCTTTCCGCATTTGAAGGTCGCGAACGTCGAGAAAGAAGCCGGCTTCAACAAACACCAGACCGGGCACAACAGCGGCGTGATCCATTCGGGCATCTACTACAAGCCCGGTTCGCTCAAGGCCAAGCTGTGCGTCGAAGGGCGTAAGCTCGCCTGGGCGTATTGCGACCGCAAGGGCATTCCGTACAAACCGGTCGGCAAGCTGATCGTCGCCATCGACGAGAGCGAATTGGGTCGGCTGGACGATCTGTGGGAGCGCGGCCATGCGAACGGCGTCGAGGGGTTGCAGATGCTCGGTGCCGACGAAATCCACGAACGCGAGCCGCACTGTCGCGGCATCAAGGCGATCTTCTCGCCGGTGACCGGCATCGTCGACTGGGGCGTCGTTTCGCAGTCGTATGCCGACGAGGCGCAGGAGCTGGGCGCTGACCTCTATCTCGGCCGCGAGGTCACGTCGATCGCGCAGCACGGCGGTGCGACGGTGCTGACGACCCCGAGCGGCGAGATCGAAGCGACGTACGCGATTACGTGCGGCGGTCTCTATTCCGACAAACTCGCGAAGATGACCGGCGGCGAACGCGATCCGAAGATCGTTCCGTTTCGCGGCGACTATTTGATCTTGAAGCCCGAGAAGTCGTACCTGGTTCGCGGCAACATCTATCCGGTGCCCGATCCGGAGTTTCCGTTTCTCGGCGTTCACTTCACGCCGCGGATGGACGGCTCGGTGTGGCTCGGCCCCAATGCCGTCCTCGCGTTCGCCCGCGAAGGCTACTCGTTCTTCACGATCAATCCGCCCGAGCTGTGGGACGCGCTGACGTACCCCGGTTTCTTTAAGCTCGCGACCAAATACTGGAAGACCGGCGCCGGCGAGATGTATCGCGATCTGGTCCGCAGCGCCTACGTGCAAGCCCTGCAGCGCTACATTCCCGAACTGCAGCCCGACGATTGTGTGACCGGACCGTCGGGCGTGCGCGCGCAGGCGATGGCGGCCGACGGTTCGCTGGTCGACGACTTCGTCTTCGAAGGCGCCGCCGGCATCTTGCACGTTCGCAACGCGCCGTCGCCGGCCGCGACTTCATCGCTGGCGATCGGCAAATATATCGTCGACGAGTCGGAACAGCGGTTCGGGCTGAGCCGCGTGCCGGTTTCGGCATAGCAATGGCAGACCCGTTCGTCGAGGTTGGCTGGCTTCTTGCGCGGCTCCAGGATCCGCGCGTGCGCATCGTCGACACGCGCAGCAAGCCGCACGGGGCGCCTGGGATCGTCGCGCCGTCGGGCAAGGAGCAGTTCGCCGCCGGTCACCTGCCCGGCGCCGTTCATCTCGACTACGCCGACGATCTCGCCGATCCGGCGACACCGTATGCAGCTCGGGTCGCGCCACCCGAACGGTTCGCGCAGATTCTTGGGGCGCACGGAATCGGCGACCAGCACACGATCGTCGCCTATGACGACGGCAATGTTCCGTACGCCGCGCGCTTGGTTTGGATGTGCCGCTACTACGGTCACGACGACGTTCACATCCTGACCGGCGGCCTGCCCGCGTGGCGCGCGGCTGGTGGCGCGGTCGCGACCGATGAAGTGCGGTACGAACCGGCAATCTTCACGCCGTACGTTCGGCCCGAGTTGCGGGCATCGCGCGCCGACGTGCTGGCGATTGCGCAAGGTAGCAACGACGCGCAACTGATCGAAACGCAGCGCGACGCGACCTACGCGCAACGCGACCGCGACATCGCCGGCGCGGTGCGGATCTCGGGCAATCAACTACTCGACGACGCGCGCGGCGGCCGGATAGCGCCGCGCGAAACGCTCGACCGGCTGGTCGCCGAGCGCAACCTCGATCCGCATAAGCGCACGATCGTCAGTTGCGGCAGCGGCGTCTCGGCCTCCGGTGCGTATCTTGCGCTGCTAGCCGCCGGCTTCGACAACCTCGCCGTCTACGACGGCTCATGGATGGAATGGAGCCACGACGACCTCCCAACAGTTCCCAAGCGCGGTTAGCTCTAACGGCTCGGTTTCGCGCTTGGCGCGATCTTCGTACCGTGATGCTTTGGTGATCGGTCGCGCCCTTCAGACGCCGAGGTAGGCTCGCTGGACCTGGGGGTCGTCGAGGAGTTGGTTGCACGAACCGGTGAGGACGATGTGGCCGCTTTCGAGCACGTAGGCGCGCTCGGCGAACTCAAGCGCGGTTTGGACGTCTTGTTCGACCATGAGAATCGTAACGCCGGTCGCCCGAATCTGCGTCAATATCTCGAGCAAGCTGTCGACGAGCACCGGCGCAAGGCCGAGCGACATCTCGTCGATCAGCAGCACCTTCGGCCGGGCCATCAATGCGCGCGCGATCGCGACTTGCTGCTGCTCGCCGCCGGAGAGCCGGCCGGCGAGGAAGGTCAATCGTTGGCGCAGCCGCGGCAACAGGGTGAGGATCCGTTCGAGATCGGAATCGATCTCGGCATCGGTCCGCAGGTACGCGCCCATCAGCAGGTTATCGCGAACGCTCAGGCCGCCGAATAACCGCCGGCCCTGCGGCACTTGGACGACGCCGGTCTCCACGATCTGCGCCGGGTCGTCGTTGGTGAGGTCCTCGTCGCCGTAGCCAACCCGCCCGGCCACGACGCGAACTTGCCCGCTGATCGCGCCCAGCAGCGTCGACTTGCCCGCGCCGTTGCTCCCGATCAACGCGACGGTCTCACCCGGCGCAATCTCGAGCGAAACGTCCCACAGCACGCGCGTGTCACCGTACGCCGCACCCAGCCCCTCGACGCGCAACGCGTGGACGCCGGTGACGTTCACGCGCTCGATCCGGGGTTGAGACGCGCTTGGCGCTCGGCGTAGCGCGTGCCTAGATACGCTTTGATCACTTCGGGTCGGCGGGTGACATCCTGCGGGGCACCGTCGGCGATCACGATCCCCTCGGCCAACACGATCACGCGTTGTGAGATCGACATGATCGCTTTCATCAGGTGCTCGACGACGATCAGGGTCGTACCGCGCGCGTGCACTTGGCGCAACAGCGCGAGCGCCTCATCGACTTCGGTCGCGTTGAGCCCCGCCATCACTTCGTCGAGCAGCAGCACCTCGGGGTCGAGCGCGAGCGCCTTCGCCAACTCAAGGCGCTTGCGGTCCGGGATCGTCAGATCGCCGGCGTTGCGGGTTGCGACTCGCGCGAGCCCGACGAACTCGACCAATTCGTCGGCGGCGGCGAATGCTTGAGCGGTCGATCGTTTGCCGCCGTCGCGACCATACATGCTGCCGACGGCGACGTTCTCGCGCACGGTGAGGTTGGCGAATGGCCGGACGACCTGAAACGTCCGCGCGATCCCGAGCGTGCAGACCCGGGAGGTCGGAACGTCGGCAATCCGGCGGCCCGCGAATTCGACCTGACCGGCGGTCGGTTTGAAGACCCCGGAGATGATGTTCATCAAGGTCGTCTTCCCGCTGCCGTTGGGGCCGATCAGCCCGACGACGGATCCTCGCTCAACGCCGAAGCTCACGCCGCCGAGCGCCAACAAGCCGCCAAAACGCATCTCTACGTCGCCGACGCGAAGATAGCTCTGGGTCACACGCGATACGCCTGGAAGCTGCTGGTGAACGCCCGCCAACCGCCGCGCTGCCGGATCAAGTACAGCAGCCCGCGCGGCAGGAACAGAACGACGATGACGATTGCGGCTCCGAAGAACAGCGTGTGCAGTTGCGGGAAGTGGCTCCAGAGCACTTCGTTGAGCGCCGTCAAGATGAACGCGCCGATCACGGGACCTGCGACCGTGCTGACTCCGCCAAGCAACGCCATCACGATCGGGAAGACGCTGTAATCGACCCCAAACACCGTCGGCGGATCGATGAAGCCGTTCGCGAACGCGAAGACGGCGCCCGCGGCCGCGGTCATCGTCGCGCTCAGCACCCAGGCGAGCACTTTAAACCGGACGGGGTCGACGCCCAGCACCGCCGCCGCGTCTTCGTTCTCCCGAATCGCGACCAGTGCATAGCCCAGTTTCGACCGCGCGATCAAGAGCGTCCCGACGATGCTCAGCGCGCAGACCACCCACATCGCGTAATAGTATTGAACGAAGACCGTCGATTGGTGGAGCGTCAGGCCCGAGCCGCCGCCAAGGCCGTCGATGTTTGCGATGACCTCTTGGGTCGCCAGCGCCACCGCCAAGGTTGCGATCGCGAAATAGTGGCCGCGCAGCCGCAGGATCGGCACGCCGAAAAGGAAGGCGAATATCGCCCCCACGACCGCGGCAATTGGGATCGCGACGAACACGTTGAGCATCCCGTGAGCGGCGAGCACGCCACTGGTGTAGGCGCCAAGCCCGAAAAAGACGACGTTGCCGAAGCTGACGTAACCGGCATAGCCGCCGATGACGTTCCAACCAAGCGCCATCGCAGCGTACATCAAGAGTCCGCGTCCGAGATTTTCGTAGTAGCCGTTGTGCGCGAGCGGAACGAACAGCAACAGCAGCATCGCAACCGCAGTCGCCGACAGCATCGGCAAGCTGCCGGCGATCCCGTCGGCGCGAGTCGATCGAATCACGAGGTCGCGCGACCGACGATGCCGTGCGGGCGAAAGATCAGCACGAGCAGCAAGACCGCAAGCGCGACGACGTCCGGCACGCCGGTACCGATATACTGCGAACCGAACGATTCGACGATCCCGAAGACGAGGCCGCCGACGAGTGCACCTTCGATGCTGCCCAGCCCCCCGAGCACACAGACGACAAACGCCTTGATGACGAACGGGTCACCCATTGCGGGGCTGATTGCATACGACAGACTGACCAGCGATCCCGATGCCCCCGCCAGGCCCGCACCCAAGCCGTAGACGACGGCATAGATGTGGGCGACGCGCACCCCGGAGAGCTGCGCCGCGCCGATGTCCATCGAGGTTGCGCGGATCGCGCGCCCGGTCTTCGAGCGCGCGAACCATAATTGGACGACGCCGGTGATCGCCAGCGCAAACAGCAGGGTCCACAGCTTGACCCACGGGATTGTGATCGCGCCGATCGAGAAGTTGGCGCCGCTGTAGTTGGGCGTCACCGCCCGCGTATCGCCGTGGAAGACGACCAGCGCGATGTTCGTCAGCAGCAGCGCCAGGCCGAAGGTCAACAGAAACGTCGTCAAGATCGGGGCGCGCACGACGAAATTGATGATATACCGTTGGACAAGATAGCCGACGATGTAAAAGACGACGAACGAAATCGGCACGCTCAGGAACGGGTCCACGTGCACGTGGGTGAACAGCGCGTAGGTCAGGTAGGCCCCAAGCATCAGAAACGCGCCGTGCGCGAGATTGATGATGTTCATGATCCCCCAGACCAGGCTGAATCCTAGCGCAACGAGCGCTAGGATCCCGCCGGTCAGAATCCCATTGACGAGGTCTTGGAGGAACAGCTGCACGCCGTTCGCCTACCCGAAATGGCGGACCGGGTTCAGCGTTGGCTCCACGGCGGAGCCGGATAGAGCGGCTTGGCATCGGCGGCCGCCGCCGGCCACACCGTTTCAAGCTCGCCCTTTTGGATTTGGTTGACGGCCATCGGCTTGTAGATGTTCAACCCGCGCGAGTCGAACTTCAAGACGCCGAAGAACGTCGTCACGTCTAAGCTCGCGAGCGCATCACGGACCTTTTGCGGGTCGAGCGTTCCGGCTTTTTCGATCGCGTATTGGAACGCCAGGCACGCCGCCGTCGATTCGGCGTTGTGATAGTCCGGGATGTGGCCGTATTTTGCCTGGAACTCCTTAGCGTAGACCTTGGGGTCCTGGATGAAGCCGGCAACCCCGTGGTAGTGAAGCGTCGGGCTCCATTGCGTTCCGCCAAAGACGTAGTTGGCGTCCTTCCCGAGCGCCTTGCGGAAATCGGGGGTGTCGGGGCCGACGGAGTACGCGTAGGCCTTTGCCTCGACGTTCTGCTCCTTGAAGCCCTTGTGCAGCAGCAGCGCGTCCTGTAGATGGCCGCCGTTGAGGATCACGTCGGGGTGGGCGGCTTTGATCGCGCTCACGATCGTCGAGTAGTCGGTCGTGTCGGTCGGATATTTTTCGTTGTAGACGACCTTCATGCCGTGGCTGCTCGCGAAAGCGGCGGCACCTTTGGCGACTTCGAGCGAAAACAAGTCGTTCGCCGCGACGACTGCGACCGTCGTCGGCGCCGGCTTCTGATGCGCTAGCATGTCGACGACGCCCCCCAGGTACTCCTTGGCCGGCGAGAGCACGCCGAACGTGTACTTGTAGCCCTGATTGAAAATCTTTTCGGAGGCGCCGTTGCCTTCGACCATCGGGATCTGGTGGCGCTCGACGACCGCCGCGGTCGAGAACGTCGACGGCGAGCCGTACGGGCCGAGGATGAAGTTCACGTGATCTTCACTGATGAACTTTTCAACCAGTTTGGCGGCCGTCTGGGCGTTGGTCTCGTCGTCGGCATACAGGATCTTGACCTTGTAGGTCTTGCCGCCGACCTTGAATCCACCGTGGCTGTTGATGTATTCCTGCCAGAAATCGTAGCCTTCCTTGGCCAGTTCACCTTCGTGCGCGTCGCGGCCGGTTGCCGCGAGGGCCGCGCCGAAGACGATCGTGTTGTCGTCGGCCTGGGCGACGCTCGACACGGTCGGCCCGACCAGCAGGAAGCTGAGAGCCAAGCCGAGCGTGACCCGACCGGCGCGAGAAAAAAATGCCATAGATCTCCCCCTATGAGGATGCAACGAAAAAAGAAGCGGCGATGTCATCCCAGGCTGGCGTTTTCCGGCGGGGTTGCGGCGAACCTCTTAGGTATTCCGTATGTATGTGAGAAACGCCGCGATTCGCCGGGCTGCTTCGGCGCCGCGCGCTCCCGCGTACGCGTCGATCAGCGCGCTGCCGACGATCGTACCGTCGGCAAATGCTTCGACCGCGCGAACGTCGGCCGGCGAGGCGATGCCGAAGCCGACCGCGAGTGGTTTGGGCGTGGCGGTTCGAAGCCGGCGAACGTGGTCGGCGGTCGCCGCGAAGTCCGGCCGGCGCCCGGCGCCGGTCACTCCCAGACGCGAGACGACGTATACGAAGCCGTCGCTCGCAGCCGCAATTCGGGTCGCGCGTTCCAGCGGCGTCGTCGGCGCGATCAACAACGGTATCCCCAAGCCTTCGGCATGGAACGCCGGCCGGATCTCGTCGAGCTCTTCGAGCGGCACATCCGGCACGATCGCGCCGAGGGCGCCGGCGGACCGGGCGGCGGCAGCGAACCGGGTGGCCCCGAACTGCACCACCGGATTCGTGTAGGTGAAAAAGACGATCGGTGCCGAGCCGCGGGCACGTGCCGCTTTGGCGATTGCGATCGCGCCGTCGGTCGTCGTTCCGCTGGCGAGCCCGCGAAACGCCGCCGCCGAGATCGTCGGCCCGTCGGCGAGCGGATCTCCATACGGAATGCCAAGTTCGATCAAATCGACGCCGCCCGCAGTGAGCGCGTCGATCGCCGCATCGGTCGTCGCGCGATCGGGGTCGCCGGCGACGATATAGGCGATCAGCGGTCGCCGGTGCCGCTCGCGGGCGCGCGTGAAGATCGCGCCGATGCGATCGTCGCTTGCGATCACGCCGGCACCGCCGCGTGCTCGGCGTCGTAGGCGGCGACCGATTGCGCGTCTTTATCGCCGCGGCCGCTGAGGTTGACCAACACGAGACCGGCGGGACCGCGTTCGCGTGAAAGCTGTTGCGCGTATGCGAGCGCATGCGCCGATTCCAACGCCGGAACGATCCCTTCCGCGAGCGCGCAGGCATGGAACGCCGCGACCGCTGCGTCGTCGTCGACCGCAACGTACTGCGCGCGGCCGAGATCGTGCAGGTACGCATGCTCCGGCCCGACGCCGGGATAGTCGAGCCCCGCGCTGATCGAATGGGTCGCAAGCGTCTGCCCATCGGGATCCTGCAGAATATACGTGCGCGCCCCATGCAGCACGCCGACCGACCCGGCCACGATCGAAGCCGCGGTCGAACCGCTCGAGACGCCGTGGCCGGCCGCCTCCGCGCCCCACAACCGGACGTCTAAGTCGTCGACAAATCCGCTGAAGATGCCGATCGCGTTGCTGCCGCCGCCGACGCATGCGACGACGTCGGTCGGCAACCGGCCGCACCGTTCGAGCATCTGCGCGCGCGCCTCCCGCCCGATCACGCGGTGAAACTCGCGCACCATGTACGGATACGGATGCGCGCCGAAGACGCTGCCGATGACATAGAACGTTTGGTCGACCGAGGCCGTCCATTCGCGAAACGCCTGGTTGACGGCGTCGCGCAGGGTGCGCGTGCCGGTTTCGACCGGATGAACTTTGGCGCCGAGCAACGTCATGACGTAGACGTTGAGCGACTGCCGCTCGACGTCGACGGCGCCCATGTAGACCTCGACTGGAATGCCCAGCCGCGCGCCGATCGTCGCGGTGGCGACGCCGTGTTGACCCGCGCCGGTCTCGGCGATCAGCCGCTTCTTCCCCATCCGCCGAGCGAGCAACCCCTGACCGACGGTGTTATTGATTTTGTGCGCGCCGGTAAAGTTCAGGTCTTCGCGCTTGAAGTAGATCGGCGCGCCGCCCGGCGGCGTGAACCGTTCGGCAAAATAGAGCAGCGACGGTCGCCCGACGAAGTCGCGCAAGAACGCTTCATACTCACTCCAAAAGCCCGGGTCGGCGAACGCCGCGTTCATCGCCGCTTCGAGCTCGGCCAGCGCTTCAATTAGCACCTCGGGAACGTATTTACCACCGAAGCGCCCGAAGTAGCCTCGATCGTCAGGTTGATGCATCGGCCTCCCTCACCGCACGAACGAACGCGGTCATCTTCTGCACATCCTTACGGCCATCCGTTTCAACCCCCGACCGCACGTCGACGGCAAACGGCCGGACGGTGCGCACGCACGTTCCGACCGTTTCGGGCGTGAGACCGCCCGAGATCGCGATCGGCCGCTGCGATGCCAACGCCGCCACGCGTCCCCATTCGAAACTGCGACCCGAGCCGCCGCCAAGCGGCGAGTGCGTGTCGAACATCAGCAACGCGCCGGCATACCCGGCGAGTGCAACGGCCGGATCGGCGTCCGGCTCGCCGGTCGGCGCGAGGTGCATTACTTTGATCGACTGGCGAACCGACCGCACAATCTGCGCTGGCTCGGCCCCGCTGAACTGCACCACGGCGCGCGGGAGGCTGTCCGCAATCGCACCCAATTCGGCCGGTGGCGGATCGACGACGACCGCAACCAAGGTGACCAGCGGCGGCAGCGACCGCGCAATCGCGTCCGCCAACTCGAGCGAAACGCGCCGCGGACTGGGCGCCAAGATGACGCCAACGGCGTCGACGCCCGCTTCGACTGCGAGTTGCGCGTCAACAACCGAGGTCATTCCGCAGAATTTGATGCGGGTGCGGCCGGTCACACGAAGCTGCGTTTGAGGTCTGCGATCAACACTGCCGGCTCGTCGGCGCGCATCAAGGACTCGCCGATCAGGAAGCCGCGCGCGCCGCAAGCGAACAGCCGCGCGATGTCGTCGGGCGTCTGGACGCCGCTCTCGCTGAGCACCGGCCGGCCGCGCGGAATCTTCGGCAGCAGATGCTCGGTGACGCCGAGGTCGGTCGTGAAGCTGCGCAGATCGCGATTATTGATCCCGATGACCGACGGATCGACGGCTAGTGCCCGATCGAGTTCGCTCTCGTCGTGAATCTCGACCAGCGTCTCGATTCCGAAGCGGCGCGCCTCGTCGCTGAGCAACCGGAGGGTCGCGTCGTCGAGCCCGGCGACGATCAGCAGCACGGCATCCGCGCCGTAGGCGGCGGTTTGCGCGATCTGGTACGGCACATTGAGAAAGTCTTTGCGCAGGATCGGTCGCGAACTGTTGGCTCGCGCAATCTCGATATAGGAGAGGTCGCCGAGAAAGTGATCGGCCTCGGTCAACACGCTGATCGCGTCGGCGCCGGCCGACTCGTAGGTTGCCGCGATCCGCGCGGGATCGAAGTTGCGCGCGATCAACCCGGCCGACGGTGACGCGCGCTTGATCTCGGCAACGATCGCCGGGCCGCGCGCCGCCGCGATCGCACCGGCAAACGAGCGCCGTTCGCCGCGCCGGGCTGCCGCGCGCCGCTCTACGTCGCCGAGCGGTTCGCGTGACTGCTCTTCAATCAGAGCTTGCGCTTTAGCAGCGTAGAGTCGTTCGAGAATGTCGTTCATCGTCCGGCTTCCTCCCGCGGGCGGCAGGCCCGTTCGAAGACGGCGAAGGCCGCGCCTTCGGCGAGTTGGCGACGCGCCGTCGCAAGTCCCTCGGACAACGTCTCCGCCTGCTCGGCGACGACCAGCGCGAGACCGGCGTTGAGCGCAACGAGATCGGCCCGCGGCGATCGTTCGCCCGCCAAGATCGCGCGGAGGGCGGCGGCGTTGGTGGCCGCGTCGCCACCGGCGATTTCGGCGTTCGGCGCATGGATGCCGAACTCGGCGGGATCGATGCGGTAGCGCCGCACGCCGGTGCGACCGAACTGAAACACCTGCGTCGGGCCGTCGCCGGCGACCTCGTCGAGCCCGCTGACCGCGTGGACGACTGCACCGGCCTGCGCTCCCAAACCCCTGAGGGCTTCGCCGATCAACTCGACGTGCGCGTCCGTGGCGACGCCGATCACCTGGTGGGTCGCGCGCGCTGGATTGGAGATCGGACCGAGTAAGTTGAACAGCGTTCGGATCCCAAGTTCACGTCGAATCGGCGCGACCACTTTCATCGCCGGATGATAGCTCGGCGCGAACATGAACGTGAACCCGTTGCGCTCGAGGTTGCGGCGCGCCGCTTCGGGGCCATCGTCGATCGGAACCCCGAGCGCTTCGAGCACGTCGGCGCTCCCGCATTTGCTCGACGCGGCTCGACCGCCGTGCTTGGCGACCGGTATGCCGCAACTGGCGACGACGAACCCGACGGCCGTCGAGATGTTGATCGTCCCGGCGCCGTCGCCGCCCGTGCCACAGGTGTCGACGACGACCGGCAGCGCGTGGTCGACGTGCAGGCTGCGCTCGCGCATGGCCGCGGCCGCGCCGACCAGTTCGTCGGCCGTCTCGCCTTTGGTTGCCAGTGCCGCCAGAAACGCCCCGGCCTGCGCCGCCGACCACGACTCGTCCATCAGCGCGCCGATCGCCGCGCGCATCGTTTCGGCCGATAGCGACTCGCCGCCGGCGACAGCCCGCAATAGCGGTGCGAACTCGCTCACGAGCCGGTCATCGCCAAAAAATTTGCGAAGATCGTCCGGCCGTCGGGCGTCAGCACCGACTCCGGATGAAACTGCACCGCCACCACCGCGTGGCTCCGATGGGCAAGTCCTTGGATCACGGCATCTTCGCTGGCGGCCGTGACCTCGAGAGCGACCGGCAACCCGTCGCGCGCGATGCACAGCGAATGGTAGCGGGTCGCCTCAAACGGTGACGGTACACCGTTAAACAAACCCGTGCCGTCGTGAGTGATTCGCGACGTTTTGCCGTGCATCAGCGACGGCGCATAAGTCACGCTGCCGCCGAAGAACTCGCCAATCGCCTGTAGACCCAGGCAAACGCCAAACAGCGGGCGGCCGAGTTCGATCGCCTGACCGATCGTTGCGAGGCTCTTGCCGGCGTCGGCCGGCCGGCCGGGGCCCGGCCCGATGACGATCCCGTCGTGGGCGGCGACCGCCGCCCGGTCGAGGCTCGGCTGATCGTTGCGAACGACGTCGACCTCGGCACCGAGCGACCCGAACAGGTGCGCCAAATTGTAGGTGAACGAGTCGTAATTATCGACCAGCAGGATGCGCGTCATCGGTCGGCCGCCGGTTCGCCAAGACCTAAGACTTCCCGGACGATCCGCGTCTTGTGGAGCACTTCGTTGTATTCGAACTCCGGCTCGCTGTCGGCGACGATTCCGGCCGACGCCTGCCAAAACGCTCGCCCCCCGGCAACCGCGACGCTGCGCAGAATGATGCACGAATCGAGATCGCCGTCGAAGTCGAGGTGGGCGATGCTGCCGGCATAGAACCCGCGGGCCGTCGGTTCGAGTGAATCGATCAGTTGCATCGCGCGAATCTTCGGCGTTCCCGTGACCGTGCCGGCGGGAAACGCCGCCGCGAATAGATCGAGCGCATCTTTGCCGGGGCACAGCTCACCGATGAGGTCCGATACGATGTGCATCACATGGCTGTAGCGCTCGATGACCATCAGCTCGTCGACGTGAACGCTGCCGACCGTGCAGACCGCGCCGAGATCGTTCCGGCCGAGATCGACCAGCATCACGTGTTCGGCACGTTCCTTGGCGTTCGACAACAGTTCGGCGGCGATTGCAACGTCGCGCTCGGGCGTTTCGCCGCGCGCGCGCGTGCCGGCCAGCGGCCGAATGCGCGCCTGTCGATCGTCGAGCCGCACCAGGAACTCCGGCGATGCGCCGAAGATCGAGCGGCCTTCGGCTTCAAAGAAGAACATGTACGGCGAGGGATTGCGCGAGCGGATCTGCCGGTAGAAGTCGAACGGCGTGCCGTCGAGTTCGCACGAGAACCGGATGCCGACTTGAAGCTGATAGCAGTCGCCTTCGTAGATCGACCGTTTGGCGCGGGCCACGCGCTCGAAGAACGCCGGCGCATCCATGGTCGCTGCGACAGGACCGCGCGCCCGCACGTTCCCCGGAATCGTGGGCCGCACGCCCATCAGCCGCGCGATGTACTGATCGAGCCGGGCGGCGACGGTGGCGCGCTCGGCCTCATCGCGGGCGAAGCCGATCAGTCGAATCCGGTGCGTAAAATGATCGAAGACGACCCAGGTACCCGGAACGACGACGTACGCATCGGGCCAGTCGACGTCCGACGGGGGCTTTGGGCCGATCCGTTCGAGCCGGCGGGCCGCATCGTAGGTGAACGCGCAGACCGCGCCGCCGGGGAACGGCAGGTCGGTCCGATCGATCGCGTAGCGCTTGACGACGGCGCGAATCCGATCGAGGATCCGCGGGTCGTCGTCGACCGTCAAGGTCTCGAGATAATCGAGCCCGATGAACGAGAAGCGCGAGATGCGGTCGGTGCCCTCAACGCTCTCGAGAAGACACGAACGCCCCGGCGTGGCCAGGGCGAGATATGCCGCGATCGGTGTGAGGGTATCCGCGATAAACTCGCGGACGATGGCTTGGAGCCGGATCGTCCGGTTGTCGACGTCGATCATCGGAGCGGAAGCGGGCTCCGCCCTATTTCACCAGCTCGAGGATCGAGAGTTCGGCGGCATCGCCCGGTCGAATTCGCGATTTGACCAAACGCGTGTAGCCGCCCGACCGATCCTTGAGCGCCGGTGCGATCTGATCGCAGAGCTTCTTTGTAACCGCCGGTTCGAGCAGGTAGGCCGCGACCAACCGGCGCGAATGGAGATCGCCGCGCCGGGCTTGGGTGATCAAACGGTCGATAACGCGGGTGATTTGCTTGGCTTTGGTGGTCGTCGTCTCGATTCGCTCGTGCTTGAAAAACGAGGTTGCAAGGCTGCGCAGGAGCGCCTTGCGGTGACCGTCGGTCCGGGAGAGCCGTTTGCTGGCAATTTGGTGCGGCATCGCGATTAACGCTGCGTGGAGCGCAGCGCAAGGTCCCTTTCTGCCAAGACTTGTTTGATCTCGTCGAGCGACTTCTTGCCGAAGTTGCGCATCTTGATGATCTCGTCTTCGGAGAGATCGAGTAATTCGGAGACCTTCGAGATGCCGGCGCGCTTGAGGCAGTTGAACGAGCGCACCGACAGGTTAAGGGTCTCAACCGGAATGTCCCACTCGCTGGTCGGAGCGGCAACCGGCAGCATCTTCTCCTGCGTGAAGCCGGCGAACAGGTCGAGCTGTTCCTGGAGGATTTGGGCGGCCGTCGCGAGCGCGTCGTCCGGCGTGATCGAGCCGTTGGTGCCGATCTCGATCGTCAGCCGGTCGAAGTCGACGCTTTGGCCGACGCGAGTGTCATCGACGGTGAAGTTGACTTTCCGAATCGGCGAAAAGATCGAGTCGAGCGGAATCAAGCCGATCATGTGCTCGATGTTTCGCTGACGATCGGCCGTCACGTAGCCGCGGGCCTTCTCGACGCCGATCTCCATCGACAGGCGCGTCGATTTGCCGGTGATCGTCGCCAGATGATAATCCGGCTGCAAGATTTCGACGTCGGCGTCGGGCGTGATGTCGGCGGCCGTCACGGTCCGCGCGCCGCTCACCGTCAAGGTCAGGACCTTGGGTTCGTCGACGTTGAGTTTGATCGGCAAGCCCTTGAGGTTCAACAGCAGGTTGGTCACGTCTTCGACGATCCCGGGGATCGTCGCGAACTCGTGCTGGATGCCGTCGATCTTGACGTAGGTCGCCGCCGCCCCCGGGATCGCCGAGAGCAGCACGCGCCGCAGCGCATTCCCCAGCGTGATCGCAAACCCACGCTCGAGCGGCTCGATGATGAACTTCGCGTAGTTGTTACGGCGTTCGCGGACTTCGATAGTTGCGCCCTGCGGCGCTTCAAGAGCGATCATCGGTAAGCGGATCCTTTATTGCCGTTCACGTTATCCGCCGCACACGGTGCAGCGATCCCACGCCCAACAGCGACTTCTGACACTAAGATGGAATTGGATTGTCTCTGGGCGCTCCAGGTGATGATTTCGTCCGCTGGCAAGGAGCCTAGCCGCGCAGTGTACGCCAGTACATAAGCGGCGTAGCGACGCAGTCCAGCGGGCGAAAGCATTACCTGGAGTAATATTCTACGATGAGTTGTTCGTCTACCGGCGTATCGATCTGCGCGCGGCTCGGGAGCGCGACCACCTTGGCGGCCTTGTCTTGCTCGTTCCAATCGAGCCACTCCGGATGATTGCGATTGAGCGCGTATTCGAAGTTCGATTGAAAGATCGGTGAGGTTTGGCTGCGCTCGCCGACCGTGATCTGATCGCCGGCCTTGACGATGAACGACGGCACGTTGACGATCCGGCCGTTGACGCGAAAGTGCCGGTGGGTGACGAGCTGGCGTGCCTGCGCCCGGCTGTTGGCTAGGTTTAACCGATAGACGACGTTGTCGAGCCGCCGTTCGAGCAGCTGCAAGAACGTCTGGCCGGTCTGGCCCGGAACGCGCGCGGCTTCGCGGAAGTAGTTCTCGAACTGCGTCTCGTGAACGCCGTAGTAGCGGCGCATCTTCTGCTTCTCGCGCAGCTGACGGCCGTATTCGGATATCTTCTGGCGCGTCGGTTTGCCGGTCGTCTTCTGGCCGGGCGCGGTTCCGCGGCGCTCGACCGCGCACTTTTTCGACAGGCAGCGATCGCCCTTGAGAAACAGTTTGATCTTTTCGCCAGTCTTGCTGGTCGCCGTTTCGCGGCGGCAGAGCCGGCAGACCGGTCCGGTATAACGCGACATTCGCTTTCCTCGCCTTTCCTACACGCGGCGCCGTTTGGGCGGGCGGCAGCCGTTGTGTGGAATCGGCGTGACGTCTTTGATGAGGGTGATCTCGAGGCCGGCGGCCTGCAAGGAGCGAATCGCCGCTTCGCGGCCGCCCCCCGGTCCCTTGACGTAGACTTCCGTCGATTTCATGCCGTGATCCATCGCCTTGCGCGCGGCGGCTTCGGCGGCCATCTGCGCGGCGAACGGGGTCGACTTCTTCGATCCCTTGAAGCCGAGGTTGCCGGCCGACGCCCAGGAGATCACGCTTCCCTGGGTATCCGAGATCGTCACGATCGTGTTGTTGAACGAGGCGTGGATGTGCGCGACGCCCGATCCGACGTTCTTGAACTCGCGCTTCTTGCGCGTCTTCGGTTGTTTTTTGGCAGCCAAGGTTTGCTCTCCAACGTTTATCTTGCCCCGCAGCACGACGCGGGGTGTCGTCGCCTCGACCGGCGGCACCCGATGTGGGCGGCCCGATCTCGAGTCTCGGACGAGCGGCGAACCGTCCGGCGCACAGAAGGGCGCGCGACTGCCAGCGACAGCCGAACACAGATGTTATCGCATGAGCCGCGCTCGGTCAAGCGCGATCGTCGGGTGGGGTTAGGTAGTTGGCCTGAGGTTACCCGGCCATTATTCCAGCGAGTTCGAGCCGATGGGTTGGCGCATCGCCAGCGCGGCTTGGCCGAGGCAGATCCCGCCGTCGTTGGCCGGGACCGCCCGGTTGAACCATAGCCGCGCACCCAACCGCTCGGCCAGGAGTTCGACGAGCAGCCGATTCTGGAACACGCCGCCGGAGACCACGACCGGTAAACCGGGGCCAACCGCGTCCGCGGCGGCGATCGCGGCGTCCACCAGCGCTTGGTGAAACGCTCGGGCAATTTCGCCGATCGGGCGCCCACCAGCGCGGTCGGCGAGGGTGGCGGCGAGTAGGGGACGATAGTCCAGCTCGCCGGCTTCCAGCGGGAATGGGTATGCGGCAACCGAGGGGCTAGAGGCCGCGAGCTGCTCGAGCCAGATTGCGGCCTGACCCTCGAAGCTAACCTCGCGAACGAAGCCACAAACAGCGGCCATCGTGTCGAACAGCCGTCCGACCGAGGTCGTCGCGAATGTCCGCACCTCCGCCTCGACGAGCGCCCGCGCCTGCCCGTAGCGGGCCGGGAACCCGAACGGCGCGGCCGTCAGGTCGGGCACGTCGCCGAGGTCGGCCAGGAATCCGGCGGCAGCCTGGACCGGGAAGCGCGCGGCGGCGTCACCACCGGGCAGCCTAGCCGAGCGCAGGTGCGCAACCCGGTGCAGCCCGCTCGCCACGCTCCCGCGAAAAAACTCGCCGCCCCAGATCGTCGCGTCGTCGCCGTAGCCGGTTCCGTCGAACGCGACGCCGACGACCTCGACGTCGCATGTCCCCCGCTCGGCTAGGACGCTGGCAACGTGCGCGCGATGATGTTGGACCGAACGGCGTTCACCCGGCAAGCTTTGGGCGAAGGCGCTCGAGACGTACTCCGGGTGCGCGTCGTGGACGATCAACGCGCCGCCGAGATCGATCTCGTACATCGCGCAGAGATCGCGAATCGTCGCTTCGAACGCGCGCCGCGCGGGATAGTGGTCCAAGTCGCCGACGTGCTGACTAACGAAGACTTGCCCGTCGACGACGATCGCGATCGCATTCTTCAAATCGGCGCCGACGGCAACGATCGGCCGGCTCGTCGGTAGCGTTGCGACGGCCTGCGGCGCGAAGCCGCGAGCGCGCCGGAGTACGGTCGTTCCGATTCCGCGGCCATCGCGCGCCGACCGGGCGACCGAATCGTCGACGCGCCGCGCGATCCGGCGCTCGCCGATCAGGAAGGCGTCGGCGATTCCGTGGAGCGATTCGAGCGCATCGGCGTCGTCGTAGGCAATCGGCTCGCTCGACCGGTTGGCGCTGGTCATCACGAGCACGTCGGGCGCATCGGCCGCAAACAGCAGATGGTGCAGCGGCGTATACGGCAGCATGACGCCAAGCTCACGGTTCTCAGGCGCAACGCCGGCGAAGCTGCGCAACGCCGATGCCAACACGATCGGCCGTGCCGTCGACCGCAACAACGCCTCGGCATCCGGCGACAGATCGATCAGACCACGCGCGATTTCGACGCAGCGCGCCATCAGCGCGAACGGCCGCTCCTTGCGATACTTGCGCTCGCGCAGGGCCGCGACGCTCCCAGCGTTGCCCGCATCGCAGGCCAGATGATAACCGCCGATTCCCTTGATTGCGACGATCGCTCCGTCACGCAACAGCCCGCTCGTCGCGGCGATTGCGGCGACGCCGACTTGGCGGCGCTCGCCCTCGTGCAACACGTAATTCGGGCCACAGTCGTGACAGGCGACCGGTTGCGCGTGAAACCGGCGGTCGAGCGGATCGTGGTACTCGGCGGCACATAGCGCGCACATTGGCCACTCGCGCATCGTCGTCGCCGGCCGGTCGTACGGCAGGCCCAGGATGATGCTGTAACGCGGACCGCAATCGGTGCAGTTGATGTACGGATAGCCGAACCGCCGGTCGCGCGGATCGAATAGTTCGCGCAGACATGCATCGCAGACGGGCAAGTCGGGCGCGACCCGCACCGTCGGCCGCCCCGGCCGCCGGCTCTCGCGAATCGCGAAGTCGGTAAACCCTTCGCAGGCGGCGTCGGCGAGCTCGATCGATGCGATTCGCGCGGCCGGCGGCGGCTCGGCTTCGAGCGCGCGGCGAAACGCGGCGAG
>JBOHTW010000290.1:0-2759 GCA_050733835.1 Vulcanimicrobiaceae bacterium | reverse complement strand
TTCCGCCGGGCGCGCGCGAATCCCCGGCGCATGGACCTCCTTGCGCGTGACCTGCCGGCTCCGACGCTCGCCGAGCAAGATCCCGAACTCGCCGCCGCGATCGCAGGCGAAGAGCATCGCCAGCGCGTCAACCTGGAGTTGATCGCCTCCGAAAACTATGCGAGCCGCGCGGTCCGCGAAGCGATGGGCTCGGTGCTCACCAACAAGCACGCCGAAGGCTATCCCGGCAAACGCTACTACGGCGGCTGCGAGTTCGTCGACGTCGCCGAGCAGCTCGCGATCGATCGAGCGCGCAAATGGGGCAACGCAGCAGTGGGATCGTTCTGGACCACCTCCGAGGCTCCGCCCCGCGACGACGACCCGCCGCTGTCGGAGATCGTTTCGTGATCGGGGGTGAGCAACCTGGCGGTCAGTAAGCCCGATCGTGGCTACCATACACCCTCGCCGCATCTCAGGCCGCTGGCGTGACGGCTAGGCGCTTGACTCTCATACTCTCAGCAGCGAGTTCATCGGCCATGACGAGTATGGTCATCCCCAGTTCATCACCACGCGATCAGAAATCGGCGAGCTCCTCTTTCGCCTCAAGTATCGGTCCGTTTTTTTTTACCAAACTGCCGTGGCAGAGATCGTCGATGCCGTACACTCGTTCTTTCGAATTTGGCATCCAGGAGTCGAGATGATCGTTCCGGTCACGCCGTCGCGCCAACGGACGACTCAACCGCTGCTCGTTCTTGGTGAGGCCATTGCGGGGCGTCTCAGTCTGACGTTCGCCTCCGACGCCGTCCGTAGGGTACGAGACGTCCCGCAATTGAAAGACGTCCACGACTACGACGAACGCACGCGTCTCCTCCAAGGTTCTCATCAGGTCGACCGAACCATCGTTCAAGGTCGGCGTATCCTGCTGCTCGATGACCTTTATCGTTCCGGCGCGACGATGAACGAGATTACCGCCAATCTATACGATCACGGTAACGCCGCAGATGTGTATGCCCTGACGATTACGAGCACTCGAGGAAGGTAATGATGACCAAGGTCTTCATTGGTGGCTCGCGGAAGATGAGCAAGCTAAGTACCGACGTGCGATCGCGCCTAGACCGCATCATCGCGAAGCGCTTGGCTGTCCTGGTCGGCGATGCAAACGGTGCCGACAAGGCCGTCCAAACGTACCTTCGCAGCAAAGGCTATACCGACGTCGAGGTTTTTTGCGCCGGCGGAGCATGTCGGAACAATCAAAGCGGCTGGCCCATTCGAGCGGTCCCGAGCGATGATAAGAGAGGGAGCTTCGACTTCTACGCTTCGAAGGACCGCGCGATGGCTGACGAGGCATCGGTAGGACTGATGCTTTGGGACGGCAAGAGCAAGGGAACGTTAATGAACGTGCGGCGGCTCCTCGAGGCCGGTAAGAGCGTCGCAGTGTACGTCGGTCCCTGCAAGCAGTTTGTTGACCTGAAGAGGATGAGCGATTGGGAGCAGTTCGTCTCGGCGCATGCAAGCGATCTGGGAGCACGCGTCAGCGCGCAAAGCGGCATCGGAACGGCACGACGCGAGGCCACACCAAACGGTGCCCTTTTTACAGATCGCAGCTAAAGTGGAACGAGGCACGGCAAGCTATCGGCCACGTTTCGTAAGGCCTTATCTGTGGTTGGCGGTAGCCGTCTCAAGACGCAGTTTGACAGAACCGAGCGGAAGCTGTAAGCTGACAGGAGCAGACAAGGCGGGGAAGGTGGCGATGAGCGCGTCTAGATGAAAACCCTAGGGGAGTGCATTCGAGAGCTAAGAGAAGACCGGGACTTGTCGGTCAGGGAACTAGCAAAGCGACTGCAATTGTCCGCAGCCTTCTTATCAGACGTGGAGCTTGGACGTCGCCACCCCTCCAATGAAGTGTTGCAGCAGATTGCGCGCTCTCTCGGTACGAAGGTCGGGCAGCTGCGCGAGCATGACACTAGACCGCCGGTTCAAGAACTCCGCCGGCTTGCAGCTGCCAATCCCGCGTATGGCGTAATGCTGCGCAAGGTCATCGATGACAATGTTGATCCTGAAGACATTATAAAGTTCCTCGATTCTCATAAGAGCCGAAATAAGAAGACATGAAAATCTATCGCCGCGGCCCGTTCCTTGAACGACCGTATTTCACCCTTAATGAGATCGAATTGATCTGCGTCGACGAAACTCGCGAAGGTGGATATGCTTCCGACGATGCCGTGCCCCGTCCGGATCGAGCGGTTCATCGAGAAGCCGTTTTTGCGTGCAGGTCACGTACGACGATCTACCGCCTGGCGTTCTCGGTCTTACCGAATTCGGTGAGAAGGGTGTGAATGCGATCATAATCGCTAAAGCGCTTGATGATGAGGAAACTCGGTTGGCGGAGCGGCGCATTAGAACGACCATGGGGCACGAGTGCGGCCACGGCCTGCTTCATACACATCTGTTCGTCCTCGGTCAAAAAGCGCACCCGCTCTTTGGCGAGAGCACGGGTTCGAAGCCGCGCGTCCTTTGTCGCATGGACGGCATCCCATACGAAACGACAAGCGCTCGTAAGCGCTACGACGGACGCTGGTGGGAGTTCCAGGCTAACCAGGCCATGGGCGCGCTGCTACTCCCGAAGCGCCTTGTTGAAATGTCCCTCAACCAGCGGAAGTTGTCAATAGCTTTGAGACCATTCGGCTTGCTCGATTTAGTGAGTCTCAGGCAGCCGGCTTGGCTTCGGCCGGTTCTGCCGGTCGGTTGATGTACGATGCGGCTGGGAGCTGCGGGACCTT
>JBOHTW010000289.1:0-9022 GCA_050733835.1 Vulcanimicrobiaceae bacterium | reverse complement strand
TGTCAGGCCGGCGAGCGGCCCGAATCGCGCGGCGTGCGCGCGCAGCACGCGATAGATGCGCGCCGCTGGAAAGCCCAGCCGCTCGAGCGTTCGGGCCGCACTTGGGTACGCAATCCCCGGCCGCGCGGCAAACAACTTGTCGATCGCCCGCTCCAACCGCTGCTGCTCGTCGCAGTCGGCCGCCCGGATGGTCAACTCGGCAACCGCGCGATCGATTCCGCGCCGAACGAGTTCGGCGATTAGCCGCGCGTCGCCGACGGCCTTGGTTCGACCCTCGACGAAGAGGGTCGCGAACAGTCGATCGTCGATAAACCCGTCGCACCGGCACGACTCGACGGCGTCGCGAATCGCCTGGTCGGCATAGCCCTTACGTGCGAGGCGCGTCCAAAGCTGCGCCTCGCTGAGCCGTCGAACGGCGAGCAGCCGGAGCGCGGTGACCCGCGCGCGCTGGTTATTCGTCACCGCGCGAAGCTGCCGTTCCGGTAAGCGCGGGCACGGTGCCGTTACTCGAAACGGCCGCCTTGAGGCTCTCCCGGATCTTGCCGGCGATTTCGTCGGCGAGATCCGAGTGCTCTTCCAGATAGGCCTTGGCGTTCTCGCGACCCTGACCGATGCGCACGTCGCCGTAGGTGTACCACGAGCCGCTCTTGCCGACGATGTTGCGCTCGAGCGCAACGTCGAGCACCGACCCCATCTTCGAGATTCCGCGCCCGTACGTGATGTCGAACTCGGCTTGTCGAAACGGCGGCGCTACCTTGTTTTTGACGACTTTTACCCGGGTGCGCGAACCGACGACGTCGGTCCCGACCTTGATCTGTTCGAGCTTGCGCACGTCGAGCCGAACCGATGCATAGAACTTGAGCGCGCGGCCACCCGAGGTCGTCTCGGGGTTGCCGAACATCACGCCGACCTTCTCGCGCAACTGGTTGATGAAGATCATCACGGTCTTCGAGCGCGAGATCGCCGAAGTGAGCTTGCGCAGCGCTTGCGACATCAGCCGCGCCTGCAAACCGACGTGGGCGTCCCCCATGTCGCCCTCGAGTTCGGCCTTGGTAACCAGCGCCGCGACTGAGTCGACGACCACGACGTCGACGGCGTTGGAGCGTACCAGCATCTCGGCGATGTCCAGCGCCTGTTCGCCGGTATCGGGTTGCGACACCAGCAGACTGTCGAGATCGACCCCGAGCGCCGCCGCGTAAGTCGGATCGAGCGCATGTTCGACGTCGATGAACGCCGCCGTCCCACCGGCGTGCTGCGCCTCGGCGATGACGTGTAGCGCTAGGGTCGTTTTCCCGCTGGATTCCGGGCCGTAGATCTCGACGACGCGGCCGCGCGGCAAACCGCCGACGCCGAGCGCGAGATCGAGTGCGATCGATCCGGTCGAGACGACGTCGATCGCCATCCGCTCCGCGAAATCGCCCATCTTCATGATCGAACCCTTGCCGAACTGACGCTCGATTTGCGCGAGCGCGTTGCTCAGGGCGACGGCTCTCTCGTCTTGTGCCACGATGACTACTCCTTACCGCCGATGCGGCGATGATCGATGTCTTCGATCGATGCTTTTCATAGTGAGGATATGCGCCGGCTGTGCCAACTGGGTGGCCTTGATGCACCACGACACGGCATCAGGCCGCCGACTCGAAGATCGCGCGGACAAAACTCGCCGGATCGAACGGTCGCAACTCGTCGATCCCTTCGCCGATTCCGATGAACTTGATCGGGACTTCCAGCAGATCGACGATGCCGACAAGCACCCCGCCCTTGGCGCTTGAATCGAGCTTGGTCACGATGACGCCCGTCAACTTCGTCGTCTCGTCGAATAGCCGTGCCTGCGAAAGCGCGTTCTGGCCGGTCGTCCCGTCGATGACCAGGAGCGTCTCGTCCGGCGGTGCGCCGTTGGCGCGCTCGATAACGCGCCGGATCTTCTTCAGTTCCTCCATGAGATTGATCTTGGTCTGCAACCGGCCGGCGGTGTCGATGAAGACGACGTCGACGCCGCGCGCTTTGGCGGCGCTGACCCCGTCGTAGACGACCGACGCGGGATCGGAACCCTCGCGACCGCGGACGAACTCGCTGCCGCTGCGGTCCGCCCAGATCGCCAACTGATCGGCGGCGGCCGCCCGGAACGTGTCGCCCGCTACGACCATCACGCGCTTACCCTCGGACCGCAAGCGGTGCGCGAGCTTGCCGATCGTCGTCGTCTTGCCGCTACCGTTGACGCCGACGACCAAAACGATCGCCGGCCGCGCTCGCAGGTGCAGTTCGGGATCCGGCAAGGTCAAGAAGGTCTGAACGTCTTCTTTGAACCGCCCAATCGCCTCATCGCTGCGGCGCCACAGCTCTTGTTTGGCGACCGTCCGCAGGCCATCGAGAATCTTCGCCGCAGTCGGGACGCCGAAATCGGCGGCGATGAGGATCTCTTCGAGTTCGTCCCAGAACTCGCGGTCGAGCGGCCGCCGCTCGGCGGCCAGTGCCTCGACGCGCGAGAGCGACTCCCGCGAGAACCCCAGACTCGCCCGCAGCTTGGATAGCCAACTCACGGAGCCAACGTTTTCGGCCGCTGCTATCGAACTCCTGTTCGATGGCCGGGGGTCCGCGGTCGTCGCCGGCTTAGCGAATGACGTGCCAGTCCGTGATCACGAACTGCCGCCCGCTCCCGGTGACCGTGAGCGTTCCGTCGCCGAACGCGTCGACGTTGAAGGTCGCGATCTGATTGCTCGCAGTGTCCGTCACCGTGCCGGTGATGAACAGGTTACTGGTCGGCGAGACACCGGCGTTGGTCGCCACGCTCAGTCCGTCGCCGTTGGCTAGTTTGCCGTTTTGGATCGAAAGGTTCAGCAGCAAACCCGCTTGGAACGTTGCGGTAATCGGGAAGCTGTAGGTGCTCACTTGGGTGCCCCCCGCCAAAGTGAACATCGGCGTCACGATCGGACAGGCCCCGTTCTGGGTTGCGATCGCGATCGACAGCGAACCAATCGGCGCCTTGAAGGTCGAGCCGGCATGGTTCGCGCTGAACGTGACCGTTCCGTCGTTATTGACCGTGCGCAAACCGCCGGAGAGCACGCCGCCTTGCCAGCCGAACGTTTCCCCCAGCGCCGGGACACCGGTGGCGTTGAATCCGGCCGAGTCGCTGCAGAACGCAGTGCTGCCGCCGGTCCCCGGCAACATGACCAGTTCGTCGCCGGAGACAATCGTCTTGACGCCCGCCAAATCGAGTTCACCCTGCGCCGTCCGGTCGAAGCCGGTCGCGGCCTTCGGGAACCCGTATTGATCGAACTGCGCGTTGGTGATCACGACCGCATCGGTGCGGACGGCGCTCGGCGTGCCGTTGCCGACCGCGAAGAGTTTCATCGTGCGGTTGACGGTCTCGGAACCCGCCCCGGTCGACGCATATAACCGAACGACGTCACGGGCGATCTGCGAGCACGCGCTGTCGTAGAAGTACTGCGCTTCGGTGGAGTTCGGGTCGCCGGTCTTGTCGGGGGCAAAGAACTCGGTGCCGTTCTGACAGGTGCCGAGCGGCACCGACAGCGTGCGACGGCCATCGGCGAGCGCCGAAACCGTGTTGTTGATCTCGGTAAAGTGTTTAAGCGGGCTGCCGAGCGCGTTGGTCGCGGCGATCGATTGTTCGGAATTCGATCGAGTTGACAGGCCGCCGGACGGCGTTCCGGAGCCGGCGGACCCACCGCCGCAGCCGCCGAGGGCGAGCGCCGTCAATAGCGCTAATGCGAGTCGATTTCGCATGGGAATCCTTTCGCGTTACGATCGGTGTGAGGTAATCGATGGGCTTCTCACACCGAGGATACCGAGCGGATTTCGTGTAGACATGAATGGAGGGTGAGACTACGGAGAGATTCCGGAGAACGGGCCGCGGGTCACAACGAATCGGCAGTAGGATCGGTCGCGTGAGCCGGCGGCGGCCATACGACTTCGAACCATTCCAAGACAACGTCCGCATCTTCGCAAAACGCGAAGCATTCACGCTCCGCCTCACCGATAAAAACGCGCGATGATCTTCACGCCACGAACGCAACGAGCGATTGCCTTCGCCCTCTTCCCACGCGTAGGCTGCGTCGACTGCCGAGAACGGGCGCACCTCGACCACCGTCGTGCGGCAGATGCAACGCGGCAAGCCGCGGCCGTCAATTACGACAAACAAACCGCCAACTTGCGGCAGGGCATCGTCGAGATACCATCGCCGCAGTGAGGTCGTCGCGCGCTTGGTACCCGCGACGACGAGTTCGGCCAATTCATTTTGCATCGCTTCCGTGTCGCCGAACGACGTAACGTTCATGGCAACCGCGGGATCGAGTCCCGCATCAGCGACGAGCTTGGCGAGCGGACCGTCCATCAGGCTTGGGGGACCTTGTCCCCCATTCTTAATGCACCGACGGGCGCCGGACGTATTTTTGCTTGACGTTGGGGTCGCCGTCGCGGAAGCCGAAGTCGTCGCGCAGCTGGCGCAACTTAGCGCGGAGGTGAATGACCGCCTGCGCGTGGATCTGCGAGACGCGCGACTCGGAGACTCCGAGCGTCGACTTGATCTCTTTGAGCGTCTGACCGTCGAAATAATAGAGCTTGATGACGGTCCGCTCTTGCGGCGGCAGGGTCTCGATCGACTCGATCAAGTGGCGGCGCACCTCGCGCTGTTCGACCGAGAGCGAGACGTCGCTATCGAGGTCGCGCAGCGTGTCGAGCAGCGGGATCTCGCTACCGCGGTCGCTCGGCAAATGCTCTTCGAGCGAGGCGATCGAACTGTTGCGGATCTTACGGACCAGCGTCGTGTACTCTTTATCGGTGAGCGACATCCGCTCGGCGATCTCGGCGTCGGTCGGCATCCGTCCGAGCACGGTCTCGAGCTCCTGTTGGACGCGGTCGATCTCGCGGGCGCGCTGCCGAACGGCCCGCGGCACCCAGTCGAGCGCCCGTAGCGCATCGATGATCGCCCCGTTGATGCGGGTGATCGCATACGTCTCGAATTTGACTCCGCGCTCGTCGTCGTACTTTTCGATCGCGTCGATCAGGCCCAGGACGCCGTCGTTGATCAAGTCGTTCAACTCGACGTTCGGCGGCAAGTTCACCGAGATGCGGCCGGCCACGTACTTCACCAAGTGAAGATAGCGGTGGATGACCTCTTCTCGAGTATACGCGGTGCCCGCGATCACATAGGTCGTTCGCGGGTTCCGTGAGACGTTCAAACGCAAGCTCTCCCGGATACCAAGGTCAGCGCGTTATTCCGACCGACCGACGCCACCCTCCTGGGAAACGGCCGCGAATGCGCGGCTGGGCGCACGAAGCGCCCGTAGAGCGCGGCCCACGGATGGGCCTTATTCGCCGTAGCGAATGCGCGGATTGGCAAGCGCGTAAAGGACGTCGACGGCGGCGTTGACGACGACGAAGACCGTTGCAAACAGGAGGATGCAGCCGTTTACGACCGGCATGTCACGGTTGGAGATGGCGTCGAAGGCCAGCCGCCCGACCCCCGGCCAGGCGAAGATATGTTCGGTTAGAACGGCGCCGCCGAGCAATAGCCCGGTCTGGAGCCCGACGACGGTTAGGATCGGGACGAGCGCGTTGCGCAGCGCGTGGCCAAAGACGACCGCTCGCTCGCCCAGCCCTTTGGCCCGCGCGGTCCGGACGTAGTCGCTGTGGAGGACGTCGAGCATCCCGCTGCGGGTGATCTTGGCGATGATCGACATCGGGATCGTGCCGAGGGTCAGCGCCGGGAGGATCAGATGCCGCAGCGCGTCGAGCGCCGCTTGCGGTTGGCCCGCCAACAGCGAATCGAGGACAATCAGGTGGGTCCGGGCGGGGATGTCGTACAGCAGCGAGATGCGGCCCGAGATCGGGAACAGATTGAGGCCCGCCCGGCCGGGCAAGACGGCGAGCAGGTAGACGAGCATCCAGCCGAGCCAAAAGACCGGAATCGAGACGCCGAGCATCACGCCACTCATCGTCAACCGGTCGAGCAACGAGCCGTGGCGCACCGCCGCGATCACGCCGGCGGGGATGCCGACGATCACGGCGACGAGCAGCGCGCCGACCGTCAATTCGACCGTTGCCGGAAAATACTGCGCGAGCTTGGCGAAGACGGGCTGGTAGTCGATCACCGAGCGGCCGAGATTTCCGTGCACGAGGCCGGCGAAATACAATGCGAGTTGCACCCACCACGGCCGATCGAGGCCGAGCGCCACGCGAATGCGCTCGATTTCGGCCGGACTCGCGTGCTCGCCGAGCCGGATCACGACCGGATCGCCGGGGATCGCATGCAAAAACGCAAAGCTCGCCAGCGTGATCGCAAACAGCACCACGATCAAGCGGATCATTCGCGCAACCAAGAAGCGCAGCACGGATTAGGCTCGCGAGCCGAACACTAAGCGCGAATGGCCTTGATGCCGAACAGGGCTGCTTGCGCGTAGAGATAGAGCCACTCGCCGAGCGAAAAGTCGTTCCGATCGCGCTGCAAGAGATCGCACAGGCGGCGTTCGCGCTCGATCTGCCCGAAGAGCACATCGAATCGCGCCGGCCGGCGCTCGAGGAAGTTCATCAGTTTGAAGCGATGGTACAATCGCCCGTAAAAGCGCTGCTTGGCCGTGCGCTCGTAATGGGCAGCGGCGTCCGGCGTACGCCCGCGTTTGTGTTCGACGACGGCCTGGGAAGCCAGCCGCCCGGAGACCGCGGCTTCGTGGATCCCTTCGCCGGTCGTCGCGTCGACGAGGCCGGCGGCGGTCCCGCCGAGCATCAGCCCATCGCGGCCGATCTGCGGGCGCGGCAGGCCCCCGTACAGTAAGTTTCCCTCCTCGCGGACGGAGTACGGAACCCCGGCAAACAACCGCCGCTCGATCCGCGCCAAAAACGCGTCCAGTTCGGCGCGCAGCGCTTTGCCGTCGACCTTGGCGCCCATCCCCAAACCGATCGAGAGATGATCGCGTTTGGGAAACATCCAGGCGATGATGTTCTCGTTGCCGATCGGCGAGCGGTAGTAGTGCATCTCGAGAACACCGTAGGCGATTGGGTCGGCGGGCCGCTCGAGATAGACGCGGTATTGATAGCAGGTGATCAGCCCGGCACCCCACGGTCCGTAGGCGAACGGCGACTCCGCACCCCAGCGCGCGCTCGACCCCTGTGCGAAAAAGACGTGACGCGCGCTGATGCGCTGGCGGCCGCCGCCGGCCAAGTCGGCGTACTCGACGATCGTCCGGTCGGCGCCCCGCTCGTAACTGCGAAACAGTGCCGACGTCCGAATCTCGGCGCCGGAGCGGCGGGCGAGTTCGGCAATCGTTCCATCGAGTTCCTCGCGCGTCGTCGTATGCCCGACTCCAATCGGAAAGTCGAACTTCCGACCCGTCAAACCGAAGCACGACAGGGTTTCGGGATTGCAATGGATGATCGAACTCGGCAGATCGAAGTCGGCGCAGAAACCGGGGCGCAGACCGGCCGCGCAGACGCGCTTTTGGCCGACGACGGCGTCACGCTCGAGCACCATGGTCTGCACGCCTTCGCGGGCGGCCTCGCGCGCCGCCGTCCCGCCGGCGGGGCCGCAGCCTACGACGAGCAACTCCACCTCTTCCATCGTCGGGTGCACCTTGGCGGACCGTTGGCTGGACGCCTTGCCGCGGAGGACTGGCGTCCCGCCACGCCAAACCCCGAGCGGTCGGCACCCGGCGCCTCGCGCGCGGGTGCTATTTCCTGAGTGGAAAGGGTCGCTTTGACTGAGCAAGTCGCTATCACGCTGGGTCTGATCGCCGGCGTTCTCGCCATCATCTACGGCGTTGGCCTCATTCAATGGGTGCTCAAGCAGTCCGCCGGCAACGACCGGATGCAAGCGATCGCCGCCGCAATCCAAGAAGGCGCGATGGCCTTTCTGCGGCGCCAGTACACGACGGTCGCCGTCGTTGCAGTGATCTTGGCGATCATCATCGCGATCGCGCCGCCGCTGGGATGGCAGGCCGCGGTCGGCTTCATCATCGGCGCAACGCTTTCGGGCGCGGCCGGCTTCATCGGCATGATCGTCTCGGTGCGCGCCAACGTGCGGACCGCCGAAGCCGCGCGCGGCGGGCTCGCGCCGGCGCTGGCGCTGGCGTTCCGCGGCGGCGCGATCACCGGTCTGCTCGTCGTCGGGCTCGGCATCATCGCCGTCAGCGGTTACTATGCGATCGTTCAGACCATCAACGCCGGTGACGAGACAAAATCGCTCGCCGCCATGATTGGTTTGGCGTTCGGCTGTTCGCTGATCTCGGTCTTCGCGCGGTTGGGCGGCGGCATCTTCACGAAGGCCGCCGACGTCGGTGCGGACCTGGTCGGCAAAGTGGAAGCCGGAATCCCCGAAGACGATCCGCGCAATCCGGCGGTCATCGCCGACAACGTCGGCGACAACGTCGGCGACTGCGCGGGCATGGCCGCCGACCTGTTCGAGACCTACGTCGTGACCACGATCGCCGCGATGTTGCTCGGGCACCTCGTGCTGCCAAGCTTTCCCGGCGCAACGACCTTTCCGCTCATTCTCGGCGCGATCTCGATCGTTGCGTCGATCATCGGAACGCTGTTCGTGCGCATGAGCAACGATGCGCGCGGCTCGATCATGGGTGCGCTGTATCGCGGATTGATCGTCGCGGCGGTCGTTGCCGCGATCGTCTTCGGAATCGCTTCGTACGACGAGTTCGGCGCCGGCGCGACGCTTTCGAACGGAACGGCGATCACCTGGGGCGGCGTCTTCGTCTGCTCGCTCGTCGGCCTGATCATCACCGGCTTATTGACCTACATCACCGAGTATTATACCGGCACCCAGTTTTCGCCCGTCCAGCGAATTGCCCAGGCTTCGACGACCGGCCATGGGACCAACATCATCGCGGGGCTCGCGGTCTCGATGCAGGCGACCGCGCTCCCAGCACTCGTGATCGTTGCCGGAATCCTCATCTCATTCGGGGTCGCGGGCCCCTACGGCGTCGGGATCGCCGTCATGTCGATGCTCTCGATGGCCGGCATCATCGTTGCGATCGACTCGTTCGGTCCGATCACCGAC
>JBOHTW010000288.1:0-4850 GCA_050733835.1 Vulcanimicrobiaceae bacterium | reverse complement strand
GGGACGACCTCGTGTTCACCCACATCTCGGCGCGCGTGCCCGGCCCCGAACATCATTTTCTCATCAATCCGTACGGTCTGTTGTTCGAAGAGATCACCGCTTCGAATCTCGTCAAGATCGATCTCGACGGCGCGAAGGTCGCCGATTCGCCGTACGACGTTAATCCAGCCGGCTTTACGATTCACAGCGCAATCCACGCGGCCCGCCCCGACGCCCAGTGCGTGCTGCATCTGCACACGATCAGCGGTGTTGCGGTGGCGGCGCAGCGCGGCGGCTTGTTGGCGATCTCACAGCAGTCGACGGTCGTGCTGACGAGTTTGGCCTATCACGATTACGAGGGCCTTGCGCTCAACGACGCCGAGAAGCCGCGGCTAGTCGCCGATCTCGGCGATAAGAACATGTTGATCCTGCGCAATCACGGGCTGCTGACCTGTGCCGAGACGATCGCCGATGCGTTCCTCTTCATGTACACGCTCGAGCGCGCGTGCGAGATTCAAATGCAGGCGCAAGCCGGCGGCGCCGAGCTGGTAACGGTCGACGACCGGATTCTCGCGGGCATGAAAGCGCAGGTCAAGGCAGTGACTCGTGGCGCCGGCGGCACGCTTTCGTGGCCGGCGATCCTGCGCAGACTCGACCGAATCGACCCGTCGTATCGCGAATGATTTGCAGATGAAAGGCGGGGCGCCTCAGCCTGAGCAAGCTCGACCGAATCGATCCGCCGTCCGCCGGCAGCGTTTCGCGAGGTCGCCTTAACCGCAGATAGAGGCTCTATGCATCTAAGAGCATGTGTTGGCTTGACGTATCCACAGCCGCGACCTAAAGTATCCATATCGTGGCTGCATTGGATACAATTGGTGACGGAGCCGAATCCCAAAGCGTTTCACGCTTAGAAGAACGGGTCTATTCGTACATCCTCGACGAACTGGCGCACCGCCGGATCCAGCCCGAGAGCCGGCTAGAAGAAGAGCGCTACGCGAAAGCGTGCGGGGTGAGCCGCTCGCCGGTCCGGCTGGCCCTCAGGCGTCTTGAAGCCGAAGGCGTTGTCGAAATTGTACCGGGAAAGGGTGCAACCGTCCGGTCGCCGAGCGCCGACGAAGTACGCCACGTTCTCGAGTTACGGCGCGAGCTTGAGGGACTTTCCGCAAGCGCCGCCGCTCGGCGCATTACCCCGGCCGAACTCGACGCGCTACGAACGCTCGTCGACGAAGAGCGCGAAGCGTGTCGGCGGGGCGATACCGCGGTCGCGGCCCAGCGTCGGTTCGGGTTTCATATGGCGGTTGCCGAAGCGGCCCGCAATCCACTTGCCGTCAAGTTCCTACGCGAATTGCTGATGCGGTCCTATCATGTTTTCTTGGACACGCCCGCCTTCGAAATGGCTAATGCAACCAGTGATCAGGAGCGTCTGATTGCGGCGCTCGCCAAGGGTGACGCAGACAAAGCGCGTGAAGCGGCCGCGAATCACGTTGATACGCTCTTGAGCGAGCATGTCCGCATGATCAGCGATCGGTTTCGGGCTGCATTTCGGCGGCATTCGACGACGGTCACCGTGTTGACGTATCACGACGCCGGAGGGCGAGCGTGCGGTATGACGGCGACGTCCGTCGCATCCCTTTCAGCGGCGCCACCTTCGCTGATCGCGTGCATTAGCCGAACGGCAAAGAGCCGAGACGACATCGTAGCGTCCGGCAGGTTCGGCGTAAACGTGCTCGCGCTTTCCCAGGAGTCGATCGCCGCATATTGTAGCCGACCGGGCGGCGAAAAGGTTCTCAGAGCGGACTGGCTTGTGGAGAATGCGGACGCCGCGACTCCACTGTTGCGGCATGCTCTCGCTCACCTCGATTGTAGCGTCGCGCGGCTACACGAAGAATATACGCATTCGCTCCTCGTTGCCGACGTGCAGCGAGTGTGGCTTGGAGCGGAAGAGATGCCACTCATCTATAGCGAGGGAACGTATCGCACCTTGGATGGGCAGACGGAGCTCTCATCCGAAGCGCTCTGGGAGCGCGTAATGTCGACCTTTCTTTAGAACCATCCCACTTCAGCACCAATTTAGAACCTAGGAGCGAGCATGGGTATGCGCACCGGAACCGACTACGTTGCAAGCCTCCGCGATGGGCGCACGGTCTATTTGGACGGCGCGCGGGTCGACGACGTCACGGTGCATCCAGCCTTCAAAAATCAAATCTCGCGGATCGCGCAGATGTACGACCTTGCGCGGCAGCCCGATCAGGCGCATCGCACGACGGTCGACCCCGCAACCGGCGAGCGCTATCAGAATATGTGGCTGCTTCCCCGGGGCGCCGCCGACCTCGAAAAGCGTCGTGAAGCCCACCAGTTCTGGGCCGAATGTAGCTACGGGCTCATGGGACGCACACCGGACCATGTCGCCTCGGTATTGACCGGCTTCGCCGGCGGGCGCGACGTCTTTGATCGGGCGGGGAAGAACTACGGGGACAACGTGATCCGCTTCTACGAGAAGGCAAGGCGCGAAGATCTGTATGCCGCGTACGTCATCATACCGCCGCAGATCGATCGTTCAAAGTCGGCGGCCGGCCAGCCGGAACCGTTTCTGTACACCGGCGTGGTCGGCGAACGCGACGACGGGATGGTGGTGCGCGGGGCGTCGATGATTGGGACCTCGGCCATCATGGCCGACTACCTGTTCGTCAGCTACATCGTCCCACTTCAAAAAGGCGATGAGGACTATGCGATCTCTTTTGTCGTGCCGATCGGCACGCCGGGAGTGAAGCTCTATCCTCGCCGGCCATACAGCGCCATAGCGAACAGCGTCTTTGACTATCCGCTGAGCTCGCGGCTCGATGAGACGGATTCTCTAGTCGTCTTTGACGACGTACTCGTTCCTTGGGAAAACGTCTTCGTCTATAAGGACGTTGGTCTCGTCGCTGCGCAGTTTCAGGAGACGGGGGCGCATCTACTTGCAAATTTTCAAGCATTGGCGCGGTTCGCCGTCAAAATGCAGTTTGCCGCTGGTCTCGCCGTGAAACTCGTCGAGTTGCACAACATTGCGGGGTTGCCGCCGGTGCAGGCACAACTGGGCGGGGGCATCGCAACCCTTTGTTCGGTCATCGAATCGCTCGTTCTGAGCGCGGTGTCTCAGCCGTCGATGCGCGGCGGCTTCGCTCGGCCGAGTCCGCAATTCGTCTATACGGGCATGTGCCTTCAGCGACAGTGGATCGTGGATATTATGCGCCAACTGCGGGAACTCGCCGGTGGATCGTTCCTCTCAGTGCCGTCCTCCAACCAAATCTTCGCAAACTCGCTAACGGCGGCGGATGCCGAGCGTTATTACCAATCGTTCGGAACGTCGGCCGAAGACCGCGTGAAGTTTCTTAAGCTAATGTGGGATTTCGTCGGAACCGAGTTCGCTGGGCGGCAAATGCAGTATGAGATGTTCTATTCTGCCGCCCAGCATATTGCCGACACACGCGTGTATAAGGTCTATGACTGGAGACCCGGTCGAGCGCTTGTCGACGAATGCCTTTCCGAATACAGCCGCGACGGCGAGGTCTCACCGATCATTTCCGAACGCCGCCCGCAACTCGCGCGCACCTGATCTGATACCAACTGCATTCATACTCGCTGACTATTCGAGGTAGATTACGATGTTTGATTCCATCTCGTTCGCGCGGGGAACTCGCGCAATCGCCATTGGTCTGGCAGTTACATTGATTCCGGGCGGCACCGTAGGCGCCGCTGGACCGGGTGCCGGCGGCGAGGTACGCCTCGGGGCGATTGTCCCGAGCAGCGGTCCATTCGCCGAATGGGGGAAGGCGAATACCATCGTATTGCAGATGGTCGAAGATGAGGTCAACGCTTCCGGTGGAATCAACGGTTCAAAATTGAAAATAATGGTTTACGATGACGGCGCGAAACCCGATCAAGCGGCGAATCTCGAGCGTAAACTTGCCGACGACGACAAGGTCCTCGCGATTGCCGGGCCACTGACCAGCAGCAGCGCAGAAGTCGCGTTTCCGGTTGCGAACCAACTCGAAGTCGTTTCGACCTCGCAGGCAAGCTCAAAGCCCGGCGTCGCCGGGAAAAATCGCCCATGGGCGTTCCGCGATACCATCGACGAAGGGATATTCGCCAAAGGCACGATTCCTGTCTTCAAGGCCATGTTCAAACCAAAGTCCGTAGCGATCATCTACGACGCGAAGGACGCCGTGTCGACGGCGATCGCCACGAAAATTTTCCCGCCCACGCTTAAAGAATTTGGGATTTCCGTCCTTAACGAGAACAAACCCGAGAGCTTCAATACGGGCGATCTCGACGTTAGCGCACAGGTAACGGCGTTAAAGGCGCTCAAGCCCGATGGACTGGTTATCGGGGCCGACTATAGCCAGGCGGTCACCGTGATTCGCGAGATGAAAAAGCAGGGATTGATGATACCCGTGATCGGTGGATCGCCACTCATCAGCACCGCAATTCTCAAGGCCGCTCCAGATCTCCCGATTATCGCCCCGGCGACATACTATGTCGGGCTCGGCGGCCCGGCCGCGCGGTTCACAAGCGATCTCGAGAATCGGTTCAAGAAGTCCTCGACCCTTCCGGCCGGAACTGAGCCTTCAATGTATGATGCGAACATCTACGAAATTGCCCAAATGTATGTCGCGGCTATCCGTCGTGGGGCGATCACCGGTTCGTCGGGCAGTCTAAAAAATGATCGGACGAAGATCCGAAATTACCTCGCCGAGATGCGGAATTTTCCCGGACTAAGCGGCCCGATTTCGTTCAACAAGGACGGTGACGCGACCAAACGCTATTTCGTGGTCCTTGGTAAAAACGGAAAGTGGACTGAGAAGAAAACACTGTGTAGCGCAACCGTGGGC
>JBOHTW010000287.1:0-3073 GCA_050733835.1 Vulcanimicrobiaceae bacterium | reverse complement strand
GGCGACCATCTCGGTTTCGATGAAGCCCGGCGCGACGACGTTGACCGTGATCCCGCGCTGCGCCATCTCGAGCGCCAGGCTCTTGGTCAGCCCGAACAGCCCCGCTTTTGAGGCCGCGTAATTCGCTTGGCCGACGTTGCCGGTCTCGCCGATCACCGAACTGATGTTCACGATCCGGCCGGAACCGCGTTCGATCATGTGTTCGAGTACCGCTTTGGTCATGTGAAATGCGCCCGACAGGTTGACGGCGAGCACCATGTTCCAATCGTCGTCGGTCATCTTACGAACGGTCTTGTCGATCGTGATGCCGGCGTTGTTGATCAAATAATCGATCCGCCCGAACTCCTTGAGCGCTTCGGCGACGACCCGGCGGCAGTCCTCGACGTGATCGACCCGGCCCTGGTGGACCGAGACCTTCGCGCCCGCGCTGCCGAGCGTCGACTCCAGCTTCTCGGCGGCGTCGGAGCCCTTGCTATAGCCGGCCGCGACGCGAACGCCGTCGCGCGCCAGCATGGTGGTGATCGCAGCGCCGATTCCGCGCGTCCCGCCGGTGACGAGGGCGACTTGTCCGTTGAACGCCATCTCGAGATCCTTTCCCGTCGTTAAGCTCGCTCGAAGATTCCGGCGATGCCTTGCCCGCCGCCGATGCACATCGTGACCAGCGCGTACCGGCCGCCGGTCCGCTGCAGTTCGTAGATCGCTTTGATCGCGAGAATGCAACCGGTTGCGCCGATCGGGTGACCGAGGGCGATCGCGCCGCCGTTGGGGTTGACTTTGGCCGGGTCGAAACCGAGTTCTTTGGAGACGGCGCATGCTTGCGCGGCGAACGCTTCGTTCGACTCGATCACGTCGATGTCGGAGATTTTGAGACCGGCCCGTTCGAGCGCGCGCTTCACCGCCGGGATCGGACCAATACCCATGATCTTCGGGTCGACGCCGGAATGCGCGTAGGCGACGATGCGCGCCAGCGGCTTGAGCCCTTCGCGCTCGGCCGCGCTCGCTTCCATCAACACGACGGCGGCGGCGGCATCGTTGATGCCCGACGCGTTGCCGGCGGTCACGGTGCCGTCCTTCTTAAAGACGGTGCGCAGCTTGGCGACCGCTTCGGGCGTCGTGTCGCCGCGCACGTGCTCGTCGGTGTCGAACTGCACCGGACCTTTCTTCGATTTCAATTCCACCGAAACGATCTGCGCTTTGAAGCGGCCGTCGGCGATCGCGTGCGCCGCTCGGCGCTGGCTCTCGACGGCGAACGCATCCTGTTGCTCGCGCGAGATGCCGTATTGCGCGGCGACGTTTTCAGCCGTGACGCCCATGTGAATCGCGTCGAACGGGTCGGTCAGCGCCCCGACCATCATGTCGATCGCTTCGCTCGGGCCCATGCGCGCGCCCCAGCGCAGATTCGCATCCCCGTACAACCCGCGACTCATCGATTCGGCGCCGCCGGCGACGGCCACGTCGGTATCGCCGAGCAAGACCGATTGCGCGGCCGAGACGATCGCCTGCAGCCCGCTGCCGCATAGGCGATTGACGGTCAGCGCCGGCGTGTCGTGCGAGAGGCCCGCTTCGATGCACGCGACCCGCGACAGATACATGTCTTTGGCTTCGGTGTGGATGACGTTGCCGAAGACGGCGTGGCCGACGCGCTTGGGATCGAGCTTCGCGCGCTTCACGGCCTCGCGCAACGCGTGCGCGGCCAGTTGCGTCGGCGGGCTGTCTTTGAGGCTTCCGCCATAGCTGCCGATCGCGGTTCGTGCACCGCTCAGGACGACGACACCCCGTTCCGCCATGCGACCGCTCCCATCTTCCAGCGTGGTCGAGCGGTGTTCGCGGGCGAACGAGCCGCTCCCCCGACGAGAGGGGCGGTCGGCGCGCGCGGCCAAGCCGGTCTGCCGCACACGCCTTCGGAAAGCGAGATCGTCCCCATGGAACTCGAACCATATCTGTTCTTCAGCGGAAACTGCGAAGAGGCACTGACGTTCTACGCGGCGGTCTTCGGCGGCGAAATCACCGCGATGATGCGCGTCGGCGACACGCCGATGGCGGCGCAGATGCCGCCCGAATCCCACAAGAACATCATGCACGCGAACTTCAAATCGCCGGAGCTGCGCTTCATGGCTTCCGATGCCAGTCCGGGTAAGTCGTACGGTGAAGGCCCAATCTCCCTGTCGCTGGGAATGCGCGACGTCGCCGAGGCCCAGCGCATCTTCAACCGGCTCGCCGAGGGCGGCAACGTCGATCAGCCGTTGGAAGATATGTTTTGGGGCGCCAAGTTCGGCATGCTGACCGACCGCTACGGAATCGACTGGATGATTAACTGCGAAACAAAACAGCCGTAGACGCCGGCACCCGGCCGGGCGGCGGGATGCACGCCTGTGACGATCGTCACTTCGGGTAACATCTCGATCGGCTGCCAGCCGATGACAGAGGTGTGGACCTCGTCCGACCCGGCCGAACCGTCGGCCGGCCTCACCCGGTCGATCTTCGTTCGGTGCTGGCGCCGGCGGCGGTTCTGGCCGTCGCGGCAGCTGCGTGCGCGTTGCGCGTCGCCGGCGTCGGCGGACCGCAGCCGCCGAGCTACGATGAGTCCGTCGCCGTGCAGACGCTCCAAGCGCGCCTGATCGTGACCGACGGCCTGGCGGTCGCCTCGGCGGCGGCCGGCTTCGATGCGCCGCCGGCGCCGGTCGATGCCGCGGGCGCGCGGGTCCGCGTCCATCGGTTCACGCCGGCCGACCTCATCGACGTCGTCCGCCAACCGATCCAGCCCGAATTCGGCGCCGCGCGGGTTCTCATCGCCCGAAGCTATCATCCGATCGCAACGTTTGGACCGCCGTGGGTCCGGCCGCGCCCTCCAGGCCGTTCGCAAGCTCGATAAAGTCGCGCGCGCTGACGTCGACGCTCGGGTCGGCGGTGAAATTCGTCGTTTGATTGGGACCGTACTCGGTTGGTCGCGCAACGAATGCGGTCCGCATACCGAGCGCCGCGGCGGCGCGGAGATCCTCGTTGTGAGCCGCGACCATCATCATATCGGCGGGTGCGCAATCGAGCAGACGCGCGGCCGTGAGATAGACTTCGG
>JBOHTW010000286.1:0-2257 GCA_050733835.1 Vulcanimicrobiaceae bacterium | reverse complement strand
TCGAGATCGATCTTGACGAGATTCGAAGCGGTGATCTCTTCGAACAACAGACCGTACGGATTGATGAGAAAATGATGTTCGGGGCCGGGCACGCGCGCCGAGATGTGGGTGAACACGAGGTCGTCCCAGCCATAAAGGGCAACCGCGCGGTAGGCGGCTGCGAGATCGATGCGGGTCTGGGTCTCAATCGCGCTGCTTGCCATGGCACGCCTCCCGTGGACGGCGCGCTTCGGCGGCGTTCAGGTCCGCCCTGCCCCGGCGGCGAACGGGGCGGCGTGAACCGGAAACACCTCGGTCGTTTTCCTGCGGGCTTCTTGTTCGGCGTGGCGACGGCCGACCATCAGTGCGAGGCGTTCGACCCACGCTTTCCCGACATCTTCGACGACTGGGAAGTCGAGCACCGGCTTCAACAGCGCGATCGTGCGAGCGACTTTTGGAACCGTTATCTCGAAGATATCGACTTGGCCAAGGCGCTCGGTTGCAACGCGTTTCGGTTCTCGGTTGCCTGGGCGCGCGTTGAGCCCGAAGCCGGTCACTACGACGAAGCAAATATCGCGCATTATCGAGGGCTCGTCGATGCGTTGCGCGAGCGCGGCATGGAACCGATCGTCACGCTGTTGCACAACGTTTGGCCGCGCCATGTGCAGGCGGCTGGCGGGCTGCTCGCCGACGATTTCCCGGAACGGTTCGCGACCTATGCGCGGTTGATCGCCGAACGGCTCGGCGCCGGCGTGACGTATTACGTCTCGCTGAACGAGCCGACCCAACTGCCGTTCGGGTTCATCAAGCCCTGGTGGGCGCGGTCGTATCCGATTCCGCCGGGAATGCCGGCGAGCGCGACCGAGAGCGACCAGATGGACGCGGTCGCCAAGCTCATCCCGAATCTCTTTCGCGCGCATACGCAGGCCCGAGCGGCGATTCAAGCCGTCAATCCGAAGGCAAAACTCGGAACCAATCCGCTCTTACTCGGGCTACCCGTTTGGTTGCAACGGCTCGTTGACTGGCACGCAACCCGGGTCACCGAAGCGACGCTCGGCGAACACTCGCGCCATTTTGTCTCGCGTCATATCCCGTTCTTCAGTACGCTTGCGCGGTTCGTCGGGATCGTGACGACCTTGCTCAACGGCAATTGGTGGCACCTCGGGATGGCCGGCAAACTGCCGGCGTTTCTTTGCCCGCCTGAATGCGTCGGAACGCAGGATTACGTCGGACTCGACTATTACTGGGGGATCCCGGCGCTGCGGGTCGATCTCGTCGAGCGCCTGATGGAGGCCGCCCAGCAGAAATATTCACAAGCGCCCGTTTGGCCGAACGTCTTGTTCGATCTGCTGCGCTATTACGGTGAGATGTTTCCGAACGAGGCGATCATCGTCATCGAGAACGGCTGCGTGACCTCAGCCGATGGAGTGCGTCGCGACCGCTACATTCGCGAGCACGTGCACCAGGTCAAACGCGCGTTGAACAAAGGCGTGAACGTCATGGGGTATCTCGTCTGGAGCATCACGTCGAATCGCGAGTGGGGCCTGCCGTTCGGCCTGAACAGCGATTTTGGGCTCTATCACGTCGATCTGGACACCGACCCGGCCCTCAAGCGCGAGCCGACGCCGGCCGCCGATGCCTACCGTCAGATCATCGCGGAGCGGTCGGCAACCGTGAAACTTCCAGCCGGAGAGCCCGCTACATAGGAGAGCGCACGCCCGGAGGTGCCCGTCGATGACCCAGTCGCCGTCACTCGACCCCGTCCGCGAACTCGAACGCGCCGCAATCTTACTGAGCCGCAACTGGACGATCGCCTTGCCGACGGCGATCGCCTCGCTCGTCGTCCTGTTCCTCGTCGTGATCCCGATCGTCGCCGCCGTCATCGGTTCGGTCGTCTCGGTCGGCCTGCTGCACGCTGCCGGCTTACCGTTTGTCGGTCTCGGCGCGCTGACCGTGATCGGGGGCATCTGCGCGGCGATCGTCGTCACGTTGGTCGCGCACGCGGCAGTGATTCACGCCGCCGATGACGCGTGGCTCGAACGCCCGATCAACTTACCGGCCGCGGTCGGCGTCGGCATCGCACGGTTGCCGAGCATGGTGATCGCATCGATCGCAGGCTTCCTGCTGCTGTTGATCCCGATCCTGCTCTCGTTCGTCGTCATCGGAATCCCGCTGGTGCTGATCGCCGCCTATCTGCTGATCTTCACGCTGCCGGCAATCGTGATCGACGGTCGCGGCGGGATCGATGCGATCGGCGTCTCGATCCGCATGTCGATGC
>JBOHTW010000285.1:0-7427 GCA_050733835.1 Vulcanimicrobiaceae bacterium | reverse complement strand
CCTCCGGATGGTCGACAGCGACGGTTCGATCGTCGCCGCGGTCAGCGGCGGCGCGGCCGTCGTGCTCGTGCTCGGCTGGTTCGCGCGGCCGGCCTTTTTGACGCTGGGCAATTTCGATCTGGTGATCTTCTTCGTCGGTTTCGTCGGCGCGTGCATCGCAATCGGCGTGCCGATCGCATTCGCGTTCGGTGCCGGGACGCTGGCGTACTTGGCGACGTCGACGAGCGTTCCGCTCGGCATCGTCGTCAACCGGATGAACGAAGGCGCTTCAAATATCGTGTTGCTCGCGGTCCCGTTGTTCGTATTGCTGGGATTGTTAATCGAAGCCGGCGGAATCGCGCGGCGATTGGTCGATGCGATCGCGAGCCTCGTCGGCCACCTGCGCGGCGGACTCGGCATCGTGCTGCTGCTGGCGATGTATCTGGTCTCGGGCATCTCCGGATCGAAGGCCGCCGACATGGCCGCGGTCGCGCCGGTGCTCTTTCCCGAGATGGAACGGCGCGGTCAGAAACGCTCCGAGATGATCGCGTTACTCTCAGCCTCGGGCGCCATGAGCGAGACGATTCCGCCTAGCCTGGTGCTGATCATCATCGGTTCGGTCACGGGCGTTTCGATCGCGGCGCTGTTCACCGCCGGCTTGCTGCCGGCGGCGGTCGCGGCGCTCGCGCTGATGGCGGTCGTGATCGTGCGGTCGCGCGGCGATCGGACCGAACTCGCGCAGCGGCCGTCCGTGCGCATCATCGTGCGCGCATTCGTCATCGCGATTCCGGGTTTCGTTCTTCCGCTGTTGATTCGAGCGTTCGTCCTCGGCGGGGTCGCGACCGCAACCGAGGTCAGCGTCGTCGGGATCGTGTACGCCCTGCTGGTCGGCGCGTTGGTCTATCGCGAACTCGACTGGCGGCGCGCCTTTCCGATGCTGCGCGAGACGGCCGCGCTAACGGGCGCGATCATGCTGATCATTGCGACCGCAACGGCGATGGGTTGGGCGCTCACCCAATCGGGCTTTGCCGATCAGCTTGCCAATGCGCTGGGCCACGCGCCGGGCGGCCGGGCGGGATTCATGGCGCTGTCGCTGATCGCGTTCGCCGTGCTCGGCTCGGTGCTCGAAGGGGTCCCGGCGATCGTGCTGTTCGGACCGCTGCTCTTTCCGATCGCGCGGTCGCTGGGCATCGACGAAGTCCATTACGCGATCGTCGCGATCTTGGCGATGGGGATCGGCCTGTTCGCGCCGCCGCTCGGCGTCGGATACTACGCCGCGTGCGCGATCGGCAAAGGCGAGACCGACGAAGCCGCCGGCCGCATCCTGCCGTATCTCGGAGCGCTCGCGATCGCGCTCGTCGTCGTCGCGGCGACGCCGTGGCTTACGGTCGGCTTCATCCACCGGCCGCCGTAGCGGCGTCAATCGAACGGGACGAATAGGAAGACGACACCAAGGGCCGCGACGACGGCGCCGCTCAAGACCTCGCCGTACCGTTCGAATGCGCCGAACCGAACGCGCTGCAGCCCCGAGACCGACGCGACGCACAGCCCGACATACGTCAGCATCGTCGCCGCCGCAAACACGATCGCCATCACGACCAACTGCACGATGCCGAACCGCGCCGCCGCGAAGAATGCCGGGATGCCTTCGATCATCGGCGATGAGCCGAGGATCAGCAGCAGGGCCGTGCGACCGGTCGCCGTGTGGTCGTGGTTGTGAATCGGAGCAGCCAGCGCACCGCTCGAATCGATTTCGTGCAAGCCGAGCGCATCGTGCGCGTGCCAATGGACGTGCTCGGTGCCGTCCGGATGCCGGTGGCGGTGCGCGTGGCCGGCGGCGGCGCCGGTAGCGTGCTCGTGCCCGGGCTGTCCGTGTGCGTGCAGCTCACGCCAAGCACCGACAACGATCCACAACCCAAACGCGATCAGAGCGACGCTCGATAATACCCCGATCAGATGACCGAACCGCGCCGCCAGCACGACGCCGCCGAGCCAAACGACGACCGCGATCGCAAGGGTCGAGAGCGTGTGCCCCAACCCAGCGAACAACGCGGCGCGCGCGGTCTGAACCGTCGACCAACCACGCTGCCGGGCAACGACCGCGATCGGGACCCAATGGTCGGGCACCATCGTGTGCAAGACGCCGACGGCCGCGACGGCGGCGACCAGCAGCAGCGCACTCGAGGACGCATCGAACTGCACCGCGAGACGCGCTACCGCTTGCCGGCCAAATGGTGAAACGCCCGGTTCTGCCGCTCGAGGCTCGCGACCAGCTCGTCGAAGAACGCGTGCAATATCCGGCGCACGACGAGCCGACCGACGAGCAGATCGACAGCCCGGCCGATCGCGCCGCCAGGCGACTCGAAATCGCCGAGCAGCTTCAAGCGCGTCTTCCCGTGCCACGGGCGCGCCGTCAACAACGCCCGAAAGTCGGGTAGCGCCGGGGCCTGACCGTCGGCGCTGAAGTGGATCCAGACCGCGCCATGCCGGCGCGTCAAGTCGGTCAGGTCGCGCACGACCGAGGTGGCAACGTGAAACCGGCGCGTCGCGCCGATCGCCCGGGCACCGACCGGAACCCGCAGTTCGATGCTCATTCCGTCTTTGGGCGCCAGTTCGTCGCGAACGAAACGCTCGGTGTATTCCACGACCGATGAGAACGGGAAGTCGGCGACGCCGCCGATGGTGATCGATCGGTGCATCAGATTCAATTGTACCCGAATCGAAGCTTCAAGTGCCCGAAGCACGGCTTCAATCGCCCGACCCGGCGGCGACCGCGCGCAAGGTCGCGCCGACCTCGCCGTGCACCAACCCGTTGCTCGCTAGAATCGAGCCGCCGTCGAGTCGATGCGCTCCGCCCTCAACCGACTCGACGTGCCCGCCGGCTTCGGCGACCAGCAGGGCGCCGGCGGCGACGTCCCAAGGCGCAAGATCGAACTCCCAAAACGCGTCGAACCGCCCAGCCGCGACGTTTGCCAGATCAAGCGCAGCCGAGCCGTCGCGGCGGACCGCTTGAGCCTGCCGTGAGACGGCCGCAAAATAGGGACCGTTGCGCTCGTACCGCGCCGGTTTGAAGCCGGTGCAGACCATCGCGTCGGCGAGCCGGCCGACCCGCGAAACGTGGATCGGCCGATCGTTGCAGCGGGCGCCCGAACCACGCCCGGCGGCGAACAGTTCGCCGATCGCCGGTGCGTAGACGACGCCGCAGACGATCTCGCCCCGCTGCTCGTAGGCGATCGAGACCGCGAAGAATGGATAGCGATGCGCATAGTTCGTCGTGCCGTCGAGCGGGTCGACGATCCACCGCCCGCCGCCGCCGCCGACGACCTCGCTGCCCTCTTCGGCGAGCACGGCGCTCGCCGGAAACGCCGCACGAATGCGCTCGACGATGAGGCGCTCGCTCGCGCGGTCGGCGTCGGTGACGAGGTCGCCCCGCTCGCTCTTCTCGCCGATCTCGCGGGGTGCATCCAACCGCTCGACGAGCAACGCGCCGGCCTCGCGCGCAACGTCGATGGCAAAGCTGAGCGGGTCCACGGGCCTCCTCGTCGAGAACAGCAGCGCGATGTTGCCTCGCATTTTGGTCTTGGCCGAACGGCTCGCCCTCGCGCTCTGGATTGGCGGACTCGTTGGTTTCGCCTTTCTGTTCGCACCGGTCGCGTTCGCCACGATCCCCGACCTCGCAACGTTCGCGCGGTTGATCGGACGCGAACTGCTCGCGCTCGCGCGATTTGGTTACGTCTGCGGGGCGGTCGCGCTGATCGCGCTCGGTTGGCGCGCGCGCATCGCCCCCGTCCGCGGCACGATGATCCGCGCTGCGCTCGTGCTCGCTATGTTGGTGCTGGTCGCGATCGAGACGCGGATCGTCGTGCCGCAGATGGGTCGGTTGCTTTCGGCGATCGATGCACCGCTTGGAACGTTGGCCCGAACCGACTCACGGCGCGCCGCCTACGACGCCGAACACCGCCGCTCGAGCACGATCTACGGGGCCGTGCTCGTGCTCGGCCTGTTGGCATTCGCCGCCGCCGGCTCGGAGCGGCCGCCGGTTCGCCGGCGCTTCGGCTAACCAATGCGACCGACCGCTTGCCCGAGATTTCCGCCTAGGGTTGACCCGCGCGGAACCGCGCGTCTATAATTCCGAGGTAGACATCTCGTTAGGTGAGGCGTCTGCACGACACACAGGCCGCTGCCCGGAAACGTCGAGAGACGCCAAGTGGGTAGAACAGGTTCCGCCGAGCTAAGGCGGCGCTCAAAGCGGCTGACGACTCGTTCGTCTACGGCGTGCAGTGCCAAAGCTTTGAGCGACTGAGATGAACGGAATGGCAGTCCGCCCATGCCAGTCGCTTCGCTTCGACTGGCTAGCACTAACGCGGGGCCCATCACCATGAGCTTCCAGGACGGATACCTCTCCGATTTGGTCGGGAAAAGCGCGGTCATCGACGATGCCGGCGGGCGGCGTACCGTCGGTAAGATCGTCGACTTTCTCGTCGGCAAGCCCGACGACACGTTTCCGCGCATCGACGGCATGATCGTCAAGACACGCGGCGGACCGCGGTATGCCCCGATCGCCAGCGTGATCGACGTCGATCCCGCGGGAGCAATCCTGCTCGACCGCGCGCCGACCGAGACGCCGATCCCCGAAGTCGACGCCCTCTATCTCGTCGCCGACCTATTCGACAAGCAGATCGTCGATGTCGACGGCCGCAAGGTCGTGCGCATCAACGACCTTGAGGTCGCCAACACCGGCGGCACGCTCCGCATCGTCGCCGCCGACATCGGAATCTCCGGACTGCTGCGGCGCTTGGGCGTCAAGCGGCTGGCGCCGTCGGTCCTCGAACGCATCCCACGGTCGCTGATCGCGTGGAACAACGTCGCGCCGATCTCCGACGTCAATCCGGCGCAAGTGCGCCTCTCGGTCTCCGAAAATCGCCTTTCGCGGTTGCATCCCTCCGAACTCGCCGAGATCATCGGCGAACTTTCGGCACAGGATGCCGCGCGCATCGTACGGTCGCTCGACGATGAGACGGCCGCCGACGCGCTCGAACATCTCGACAGCGAAACGCAGCGGACCTTGATCGACGATCTCGGCACCGAACGAGCGGCCGACATCATCGAAGAGATGGACTCCGACGACGCGGCCGATCTGCTCGGTGACCTGTCCGCCGAGAAGCAGGCCGAACTGCTTGCCGAGATGGAGCCGCAGACGGCCGGCGAGCTGCGCGATCTCGTCAAGTACGAAGACGACACGGCCGGCGGTCTGATGACGACCGATTACGTCTGGATCTATCCGCATCGCACGGTGGCCGCGACGATCGCAAAGATTCGTGAGATCGGGCCCGAGTCCGAGTTTATCTACTACCTCTATGTGACCGATGCCGCGCGAAAATTGCTCGGCGTCCTCTCGCTGCGCGCGCTCTTGCTCGCGCTGCCGACCGGCTTCATCCACAAGCTGATGGACACCGACATCGTAAGCGTCGGGCCCGACACCAGCGCCGAAGACGTCGCGGCAACGATCGCTCGTTACGATCTGTTAGCCTGTCCGGTTCTCGACGACGAGGGCCGGATGCTCGGCATCGTGACCGTCGACGACGCGATCGACGCGATCATGCCCGAGAAGATCGCCCGCTCGCTCCCGCGGTTCACGCGCCACCATGTAAAGCACCTCGAAGGTAGCACGCGATGACCGAACGGGACCTGTCGCCGGCGCGCGACGCGACCGGCGCGCCCGAACGCGGCCCGCGGCGGCCGAGCCGGTGGCGCTCGATCGTGATGTTTCTGTCGATCATCGGCCCCGGGATCATCACCGCTAACGCCGACAACGACGTCGGCGGCATCACGACCTATTCGATTGCCGGCGCGCAGTTCGGCTACTCGATGCTATGGCTGCTGATCCCGGTGACGGTCGCGCTGATCGTCACGCAGGAGATGTGTGCGCGAATGGGGGCGGTGACCGGCAAGGGGCTTGCCGACCTGATCCGTGAGAACTTCGGCGTCAAGATCACGGCGATCGTCCTGCTGCTCTTCGTCTTGGGCGATCTCGGCAACACCGCAGCCGAGTTTGCCGGGATCGCCTCGGCGGCGCCGATCCTTCAGGGTTACGTTCCGCTCCTTTCAAAATACCTGCTGGTCCCGGCCGCGGCATTCTTCATCTTCATCGCGGTGACGCGCGGGAACTACAAGATCGTCGAGCGCGTTTTTTTTGCGTTCTGCGTCGTGTACGTGGCCTATATCGTCAGCGGCTTTCTCGTACGACCGAATTGGGGCGACGTGATCCACCAGACGCTGGTGCCGCACTTTACGCCGACGAGCGCTTACCTGTTGACCGCGATCGGCGTCATCGGAACCACGATCTCCCCATGGATGCAGTTTTACATCCAGTCGGCCGTCGTCGAAAAGGGCGTGCGGATTAGAGACTATCCCTATTCGCGCATCGACGTGATCAGCGGCGCCTTCATCACGGACATCATTGCCTATTTCATCGTCGTCGCAAGCGCCGCGACCATCTTCATCCACAACGCGCACTTGGGCGGCGGTCAGAAGCCGATTACGATCACCGACGCGGGCGATGTGGCCGCCGCGCTCGTTCCGCTGGCGGGCAAGTACGCCTCGCTGTTGTTCGCGATCGGCCTTTTGAACGCGGCGATTTTTACGGCGTCGATTCTCCCACTCTCGACCGCGTACTACGTCTGCGAGGCATTCGGCTTCGAGTCGGGCGTCGAGCAGCGGTTCCGCTCGGCGCCGGTCTTTTACAGCCTTTATTTGGGACTGATCGTCGCCGGTGCCGGCTTCGTGCTGATTCCGGGGGCGCCGCTCCTGGCGACGATCTTCTACTCGCAGGTACTCAACGGCGTGCTGTTGCCGGTCGTGCTCGTGTTGATGCTCCTGCTGATCAACAATCCGCGGCTGATGGGCAGCTACGTCAACAACTTCGCGTTCAACGCGATCGCCTGGGCGACGGTCGTCATCGTCGGCGCACTGACGCTCGTCTCGACAATCCAGCAGATTTTCCAGCCGGCCGGTTGAAGGGAGCGACACGATGGCCACGATCCTGTTCGTCCATGCTGCGGCCGTCTCGCTTGACGCAACGATCGCTGCGCTGAACGCCGGATCGACCGGGCTTGACGCGCGACACGAGTTGATCGCGGGTTTGGTCGATCCGGCCGCCGTTGCGTTTGCCGGCGACGACGCCGACTTCGGGCGGATCCGCGCGGCCGTCCGATCCGTCTTGCGCGGGGACGAGCGCCGGGTGGTCCTGTCGTGTTCGGTCTATAACGGCCTGGCGCCGCGGCTCACCAGCGATCTCGGCATTCCGGTCGAGCGGTCCGACGATGCCGGCGTCGTGGCGGCGCTGGCGCGGGGCCGGCGCGTCGGCCTCGCCGTCAGCTATCCACCCTCGTACGGGGTGATCGCCGAACATCTGGCCGCAGCCGCCGGCGCCCAGCCGGCCGCGATCC
>JBOHTW010000284.1:0-1737 GCA_050733835.1 Vulcanimicrobiaceae bacterium | reverse complement strand
GCAACCAAGATCGTCGACGCCGCCACCCTGACCGGTGCCTGCGTCGTCGCCCTCGGTCACGCCGCCGCCGCCGCAATGTCGAACGACGAGTCGTTCGTGCAGCACTTCCTGAGCGTCGCCAAACACTCCGGCGAGCGCTATTGGCAGATGCCGCTCTACGACGAATTCGCGACGACGGTCAAGAGCGAGATCGCCGACCTGCGTAACTCGACGGGCCGCCCGGCCGGCAGCTTGACCGCCGCCAAATTCCTCGAAGCGTTCGTCGACAAGACCCCGTGGATCCACCTCGACATCGCCGGCACCGCCTACACCGATAGCGAAAAGCCGTACTTGGCCAAGGGCCCGACCGGCGTCCCGGTCCGCGTCTTCGTCGCCCTCGTCGAAGACTTCGCCAAAAACGGCATCCACGCCAACGGCGTCTCGAAGGAGCCCGCGAAGACCTAGCGCCAACGTATGACAAAGAGCAACCAACGGAAACAACTGGCATGAGTTCGGAAAAGTTGCGCACCGCTATGGTGCCGCAGCATCGGTTCGGTTCGGCGGACCGCGCGGTTCCGATCGTCGGTCAAGGAACCTGGTATATCGAGCGCGGCGACCGCGCCGCGGCACTCGCCGCACTGCGGCACGGGATCGATCTCGGCATGACGCATATCGATACTGCGGAGATGTACGGATCGGGCGTGACCGAAGAGGTTGTCGGCCAGGCGATCGCCGGCCGCCGCGATGAAGTCTTCCTCGTCTCCAAAGTCCTTCCGAATCACGCCTCGCGCAGTGGAACGATCGCCGCCTGCGAGAACTCGCTCACCCGGCTCAAAACCGACCGGCTCGATTCGTATCTGCTGCACTGGCGCGGCCGCCATCCGCTGTCGCAGACGTTCGCGGCCTTCGAGCAGCTCCAGCGCGACGGCAAAATCCTCTCCTGGGGCGTCAGCAACTTCGATGTGCCCGACCTCGAAGAAGCCTGGGCGATCACCGGCGGGAAGGGCCCCGTCTGCAATCAGGTTCTGTACCATCTGAACGAGCGCACGATCGAGCACGCCGTCATTCCCTGGTGCGAACAGCACGATGTCGCCACAGTCGGCTACAGCCCGTTTGGTCACGACCAATTTCCGGGGGCGAACTCTCCCGGCGGTCGCGTGCTTGGGAAGATTGCAACCGCACACGACGCGACGGCTCGCCAAGTCGCGCTGGCCTTCCTCGTGCGACGCCGTTCGCTGTTCACGATTCCCAAGGCGTCGAGCCCGGAGCACGCGGCCGAAAATGCGGGCGCGACGGCCGTTCGACTGACCGACGCCGATTTGGCCCAGATCAACGAAGCATTCCCGGTCGGCGGCCGTTCACGTGCGCTTCCTACGTTGTAAAGGCTCATGAAATCTCTCCTTCTATAACTGACCGACGAGTCGGTCTGTATAGACAATAACGCCGCTCGCCGCTTGCACTGACATAGGTATCAGACGCTTCAAACATGGCCGGGTTCGCCTCGATTCCCCGCCGTTGGCGCAGGGTCGCCTCCCTGCTACCGGTTGACAAACCAGCGACCGACCGCTATAAAGGGCCCTAGAGGTACCGTATACCGTATGCACACCTCCCCGGTCCATACCCTTCAGCCGATTGCTCAGAACGAGTCCGTCACGCGGCGCACCTATCAGGCCCTGCGCCGCGCGTTGCTCCGCGGTGAGATTCAGCCCGGCGAACGGCTCCTGGAATCGGCGTTGGCCGAACAGCTCGGGGTTAGCC
>JBOHTW010000283.1:0-3607 GCA_050733835.1 Vulcanimicrobiaceae bacterium | reverse complement strand
GCAACCAAGATCGTCGACGCCGCCACCCTGACCGGTGCCTGCGTCGTCGCCCTCGGTCACGCCGCCGCCGCCGCAATGTCGAACGACGAGTCGTTCGTGCAGCACTTCCTGAGCGTCGCCAAACACTGCGGCGAACGCTACTGGCAGATGCCCCTCTACGACGAATTCGCAACGACGGTCAAGAGCGAGATCGCCGACCTGCGTAACTCGACGGGCCGCCCGGCCGGGAGCTTGACGGCCGCCAAGTTCCTCGAAGCGTTCGTCGACACGACCCCGTGGATCCACCTCGACATCGCCGGCACCGCCTACACCGATGGCGAAAAGCCGCACTTGGCCAAGGGCCCGACCGGCGTCCCGGTCCGCGCCTTCGTCGCCCTCGTCGAAGACTTCGCCAAAAACGGCATCCACGCCAACGGTGTCTCGAAGGAGCCCGCGAAGACCTAGCGCCAACGTGTGACAAAGAGCAACCAACGGAAACAACCGGCATGAGTTCGGAAAAGCTGCGCACCGCTGTGGTGCCGCAGCATCGGTTCGGTTCGGCGGACCGCGCGGTTCCGATCATCGGTCAAGGGACCTGGTATCTCGAGCGCGGCGATCGCGCCGCGGCGCTCGCCGCACTGCGGCGCGGGATCGATCTCGGCATGACGCATATCGATACTGCGGAGATGTACGGATCGGGTGTGACCGAAGAGGTTGTCGGCCAGGCGATCGCCGGCCGCCGCGACGAAGTCTTCCTCGTCTCCAAAGTCCTTCCGAATCACGCCTCGCGCAGCGGAACGATCGCCGCCTGCGAGAACTCGCTCGCCCGGCTCAAAACCGACCGGCTCGATTCGTATCTGCTGCACTGGCGCGGCCGCCATCCGCTGTCGCAGACGTTCGCAGCCTTCGAGCAGCTCCACCGCGACGGCAAGATCCTCTCGTGGGGCGTTAGCAACTTCGATGTGGCCGACTTGGACGAAGCCTGGGGGATCACCGGCGGGAAGGGCCCGGTCTGCAATCAAGTCTTGTACCACCTGAAGGAACGCACGATCGAGCACGCCGTCATTCCGTGGTGCGAGCAGCACGATGTCGCCGTAGTCGGCTACAGCCCGTTTGGTCACGATCAGTTTCCGGGGCCGAACACTCCCGGCGGTCGCGCGCTTGGGAAGATTGCAACCGCGCACGCCGCGACGGCTCGCCAAGTCGCGCTGGCGTTCCTCGTGCGACGCCGCTCGCTATTCACGATTCCCAAGGCATCGAGCCGGCAGCACGCGGCCGAAAATGCGGGCGCGGCGACAGTTCGGCTGACCGACGCCGATTTGGCGCAGATCGACGAAGCATTCCCGATCGGTGGCCGTTCACGTGCGCTTCCTACGCTGTAAGCGAACTACATCGAGGAGGCGAGCACCGTCGAAAATGCGCTTCGCACCATTTTGGGAGTCGTCAGCCGGTAGGCGGCGTCGCGAATGGGCGTAAACGGACCGCGAGCGCGAATGAGCCACGCGAGCCAGCACGACTGCGATTGTACCGCATCGACTCGCTTGCGAAGTCGACCAATAGATCGCACCCTTCGAGGCTCATGGCAGCTCCCGTCTATAACTGACCGACGAGTCGGTCTACATAAAATGTAAACCAACGCCGCTCGCGCTTGCAAGCGACATAGGTATCAGAAGCTTTCGGCAGCCGGGTTCGCCTCGGTTCCCCGCCGTTGGCGCAGGGTCGCCTCTCCTGCTACGGGTTGACAAACCAGCGACCGACCGCTATAAAGGGCCCTAGGGGTACCGTATACCGTATGCAATCATTCCCGGTCCATATTCTTCAGCCGATTGCTCAGAACGAGTCCGTCACGCGGCGGACCTATCAGGCCCTGCGTCGCGCGTTGCTCCGCGGTGAGATTCAGCCCGGCGAACGGCTCCTGGAATCGGCGTTGGCCGAACAGCTCGGGGTTAGCCGGACGCCCGTCCGCGAAGCGCTCGCGCGCCTGGTCGCGGAAGGCCTCGCCGATAGCGCGCCCGGTACGCGCAGCATCGTCGCTCGCGACGTGCGAGAAGAGCTCAAACACATCTACGATTTGCGGCAAGTGCTCGAAGGCCACGCAGCGAGCCTTGCCGCCGCGCGCATCGAGCCGGCGGAGCTCGCCGAACTGCAATCGCTCTCGTCGCGGATCGCGGCATGCGTATCACACGATGCCGAGGACGACGCATCGCTGCACGCCCACGCCGAGCTAACGAACGAATTTCATCTCGCAATCGCGCGCGCATCAGGGAATCCGCGTCTGTTTCGCATGATCGTGGATTTTCGCGATTACTTCCTGAGTGCCGACTTCTTGAAGCTCTATGATCGGCCAACGATGAGACGCTTCCAATCGCAGCACGAAGCCATCCTCGACGCATTGCGCACGCGGGACAGTCAAGCAGCCGAACGGCTCGTGCGTGAGCACTTCGCCGATGCGTTCGAGATCATTGGCTGTCGGCCCGAATTCCACGCCGCCCGCCAGGAGAACCCATAATGCAGACGATTGCAGCACCTAAGACGCAGGTCGCGCGGTTAGCAGCGTTGGCGCCGCTCCTTCCGGGCTTTCGCGACCGTCAGCGCTTATATGACGACGCCGCTGCATTTCCCACCGCGAACTTCGAAGATCTTCGAGCTGCTGGGTTCCTCTCGCTTACCGTCCCGCTCGAACACGGCGGCCACGGGCTTTGGCAGGGCGATCGCTTCGCCGACTACTACGAGATCCTCGAAACCATAGCGAAGGCCGATCCTTCGACTGCGCAACTCTTGCAAGTCCACTCGCACGCCACCGCCATGCTCTCGTGGCACGCGAACGACGAACAACGCGCCGTATTCCTGCCCGAGGTCGTCGAGCACGGAAAGCTCATCGCCTCCGCCGGCAGCGAAGTCGACCCAAACTCGAAAACCTCCGACGCGATCCGCGCCGAGTTGCAACCGGTTAGCGGCGGCTACCGTCTTAGCTGTTACAAACATTTCGTTTCTCTCGGCGCAAGCGCCGACTATTTTCTCATTTGGACGGCGGTGCCGGGCTCCGCCCCGGCTTCGGAACGCCAACTCTTTGCGCTCGTCCCGCGTGACGGTGAAGGCGTCGAGATGATCGACGAATGGGACGTGCTTGGCATGCGTTCCACCGTCAGTTGGGGCGTCAAGATTACCGATCACTTCGTCCCGCCCGAGCGATTGATTGGCACGCCGGGTTGCTGGGTTCGCGATCCCCGCACGTTCACGCTGGCATACGTTGCCAATCATCTCGGCTCGGCCGAAGGTGCGTTCGAAGCAACGCTGGATTTCGTGCGCGATCGCCCCTACCTCGCGCAGAGCGAAACAGTGAAAGCCACGATCGGCGACCTCGCGTCACGCCTCTATGCCGCGCGAAGCGCGCTTTATACGGCTGCCGGTGCATGGGAACGCGCCGGCGCCGCCAACTGGATTCGCCCCGAAATCGACAAAGCCGAAATGATGTCGCTGCAAGCGTTGCACATAGCGAAACACTGCTCGCTTGATGTGTCGGAGCGCGTTTTTGACATCTGCGGTGCCCGCGCAACCTTTCGCAACCTTCCGCTCGAACAGATTTACCGCGACGTTCGAACCTTCACGCTCCACTTCCGGGATGACC
>JBOHTW010000282.1:0-4506 GCA_050733835.1 Vulcanimicrobiaceae bacterium | reverse complement strand
GCGACGGTGAAGTGCACGACGAGATCGCGCGGATGCTTTCAGGCCGAACGACGGTTGAGGCGCTGGAACACGCGGCGACCATCGTCGCCGCCGCCCATGCGGGAAAGCAGACCGGATAGCCTCATCGGCGATTTTCGCGCGGCGAAGCGCATGCTGGAACGGGCGGTCGCGAGCTTCAACCAACGCAACGGTGCCATCGGAGATACCGCGCTGCGCGACGTGTTCGGCAAGGTGGCGTTTCATCGTGCGCTCATCGCGGCTCGCGAGCGCGACCGCTGGCCGCCGTTCGATCGTTGCGTCGTCGCGCCCGCTGCGGCCGGCCCTACGGCAGGGTGTGAATCTTCATGACGTTGGTGCCGCCCTCGCCGACCGGCATCCCGGACGTGATCGCGACCCGGTCGCCACTGCTTGCGAGGTGTTCGCCGATCAGCCGCGACTCGACGACGTCGATCAACGTCTCGAAGTATTTGTACGGTTGAACGACCAGCGACTCGACGCCCCAAACCAACGCCAGCCGGCGGGCGACGTCGATTCGCGGCGTCATTGCGAGGACGCGCGCTCGGGGCCGGAACGAGGCGACGTGGCGGGCCGTGTTGCCGGTCGTCGTGCCGGTTACGATCAACTGCACCGCGAGTTCGTCGGTCGCGCGCGCGGCGGCTTCGGCGATCGACGTCTCGACCGTCCGATCGCTCGGCCCGATCCGCCGCGCAAACATCGCATCGTGCGGGTAGCTCAGTTCGACCTGGGCGGCAATCGTCGCCATCACGCGGACGGCTTCGAGCGGAAACTCGCCGCGAGCGGTCTCGGCCGAGAGCATGACGGCGTCGCTGCCGTCGAGGATGGCGTTGGCGACGTCAGTCGCCTCGGCGCGCGTCGGCCGGGGCGCGCTGACCATCGACTCGAGCATCTGGGTCGCGGTGATCACGGGCTTGGATGCGAGGTTGGCGCGCGCGATCAGATCCTTTTGCACCAACGGAACGCGTTCGAGCGGAATCTCGATGCCGAGATCGCCGCGCGCGACCATGATGCCGTCGGCGATCGCGATGATCTCGTCGATGCTGTCGAGTGCCTCGTGTTTCTCGATCTTGGCGATCACCGGAATCGATGCGCCGCGTTCGTCGATTGCGCGCTTGACGCGGGCGACGTCCTCGGGTGTCTTGACGAACGAGACCGCGACCCAGTCGACGCCTTGATCGATGCCGAACATAAGATGTTCGATATCGCGATCGGTCACCGCTTCGAGCCGCAGCGTTCCGTCGGGGTAGTTGATGCCTTGGGTCGCGCGCAGTTCTCCGCCGACTTCGACCCGCGTCTCGATGCGCGTCGCGGTCGTGCCGAGGACACGCAAGGCGATCGAACCGTCGGCGAGGTAGATCGAGTTACCGGCGGCGACGTCTTCGGCCAGGCCCGGATAGCTGACGCCGACGATCGTGCGATCGCCGACGACCGGTTCGGTCGTCAGCGTAAACGGTTCACCGACCGCGAGTTTCACCGAGTTCACACCGGGGCCGAAGGTGCCGGTCCGAACCTTTGGTCCGGGCAGGTCTTGCAGAATCGCAACGTGGAGGTCGAGTTCGCCGGCGATCTGTCGAATGCGCGCGATCAACTCGCCGTGATCGGCGTGCGTCCCGTGCGAAAAGTTCAGCCGTGCAACATTGACGCCGGCGAGGAGCAGCGAGCGGAGCATCGCGGGTTCGCGTGACGACGGGCCGATCGTCGCAACGATCTTGGTCCGTTTCCGATGAAGCGTGTCCATTGTCGTCGTTCGCGCTTGCTGACCGCGGTGGCGCACATCCTGCGCACGCAACGAAATAGCCCGTCCGGACGGCCCGGTTGAAAGTAAGTTGTTCGAAGCCGGTGTCCGAGCGGCGGTGACTGGTTGCGCGGCGGCCCGCGGGCGTGGTATGCTTGATTGCGGTAAGTCGAAGAGCGTGGGCGTGTCCCGCGCTTCTTGTTTGAACCGGGCGATTCGCCCGGAACTTCAGTGAGGGAGCGGTTGACTCTGGTCGAGTCGTTCGAGGCGGCAGTCGGGCAACTAGCCGAGCAGGCCGAGTTCCACGGCGTTGAGATCGTCATTGCGGCCGCTCGCCGTCACGGGCGCACGACGGACCTGCGGTTGGTCATCGACCGTCCCGGCGGCGTCGATCTCGTTCTCTGCGGCCGGGTCTCAACCGCCTTGAACGCGGCCCTGGCCGAGCGCCCCGAGACATACTCGTTGGCCGTCGAATCGGCCGGCCTCGACCGGCCGCTGGTCCGGCCGGCGGACTACGACCGGTTTCGCGGGTCGCGCGTGCGGGTCGTGACGAACCTCCCAATCGGCGGGGCGAAGACCCACCGGGGCCAGTTGCTCGGTCTGTCCGACGGCCAGGTCCGGCTGCGGACGATCGACGGCGAACGCGACCTACCGTTTGCAACGATCAAGTCCGCGTGCATCGAGTACGACTTTCGCGCGGATTTGGCCCGGGAGAAGCGAGGGAGAAAAGCACCATGATCAACACCGTCGAACTGCGCGCCGCACTCAAGGAGATTCAGGGCGAGCGCTCGATCTCGTTCGAGAGCTTACTTGAAGCGCTGGAAGCGGCGCTGCTCTCGGCGTACAAACGCAACTTCGGCGGCGAAGCTAACGCCATCGTCGTCGTCGACCGCGACACCGGCGAATACAAGGTCTACCACCGGCGCACCGTCGTCGACGACGTGGCCGATCCGAAACTCGAGATTGCCAAGGGCAAAGCCGGCCCGCGCTACGAACCCGGCGACTTTTACGACGAAGAAGTCACGCCGAAAGAGTTTGGCCGAGTCGCCGCCCAGACGGCAAAACAGGTCATCGTGCAGCGAATCCGCGAGGCCGAGCGCGACACGATCTTCAACGAGTACAGCGGCAAGCTGCACGACATCGCGATGGGTACCGTCCAGCGCTACGAGCAGCGCAACATGTACGTCGACCTCGGCAAGACCGAGGCGCTGCTGCCCCTCTCCGAGCAAGTCCCGCGCGAAAATTATCGCATCAACGATCGCATCCGCGCGTTCGTGCTCGACGTCCGCAAATCGCCCAAAGGCCCGCAGATCATCCTTTCGCGGGCGGCCGAAGGATTGGTACAGCGATTGCTCGAGCAAGCGGTTCCGGAGATCGACGACAACATCGTCGAGATCATGGCGATTGCACGCGAGCCCGGTAGCCGCTCGAAGGTCGCGGTCCACTCGCACCGGGCCGACGTCGACGCCGTCGGCGCGTGCTTGGGTCCGAAGTCGAGCCGGATCGCCAGCGTCTCGGACGAACTGCGCGGCGAGAAGATCGACATCATCCGGTGGGCGCCAAGCCCGGTGCAGTTCATCCAAAACGCGCTCGCGCCGGCCAAAGTCATCGGCGTCGAACTGTTCGAAGACGAAGGTGTGGGCCTGGTCATCGTGCCCGACTACCAGCTTTCGCTGGCGATCGGGCGCGAGGGGCAGAACGTGCGGCTCGCAGCTCGGCTGACGGGTTGGCGGCTCGATCTCACTAGCGAGACCGAGGCCGATGAGACGCGCGCTCGCTACCTCGCCGAGCGCGAAGAGCGGGCGGCGGGGCGCGCGGACGAGCCGGCCGCCGAGGAAACGGTGCCGACAAACGAAGACGGGTCGGAGATCGATCCCGAGTTGATCCGCAAACTTGAAGAGTTCAAGCGAACGATGCTCGAGCAGCGGCCGGACGAACCGGCATGACCCAAACTCGCGATCATCGGCCGACTCGAACCTGCGTCGGCTGCCGCGCGCGCCGACCGCAAGCGGAGCTGGTCCGCTTCGTCCAGGTCGCCGGCGGCTGGGCGACGCGGCGGTCGCCCGTCGAGGCCGGCCGGGGTGCCTACCTGTGTTCCGCGACCTGCGCCGAGCGGGCGAAGAAGAACCGGCGCTACCCGGGATTGGCCGTGGCCGCGGCCGCGGTCGCCTGGGACGCCCGCCCGGTTTGCGGGGAGTCGGGCGCGGATGTATGATGGGGTGATGCCGGGTGCGACCTCGCCCCGGCGACCGGAGTTACGCGGATGAACTAAGCGAAGCGACGGGCGCGCCGTAGGTCGCGCTCGAGGTGTGTAAAGGACGAGATGGCAACGGGCAAAGTACGAATTTTCGAGCTGGCAAAAGAGCTGGGTCTCTCCTCCAAGGAGTTGATCGGGCTCTTCGAACGTTTGGGTCTGGACGCGAAGAACCAACTCAGCGTCGTCGAGGACTCGATTGCGGACCTCGTGCGCGGGGTTCTCGGCGGTGCTAAGAAGCCGGCGACAGCCCCCAAAGGGGCGGCTCCTAAGGCGGTCGCCGCCGATGCCGCCCCGGCGCCAAAAGCCAAGCCGCCGGTCGCGGCCCGCCCGACCGCAACGGCGGCCGACGAGCCACCGGTTCCGACGCTCCGCCCAGTAACCAACGCGCCGAAGCGTGCGGCGGCCAAACCGGTTGCCGCCGCGCCGGCCGCCGTGCCGGCGCCGATCGCCAGCCCCCTCCCGGAAATGGCCATCGTCGCGGCGGCCGCCACTGAAC
>JBOHTW010000281.1:0-3118 GCA_050733835.1 Vulcanimicrobiaceae bacterium | reverse complement strand
GGCGCGAGCTTTGCGCTCGCGGCGATCCTGGCGCTGACCGCGTGCAGCAGGGTCGGCGCGCCGCCGGCCGCGGGTGGGCACCACGCGTGGACGATCCCCGGCGTGCTGCGCATCGGTCAACCCGATGAGCCCGACAGCCTCAATCCGCTGTTCGGCAACAGCGCCGCGACCGACGATGCCGCGGCGCTGCTGTTCGCGCCGGTGCTGCGCTACGACGACCGCGGCGAGTTCATGCCCGAACTTGCGACTGTGGTGCCGTCGAAGCGCAACGGCGGCATCTCGGCCGACGGCAAGACGATCGTGTTGCACTTTCGCCGCGGCGTGACGTGGGCCGACGGCGCGCCGCTGACCGCGCGCGATCTGCGGTTTACCTATCGGGTCGTGACCAACGACGCCAACAACGTCAAGTCGCGATTCGGGTGGGACGACATCGCCGCGATCGATGCTCCGACCGACCTGACCGCAATCGTGCACCTCAAGCGGCCCGAAGCCGACATTCTCGGACTGTTCGCAACCGGCGGCGCCGCGTACCCACCGCTCCCCGAGCACCTGCTCGGAAAACTGCCCAATCTCAACCGGGCGGCGTTCAACACGCAGCCGCTCTCGAGCGGGCCGTGGATGTTGAAGTCGTGGCAACATGGCGCCCAACTGGTGTTTGAACCGAATCGGCGGTACTGGCGCGGACCGCCCAAACTCAAAGAATTGATCTGGAAGGTCATTCCGAGCAACGATACGTTGCTGGCGGCATTGAGCACGCATGAGATCGACGTCTATCCAAACGTCGCCGGCGATCAGATCGACCGGCTCACAACGATCGCCGGCATTACCGTCGCGCACCGGCTGCTCGCGAACTGGCGGCGGATCGCAATCGACGTCGCCCGGCCACCGCTCGACGACGTCCACGTACGCCGCGCGATTGCGCTGGGCGTCGACTGGGACCGGCTGAATCGCACGATCTACCACGATCGAAACCGGCGGGCGATCAGCGACATCTTTCCCGGCTCGTGGGCGGCGCCGGCGATTGCGCCATATCCGTTCGACCCGGCGGCCGCCCGGCGCTTGCTCGAGGCGGCCGGCTTTCGCACCGGACCCGGCGGCATCCGCCGGCGCGCCGAGAAGCCGCTGCAGCTCACGATCTCGAGCACGAACCTGCTCTCGAACGAACAAGCCGAGGTGCAAATCCAACAACAGCTACGAGCGATCGGAATCGACCTCGCGATCAAGAACTATCCCGCGAGCGTGCTGTTCGCGCAGACCGGGCCGCTCTATACCGGCCGCTACGATCTCGAGTCGTCAATCGACACCAATGCGCCCGATCCCGACAATCGCGGACTGTGGAGCGCGCAGTTCATCCCGCCGAACGGCGGCAATACCAGCTTCGTGCGCGATCCGGTGCTCACCCGGCTCGCCGACGCGGCGGCGCGAACCTACGACCGGGCCACGCGCAAGCGGCTCTATCAAACCGAAGAGGAACGAATCCACGCGTTGGTGCTCGACATTCCGGTCTATTGGGAGGTCGGTTACGCGGCATATAACAGCGACCTGAAGAATTATCGGCCGGCCGCGTACATTACCAACAACTGGAACTCATGGGAATGGACGATTTGACGCCATGCTCGCGGTAGCTCGCCCCAGCGGTTTGTCGACGCGCGTGGCCGTCGCACCGGCGCGCGAAGCGATCGTCTCGTGGAATACGCCGGAGTTGACCGGGCGCATCGACGTCGCGATCGAACTCACCGACGGCCGGCGCAGTTCAGCACTTGACTTTGTCGAGTTCGGGCCATCCCAACGGCGCTCGCTCAACGGGCACGACGCCGTCGCAACCCTCGCGACCGACGTCGTGCGGGCCGACGGCGAGATCGCGGCGGTCGAGATCCATGCGACCGTTCCGCTGACGCTGGTCGCCGTCAGCACGCCGAACCACCGGCCGCCGCCGCGCCGCCGGCCGGCCGCCGGCGTCGAGTTGGCGGTTCCCGAACGCTCGCAATATTTGCCGGCGTTTCCGGTCGAGCGCGGCTGGTGTTCGCCGACCACGCTTTCGATGCTGCTCGAGCACGCGGGCATCGCACGAACCGTGCCCGAGATCGTCGCCGGCGTCTACGACGCGACCTACGCCGGGACCGGCAACTGGGTCTTCTCAGCGGCCTACGCCGGAAGCGTCGGCTTGTTCGGCGTCGTCCTGTACGTTCGCGATCTCGATCAAGCGGCGGCCTGCATTCGCGCCGGCGTCCCACTGGCGCTGTCGATTGGCTGGAGCAACGGCGCGTTGCCGGGCGCGCCGCTCGAAGCCAGCGCCGGCCATCTCGTCGTTTTGCGCGGCTTCAGCGCTGCCGGCGACCCGATCGTCAACGATCCGGCGAATGCCGTCGTGCGCACCGTCTATCCGCGGGCGGCATTCGAACGCGTCTGGATCGGTCACGGCGGGATTGCATACGCGATCGCGCCGGCGGACCGAACCGACGCGATTGTCGCGCTGGTCAATGACTGAGCGCGTGACCCAGCCACGCGACCGCGTCGGCCGCTCGGACGCGAGCGCGCCGCTCGCGATCGTTCTGGTCGAACCGCAGATTCCGCCGAACACAGGCAACGTCGCCCGGCTCTGCGCGGCGACCGGCTGCGCGCTTCATCTGGTCGAGCCGCTGGGTTTCTCGATCGACGATCGCGCGCTCAAACGGGCCGGGCTCGATTATTGGAACGCGGTCAGCTTGGTCGTGCACCGCTCGCTCGACGACGCGCTCGCGCAGTTTGCCGGACGAATGTGGCTGATCAGCACTCGCGGTACCGGTTGCTACGCCGATGCGCCGTTCGCCGCCGGCGACGCGCTCGTTTTCGGAAAAGAGACGGCCGGATTGCCCGCCGGCTTGCTGGCAGCCAACCGTCAGCGAACGCTGCGCATCCCGATGCGTACGGGCAGCGTTCGCAGCCTCAATCTCGCAACCGCCGTCGGCGTCGTCACATATGCGGCGCTCGCGAAGCTTGGCTTTCCAAATCTGGCGCGCTGAGTTGTTCGAGAGCCGCGCGCGCCGCCGTCGCGCGCGGGGGCGGGGCGCGAGGCGTTCGCCGCATTCAAACCCAAAAGAAAGCCCGTGTCGCGTATCCCATGCGTCCAACCGTAGGT
>JBOHTW010000280.1:0-2702 GCA_050733835.1 Vulcanimicrobiaceae bacterium | reverse complement strand
GAGTATGCTATGCCTCGCAAAGAATCGGTCCGTTGGGTCAATCCGCTCGGCCAGGATGCCAAGCAAGGCGCAGCCCGCCGCCGGGCCTCCGATCCGAAGTACGCCGAGCTTGAAAAGAAGCATGAGGTCGCGTTTGCGATCGCTGACCTCGTGATTCTCCACCGAACCCGAACAGGGCTGACTCAGGAAGACCTTGCCTCTCGAATGGGGACCAGTGTCTCGGCGATTTCCCGCCTTGAGTCGGGGTTTCATGTTCCGTCCATCGATACGCTACGCAAACTTGCGGGTGCTCTCGGTGGCCGGGTAAAGATCGATATCGTGGATATCAAGCCAACCAAGAAATCTCAAACGCTGAAGAAACGCGTACACGCCCGGGCATAGCTAGCGCATTGACGTTTGCGGATCCTTTTCGTTTTCTCAGGGCGTTTCGGGATTACTACCATGGAACTAATTCGAACCACGGGTCACGCTCCCGTCAACGTTATTCGCGAGGAACTTACTGAGACGCGAGTGGCCGAGATTGATCATTCATCGATTCGCAGAATTTGCCGAGCACTCGCGGCTGCTGTGAACAATCTCGCCGACGCGCGCGAAGCTTTTGAGATCATCTGCAAAGCCTTACCAGACGGTACTAACGACGCGATAAGAGCGATGCCTGTGCTGTTGACCGTGCCGCAGGTTTGCAATGTGCTGGGCTATCACAAGATGAAAGTGTATAGCCTAACAAAGCGCGGCTTGTTGCCATACGTCGTCGAGACGAAGACCGGCCACCGCCGCGTCGAGTACCGGGCAGTTCAACAGTACGTGAAAAGGCTGCGAGGCTGGCGCCTTGAACGGAAAGTATCGTAGTGGGTAAGCGCGCTTACGGCGAGGGCAGCATTTTCCGGCGGAAGAACGGAACGTACGAAGGGAAGCTTTCGCTCAAAGCACCCGACGGGTCCGTCATTCGCAAATCATTTTACGGCAAGACGCGCGGCGACGACGTCGATCTCGCCGGCGGCACGGTGTCCGTCAAGAAAACCTTGACCGAGGACGCCAAGGTCAGTCGCTCGGAGCCTAAGACGCCGAAGTCGCGGCGCATCATCTACCTTCCCGACCTCGTGCAGAACGCTCGTCGCCCTCCAGGCGAGCCGCGATACGCAAAGCGGATTCGTCTTCACGTCGCCCGATGGTACCGCGCTCCGCATCCGGCGCGTCTTCAAGCGCTGCTCGAGCGAGCAGAGCTGCCGGACGTCACGTTCCACAGTTTGCGTCACGCCGCGAACTCGCTGCTCATCGAGGCGGGCGAAGACCCGCTGGCGATCGCGGGCAGTTTGGGGCACGCCGACACCCGTATGATGTTCGAGCGGTACGGCCATCTCTTCAACCATACCGGGCGCCGCGTTGCGCAGACGGCGGACCAAATCTTCGCCGCCCTCGAACCCAGTTGTCGTACAACTGTCGTAAATGCGGCGGATCGCTTCGGCAAGCCGCGCAAACAAAAATGCCAAAATCCCGTACGGGATAAGGCGTTTTCAATGGTGGAGATGAGGAGACTCGAACTCCTGACCCCTTACATGCGAAGCAAGTGCTCTACCAGCTGAGCTACATCCCCAGGGGTGCGGGCGGCTCGATTGGGAGCCGACCGGCGTTACTACCGGCCGGCGCGCCGCGGAACCTCTTTCACCGTCAGTGTGGATCGGCGAGGTACGGGAACGTCGGCAGGTAGGCGGTTGCGCTCGCGGCCACATGGTCGGTGGCGAGGTTCGGGCGGCCGGCGCGGCCGTCGAGTTCGTTGCCGTCGTCGGGTGCCCCGCCTAACAGCGCGGCGGTGCTGCCGAACGCGAGGCCGAGATCGGCCGTGATCACGTCGTCGGTCAGGGCGCGGCCGCCGAACAGCCCGCCGCCGGCCGCGACCGTGCCGTTTCCGTTCAACTTGCCCTGCGTCTCGACGCCGAGATAGCTGGCCGGCACCGACTGTGAAAAGTCGGCGATCAGAACATCGGGGGTTAGCAGGCCCTGAACGTAGGTCACCGTCGCCGAACTGCGGCCGGCGGTTCCGGTGACGAACGTTCCGATGTCGGCGCCGATCGTCGCGGTGTCGCCGCTCGGCAACGACCGTGCGAATTTATCGTGATTCGCGAACGGCGAATAGATCTCGACGATCGCGGGCCGGCCGACCCGATCGACCTGCTGGAAGACGGCCGATGGCGCGCCGTTGAGCAAACGATCGTTGCTGCACGCAGCCAAGCTGGTTAGCGTGAGCATCAGGGCGGCGCCGTGAAATAGCGTACGTTGCATCTGCGTTAGCTCCCCGACGTCGTGCTGGTCGTCGCCCAGTAGGCAACCTTCGGGCCCGTGCCGGCGGGCAGGACCATCGATTTTGGCAACTCTACGACGATCGAGAGCACGTTGGTCGCCGCGAACGCGTCGCTTCCCGGATTGTTGAAGCCCTGCGGGCAGCTCCCGTTGCCGGCGGTCGGCAGGCAACTCGCCGCGCTCGATCCGGCTTTGCGATTCGGAAAAATCTGATAGAACTGGTTAAGGTCGAAGAACGATGGGTCCGCGCGCACGCCGGCAAAGACCGTCATCCCGCTCGTTGTCGTGAACGCCTTATTGATGAAGCCGAACCCGGTTTGCGCGACCAACGTGTTCGTCGTTCCCGTTTCGTTCGGCGCCGCCGGTCCGTAGACGAAGATGCCTTGCGTCCCATTGCCCGCAGC
>JBOHTW010000279.1:0-15757 GCA_050733835.1 Vulcanimicrobiaceae bacterium | reverse complement strand
CTTATCAGGTGTCCAGCTCCCGAGGGGGTCACATCACCGACGCGATGAAACGCTTACGCACCGCTGAGTTTGCGACGGCGGTGACACACGCGCTCATTCTCAAACTCGCACCAACATGGCGGCGTCTACGCGGCTACCGCGACCTCATCGATCACGATCGCCCTCTTGCTTCCAAACGCGCGGCGTGAGATACGTAGGTTACATACGAGTTGCACCGACGTCATTTCCCCGCAAATTGAAACGATCTCGCTAATGGGAGAGTTGCGCGTTTTTTCAAGGGAGGTCACGCTTAAATTCGGGGGCTTTGATGAGCCGTTCATGGCCCACGGTAGGGAACAACGCCCGAATGTCAACCGACTGCAGCCGGGCCGGGTCCTCGTGTGAGAAACGTCCAAAGCCTTTCAACGCTCGTACGCGTTCGATCAAGTGAGCGATAAAGCCGGATGTACATGTCTACGCTCATAGCCGAGTCTATGACGATCAGCGTCCCACGCTCGACTTCGACCTTGACCGAACTTGCCGGCAACCATGCGACGCCATGCCCCGCCAGCGCCATCGCCTTGAGCATTTCCGCCATCGCGCTCTCGTGAACTTGCTTCAGGAGGAGTGAGCCGGTTTCCCTTTGCGCAAGCAAGAGGCCGTTCATGCGGCCCAGAAATGTATTTTCTGTGTACGCAAGATACGGGACGGGGGCGGGTGCCGTACTCAGTGAGTAGATGGGCTCTCCATGAGCGTCCACCGCGGAAACCGGGACGAGCGAGTCAACGCCTAGATCGACAGATGGAAAACGTAAGGGGTCGACCAACAGCGGGACGCTTTTATGATGAAAAGTGAGGAGAAAATCGCAGCCACCTTCGACGAGCGATTGCATACAATCGTGAAAATCGCCCGCAAAGAGACTCGTTGAAAGTGGGCCGAGCTGTGCTTCCAGCTGGTTGAGCCAGTCGGGAAAGAAGTCGAGCGCGAGCGTGTGGAGTGCTGAAAACCTGAGCATTGAGGCGGAGTGCTCTACGAGTTTTCGCGCGCGTGCGCGCTCGCGTTCCAGTAGTAACATTCGCGTCACTTCTTGTGCACTTTCGCGAAAATGGCGGCCCAGTTCAGTAAGCGTAGTAGGATAGGTGCTGCGATCGATGAGCGCAGCACCTATCCAATGCTCGATGGCCTGTATCCTACGGCTGAAAGCCGGTTGCGTAAGATTGCGTTCAGCAGCCGATTTCGAAAAACTCCGCGTATGTGCAAGGCTTAGAAAGTCTTCGAGCCACTCCAATTCCATCGCAATGCACTATTCCCCATCGATTCTTACGTTTTTGAACCCACCGGTAGGAAGCCCTCGTAGCCTTCGTGGAGCCATTTTTTGAACTCGTCTTTAAGTATTCCGTCCGACTCCCACTTCGGGATCTCCTTGCTGACGAACTCGCAGAGGCCATCCTCGCCTTTGCGGCAAGCAGCCGCGATCGGAAAATCGTCTTGTGCCTTTCCAACGACTTTATAGCCCGGATATCTCTCTAGGAGGCCGATCAACAGCGACTCGTCTTGCACGAAGGCGTCTGCTCGTCCTTGCGCAACGGCTTGCAACGCTTCGCTCGTCTGGGTCAGACGCAGCGGTTTAGCGTCGGGTACCATTCGGGCAATACCGGCCTCTCCGACAGTCCCGGGAATAACAACAACGGTCTTACCTTTGAGGTCGGCCACATCATGGATGGTGGTGTTCGATTTGTTGACGAGAATGCGCCAGCCGGAGTGCATGTAGGGGATTGAAAAATCGACAACTTGCTTTCGTGCATCGGTCACGGTAACTGAAGCGAACAAGAAGTCGACTTTCCCCGTATTGAGGTATTGAAACCGATTCGAGCTGACAACGGGGACGAGCGTGACGGCGTCCGCGTTGCCTAGCAAGTCCTTAGCGAGGTGATGCACGAGGTCGACCTCCAGGCCTTTCTCTTTGTCGCCGTCGAGATAGCCGAAGGGTGGAAAATCAGACTTGACGCCGACGATCAATCTGCCTCTCTCCTTGACAAGGCTGATTGGATCAGCGGCGACTGAAGAACGCGGTACGACAAATGTTCCCGCGAGTACTAGTGTCCCCGCGAGTCCTAGTGTAATCAACGCGAGACTACGTGATACAGATGAGGCCATTGACATACTCCTATCGTTGTGTGGTGGTTGGGACGTTTCGATAACGAGAGACGCACAGACGAGCCAGTGCGACGGTCGAGTCGACACAGAACGACCCCGCCGGCGCATCGTTCATTGCGAGCGGAAGCTCGGTGCAACCAAGAATAATCGTCTGCGCTCCCCCATCGACCATGTCTAGCACGATCGGGCTTAGCTCGGTCCGCGCACTGTCAATATCACCCGACTTGATCTTGCGTATGGCACCCATCACCGCATCTTGTACGAAGTCGGATCCGAGTCGACATTCGAAGCCGAATTGAGCGAGCCACCGTTGATAGAAACCCGATTTTATGGTTCCCGCCGTCGCAAGCAGTCCAACGGGACCACTCGTGATGCCGCGTTCGTGAAGTTGCCGTATTACTGCATCCGCGATATGAACGATCGGTACATTTGTGACCTCGCTCAACGCATCATACCAGTGGTGCGCCGTATTGCACGGAATGCTGATGAAATGCGCTCCCAAGCGGTCAAGCGCGCTAATTCCAACCGCCATGCTTGGAAGCGGGTCTTCGCCAAGCCCAAAGATTGCTTGCGTGCGATCCGGTGTCCGCGGAACGGAAAACAGCACCACCGGAATATGGTCTTGGTCTCTCTTCGCAGGGGTTTCGGTGCAAATTCTCGCCATGAAATCAGCCGTTGCGAGTGGCCCCATTCCGCCCAATATCCCGAGCACAGCAATACTATTGATTTTGAACTGTTGTAATGTCCTCGTACGCCCCCATACCTATGCACAAGCAGCAATAGGTATGCGCGAAAGGAATAACGGCGAAGGGTCTACCTTAACGTATATGTGCAGGCCTCAAGCCAGTCTTCACCACAAGTTAAAGAACCTTTGAAAGAAAATCGTGAGCTCGTTCGGTCTTCGTATTGCCGAACACTTCCTTTGGCGTTCCCTCTTCAACGACAACGCCCCCGTCTACAAAAGCTATGTGTGTCCCTACTTCACGCGCAAAACCCATCTCGTGAGTCACGCAAATCATCGTGACTCGCTCGGCGGCCAATTGTTTCATCACTTCGAGCACCTCGCCCGTAATCTCCGGGTCGAGCGCGGAAGTGGCCTCGTCGAAGAGCATCACCCTTGGCTCCATTGCAAGCGCTCGGGCGATTGCGACGCGCTGTTGTTGCCCGCCCGATAGCTGCGATGGATACGATGTAGCCTTTTCTTCAAGGCCTACCTTGCGGAGGAACGTCATCCCCAGCATTGTCGCATCGGCCTTTTTCATCTTGCGAACCTTGATCGGTCCGAGGGTTACATTTTCCAATGCATTCATGTGAGGGAAAAGATTGAACTGCTGAAAGACCATCCCTACATGGCGGCGCAGATCAACGTCCTTGACGCTGACGTCACTCACGTCAACGCCGTCGACGACAACTCGTCCGCCATCAATTTTAACAAGGCGATTGAGGCACCGCAAAACTGTAGATTTACCGCTTCCAGACGGACCGATGATGCAGCACACATCTCCGGCCGGTACCTCGATGCTAATATCTTTGAGGACTTCATGCGCTCCAAAGGCCTTTTGGACGTGAGACATCGTGACCATCGGTGGGGCCTTCATCAAAGGCTGGCTCTCGATCGGCATTCGAGCAAACATTTTAGACCAATCTCCGCTCAAGCTTCCCGGCGGCAATCGAAATGGGATAATTAATCAAAAAGTAAATGACCATCACCGTGAGGTAAACTGGAAGGGCGACCGGAGGAAAGCGCTCGACGTAAACGCGACCACGCTCAACCAAATCAAGGACACTAATCAATGCTGCAAGTGAGCTTGACACGACAACGGCGGTGAACAGGCTCATGAATGGTGCTACCATTCGGCGAGCTGCTTGAGGGAAGACGACGAACACCAAGGTGGGAAGACGCCCCAGGCCGATCGACAATGCAGCTTCGGTCTGCCCGTGCGAGATTGAGATGATTGCTCCTCGTACGATTTCCGAGGCGTTCGCCGCACCCCACACGCCAAGTGCCAAAATCGCGGCATTGTTTCCGTTAATCTGAATGCCCAACTGCGGCAGACCAAAAAACGAAAAGAACATGAGTACGAGCAGGGGAATGCCGCGAAAGACTTCCACAAACACTATCAGGAGCGCGTTAAGTACTCGCCCTCCCAGAATTCGCAGCACACCAATAATGAGGCCTACCATTACCGCGATACACATTGAGACGGCGCTGATGCCGATTGTGGCCAACGCGCCGTGAAGTAGTGTCGGGAGCGCACCGAGTGTAACGTTACTCATGCATACATTGCTAAACGTCGCTCGACGATCTTAAATGCCACCGAAATGCTCCAAGCCATCAAGAGATATAGTGCGCCGATTGCAACGAAATACTCGGCCGTACGAAAATTGATCGCAATCAGATCGTTTGCAACACCCGTGATATCAGCGACCCCAATAGCAGACACAATAGCGCTATTTTTTAGGAGCGAAATGATGTTATTGCTCATCGCGGGAAGGCTTATCCGGATCGCCTGCGGAGCGATGACACTGGCCATCTGGTCAAAGGACGCTAGGCCAAGTGCTTGTGCAGCTTCGTGCTGTCCGCTCGGCACAGCTTCTAATCCAGAACGTAGGAGTTCAATGCCGATCGCGCCTTGGTAAATTGTGAGCGCGATGATTCCGCACAATAGCGACGACAGTCTGACACCGGTCAACGGAAGACCAAAGTAGAGGAAGTACATCTGCACGAGAGGCGGCGTATTGCGAAAAAATTCGGTAAACGCCGTCGCCAGCGCGCCCGCGATCTTGTTATTCAAAGTACGCATTGCCGCCCCGACCATTCCCACAACCAAAGAACCGGCGGTGGCAATGGCAGTGATTTCGACGGTTACGCCGATACCATGGGCAAACGCAGGGGCAGCCGGAACGAGGATATGAAAGTCTAGACCGATTGCCAAGGCTGTACCAAAAGCGCGGCGCCACAGTACATAAATGTCAGTCCTCGTTACATTTGGTGATGAAAGCGGCTGAAATACAAGCGGCTCTTGAAGGAGTCGCTTCGGGAGTGGTAGACCGGCCATACACTGCGATTCGTCGGACCAAATTCCCCCAGAACCCCGCTCTTATGCAGTCATTGCATGGGCTATGCAGATAACAGGAGCCTAAGCAGGCGGCCGAGTGACGCGGTGCGATACATGCTGGGGGCGGGCACTCACCCGGTTGAACCAGGTTGGTGAGCAAACCACGGACAATTTGGAAGTCGTGAAGAGCACGGTGCGCTTGGAGCACGATCTCCTGGGCTATCGGGAAGTCAAATCTGATGCTTACTACGGCATCCATTCATTGCGAGCTGTCGAAAATTTTCCGATCACCGGCACAAATATCGGCATCTACGACGACTTGATAATAGCCCTCGTCTGCGTCAAGGCGGCAGCGGCGGAAGCCAATGAACAACTGGGATTACTCGACAGCGAGAAGTGCCAGGCGATTGTGCGGGCGTGCGCCGATATCCGCGCGGGCGAATTGCGCGATCAGTTTGTCGTCGACGTCATCCAAGGCGGCGCCGGCACTTCGACGAACATGAACGCTAACGAAGTCATCGCCAATAGCGCACTACAGCATCTTGGACACGAGCTCGGTCAGTATGAATTTTTGCATCCCCTTGAAGACGTCAATATGAGCCAGAGCACGAACGACGTCTATCCGACCGCGGTAAAGGTCGCTTTGAACTTCGCGCTGGTTCGGTTGCTCAATGCAATGGCAACCTTGCGGCTGGCATTTGCGGCGAAGGCCGAAGAGTTTGCGGACGCCTTAAAGATGGGGCGTACCCAGTTGCAGGACGCCGTTCCGATGACTCTTGGCCAGGAGTTCGGCACGTATGGTGTCATGATCGGCGAGGACGAAGCGCGGCTCGCCGAGGCAACACTTTTGATCCGCGAGGTTAATCTTGGTGGCACGGCCATCGGAACGGGCATCAATGCCCATCCGGCGTATGCGGCGACGGTTTGCGCGCGCCTATCAATCATAACCGGCATCGATTTGGTCACAGCGCCCAATCTCGTTGAAGCAACACAGGACGTCGGTGCGTTTGTCCAGCTTTCCGGTGTACTCAAACGAACCGCGGTCAAATTGTCGAAGATTTGCAATGATCTTCGGTTGCTTTCGTCGGGACCGCGCGCAGGCTTGGGTGAGATCAACTTGCCACCCGTTCAGGCCGGCTCGAGCATCATGCCTGGGAAGGTCAACCCTGTGATCGCCGAGGTTGTCAATCAGATAGCGTTTGAAGTAATCGGAAACGACGTCACAATCAGTCTTGCGGCTGAAGCAGGGCAACTGCAACTGAACGCGTTTGAACCCATTATCGCGCACAGCCTCTTTGAGTCCATCACGCACCTCAGCGCTGGTTGTTCGGTCTTGGCGGAACGTTGCGTTTCTGGTATAACTGCGAATCGGGAACATCTCCGATCAATGGTTGAGCACTCAATCGGGCTCGCAACTGCGCTGAATCCGTATATAGGATATGAGGAGGCGAGTAGGATCGCCCAGGCCGCGCTCGTCACTGGGCGGGGCATCGCCGATTTGGTCATCGAAGAAGGGCTTTTGACTCGAGAGCAGCTTGAAGTCATCCTCCATCCTGACAATTTAACCCGCCCGGGGCGGCTAGGGGCGGCGCGAGTTTCGGAGAGACTCGGCTGACCAGGTCACTGGACCGGATTGCCCTGTGTGTCTAGCGCGTCCAAGGTCGGCTCGCGCAAACCCTTGCGTTGATTCTCGAGGATATGAGCCTGTTCTTCCACTTCGATCTTGCGCGCAGCGATGCAAATGAAGCACGGCCACTCTGCGCTCGTTTGAAACGCACATCGCCGCAGGCGGCGTACTCCCAAATCGGCGTCCATCGAACAAATTGAGGCGGCACACCGGACCGTCGTTGGGTTCTGCTTTCGAACGCGGCGCTCGACCAAGCGGAAATCATACTCGGCTAAAGGGCATCAGCCCCTACCGCGCGGCCTTCCGTCGTAGCCGTCCGCCGAACGGCGCCGCCGGCGGGAAAAAAGCCTGCGGTTCGTAAACGCAATGATCGAGTGCCATTCGAACGTGCAACGAACACGGAAGGGTTTGATGCATGAGTGAGGGTCGTCCCCCCGCGGATCCGGTCACGCTCGCGTCTTTCGGAACATTCGCTCGGCCGCCGGTGTTGGAGCGGATAGCGCGGGCCTGTCGCCGGCGCATCGCCTTGATCGTGGCGCCGGCCGGCTATGGAAAATCCGTCTCGCTGGCGCAATTCCTGTCACGGCGAGAGTCGTCCGTCTCGTTCGCGGTGCGGCGCGAGCACGTGGCCTTACCGGGATTCGCCAGGGGTCTCGCGCAGGCGCTGGCAACTTGCACGCCCGGTTTCGAGTCCCGACTTCCGGACATTCCCACGGCGCTCGCTGCCCCGGACCCGCCCGTGGCCCTGGCCACCTGGTTTGCTTCACGCCTCACAGCGTGCAGCACGACGATCGCAATCGATGATCTTCATCTCGCCGATCGGGCTGCGCTCCGTTTCGTCGTCATTCTCATCGGCGCTACGCGGACGGACGTTCGCTGGATTCTGGCTAGCCGTAGCACCTTTGACCTCCCGTACGCAACTTGGCTAGCCTACGATCAGGCGGACGACCTCGTCGGCGAAGACGACTTGCGCATCACAGAACCCGAGGCCGACGCCATTGCGCGAGCTTGCGGGGTTGTGGCGAGCCGCCGGCGTCTCAAGAAGCTGGTGGCCGATTCGAACGGTTGGCCAGTTGCCTTCATGTTAGCGTTACAGGTTTCGCTGCATCCTCACCCGCATGCCGCGGTCGAGGCGCGCGAAGCCCTCTATGCGTACCTCGCCGATGCGCTCTTCATCGAACTCTCTTCGCGAGAGCAGCGCTTTCTGCTCGACACTGCGCTTCTTCCGCTGGTTGATCTAGATGCGCTCGCCGAAGCCGGGTGGGCGGCGCCACACGAGATCTACTTCGAGTTGCGGCGTCGCGCCTCGTTCATCAAACCAGAGAGTGCAACGACATTCCGTTACCACGATCTCTTCCGCGACTTTCTCGATCACCGCCTGCGCTCGCAGGGCGTGGAAGGCTATCAGCGCGCTCGGCGCGCGGCCGCAACGCTCTTGGAAGCCGGACACTCGGTGGAGGCGGCGCTGCGGCTTCGTATCGAAGCGGACGATCGCGAAGGGATCGTGCGGATGCTTCGTATCGAGGGCAAATCACCGCACAAACGATTGAATTTGGAAGCCATCGAAGCAGCGTTCGCCGCGCTTTCTGAAACCGTGCGCCGCTCAGATGCTGTCCTGTGCGCCTTGCAGGCACGCGTTCACTCCTTTCGCGGCGAGTGGGGCGAATCCGACGCTTTGTATCGGATCGCGATGCAGCTAGCGGCCGACGAAACCGAGCGTGCGGGGTTCGCGTTGTCGGCAAGCACTTCTCTCGAGATGCGCTGTCTGGACGATCGCGCATTGGAATTGCTAGCCGAGATCAATCCCAAGCGAATTGTCGACCCTGCAGCCCGGGGCCGCCTGCTCGCCACGCGTGCAATCTATCACGCGCGCCGGCACGAATTCGGCGCCGCCGAACAGCTCGCGAATCAAGCGATTGAAATCACGGCTACGGCCGACGTCGTATCGCGCGCGAGCGCCCTGTACAGTGCCGGCCTCGTGTCAATCCATTCCCGCCGGCTGGCCGAAGCCCGCGCACGAATGTACGAAGTCATCCCGCTGGCGGACCGGCTCGATGCCCACGACTTGACGGCGAGGATTCACCATGTACTATATTCGATTTCGCTCGCCGAGGGCGATTGGGATGGGGCCGCCGATCACATCGCGCAGGCGATCGACAATGCCAAACGTTGGCGAGAACTCGGCATCATCCTAAGCTGCTTGGAGAGTGCGCTCCTGCTTGCGACCGTCCGCGGTCAGGGCTCGCGGGCCGACGAGATCGAACGCGAGTTGACCGCCGAGCGCCTCGCGGAATGGGAGGAGTACGGCGCGCTCTCGTTTTCGCGCGCGATGCAACAGGCTTGCACCGGAAACTTCGCGGGCGCGTATCAGAGCGCCCAATCATCGACAGTCCGGCCGCGCCGAACAAATTTCGACGAGGTGGCTTCCAGCTTGCCCCAGATGGCATTGTACGCCGCGGCCGCCGGGCAGCGCGAAGCGGCTACGGCGACCCTACAGCGAGCGGAGTCGACTCTCGCCAAATACGCCCGGTCCGCAGACGGCGAGCCCGAGGCAGTTTTGACCACGATCGCCAGAGTGATGGCCGCACTCGCGCAAACGATGCTCGGAGATTTTAAGGCATCGTCTCACGAACTGTTGCAACTCGAACGCGCGGGAGTAGCCGTGCCGGCACTTTACCATCTCGTGCAAGCGGCGCGAAGCTTGAATCGTGTCGTTCAAGGTTCGGCCGACCGCGACGAACTCGACGCCGTGTTGGCGCACGTGCGCGACTGTGGTCTGTCCGGCTACGCCGACTTGTTGGCGGCGCTACCGCTGAACGGCTCACGCGAGGCTGTGCACGCACCCTCGGACGGACCCGCAAGCGCGCACCCGGGACAGCCGCTTAGCGTCGAGGGGACCCCCCCCCGACGGCATCTCGCCGTTGACGAGTGGCTTCTCGGCCTTGACGAGGACGGAACTGCGTGTGCTGCACATGGTCGCGCGGGGCGGAACCGTGAAGCAGGTTGCGGATGAACTCGCACGCGCACCGAGCACGGTCGAGACGCACGTACGGTCGATCTTGCGAAAACTGAACTGCCGCCGTCGCTCCGAGGCAATCGCGCTCGCAAAAGAGCATGGCATAGTCTAAAAGCGGCCATGCCCCTTGAAAAACGCGTCGGCTACGTGATTGTGGTGGTGACGGCAACCCGTCCATCGCGGCGCAAACGAACGCCATGCGACATACTGCAAATAGCGGAGGCAGGGCCTCAATGGAGGATTGACCATGTCCTTACACGGTACCGGAGGCGGGGGGCTTCTCGGAAACGTCAATATTCTCAACAACGTCAACCTGCCGCTCAGTTCGAGTGGAAACTCCACGAATGCATCGCCGGGGGCTTCCAGCCAACTGGGACGGCACGACCACATCGCGCGGCACGAGCCGGATTCGGATAATTGGCGGCAACTGGGACCGCAGTCCGGGTCGATGGGACCTAGCAACGCTATGAGCTCGCTGTCGAGCTGTCTCCCGCGGCAAGCCCCGCAGTGCGCTCCGGCCGCACAGTGCGCCCCGTCGGGACAAGGCCAGAGTGGCTTGCTTCAGGGCTTAGCCCACACCCTGCAGACGATCCTTGGGGCGATCTTCGGCCAGGCATCGTCGGCAAGCGCACAGAGCGCGAGCGGAGCACAGGCCCAGGGAATCTAGTCGCGAGGCCCGTCGTTTCGGCTGCGGCCGGCGGCGGGTCTCGTTCGTTCTTGGTCTCGGAACCTTTGGGCGGGAGCGCCCTCGGTAAACGAGAACGATTCGTGGGTGAACGACCCCCAACGTACGGATCGCGTGGGTGGGAGCTCTTTCGAACCCCTCGTTCGCCCGCGGCTTGTCGAATTGATCGCGCAGGCCCGCCGTCAGCGAGTCTGCTCGATCATAGCCCCGGCGGGCTATGGCAAGTCGATCGCGCTCGAACAGTACCTTGCAAGTTTCGGCGCGGCATCCGTCCTGTTCTTGGTGCGTACCGAGCACAAGACCATGCTCGGCTTCGGCCTCGGCTTGATCCGGGCATTCGGAAGCGACGTCGCCGGAGCCGAGCGCGGGTTGCACGCGGCCTACCGGGACGCCACCGGTTCTGCCACCGTTCCCGAGGCGCTTGCGGGCTGGTTGTCGGCATATCTCGGTGAGCGCACGCTCACGGTAGCGATCGATGATCTGCACGTCGCGGCAGCAGACCCAGACGTGGAGCGCTTCCTGGTGGCATTGATCGATCGAACGTCAGCGAACATCACGTGGATACTCTCGAGCCGAGTGTCGCTCGATCTTCCGCGTGCGACCTGGCACTCCGGCGCGCACGGCGAAGGATCGATCGGCGAGTGCGACTTGCGCCTTCGTACCGGCGAGGCGGCGATAATCGCGCGAGCGGCCGGCATCGAATTGAACTCCGAAAACCTCGAACAGCTCCTCACCGCAACCAGCGGCTGGCCTGCGGCGTTCATCTTTGCACTGCGCGCTCGCATGCCCGTGCTCGGAGATATAAGACCCGAGACGCGTGAACTGCTCTACGCGTATCTTGCCGATCAAGTGTTTTCGGCGTTCTCGGGCCGCGAGCAAGATTTCTTGCTAGACACGGCGCTGCTGCCGGTGATCGACGTCGATGTCCTCGCCGGCGCCGGTTGGGAAGCTCCCCATGAGACTCACGCCGGCTTGCGACGTTACGCCGGGATCATCGCGCCACTGAGCGCTACGCGGTTTCGCTACCACGACCTGTTTCGCGATTTCCTCGACCATCGTCTGCGCCTGCGCGGGCTCGTTGGGTACCGAAGCGCGCAACTTGGCGCGGCCGATCTGTTGGAGGCCGCCGGGGAAGCCGAAGCCGCGGTGCGCCTTCGCGTCGAGGCGACAGATTCTGACGGTATCCTGCGGATGCTGCGCGCCCAACGTGGGCGGCTCACGAATCGCATAAGTCTTGAGGCCACCGAACTCGCGGTCGACGCGCTCCCGGAGTCCGTCCGCCGCTCGGATGCCGACGTGCTTTCTTCGCTCGCACGCGTCCGAGCTTTCCGCGGCAGTTGGGGTGAATCCGGCGCGCTATATCGCGCCGCCATCGAGCGAGCCGAAGATTTCGATTTTCGCGTCAGCCTATCGCTACAATACTATGGTCCGTTTGAGCACAAGCGCATCGATCCCAACGAACGGCTGGCCGTGCTCGCGGGAATCGCTGTCGAACGGATTTCAGATCAGCGGACGCGCTCGGCGGTGCTCTGCTGCCTGGCAGAGTACCGAGCGCGAAATGGCGAGTTCGACGAGGCGCACCGGCTATCAGTGCGGGCGATCGAAGGTGTAGCCTCGTACGAGGCCATCTACCGGGCGCCGATTCTGTACAACGCCGGCCTCGCCTCGTACTTTTCACATCGGCTTGCCGAGGCTCGCGACCGCATGACCGCCGCCTTATCGGCCGGCGGCTTCGTGGCTCTGAGCGATCTAGTCGCGCGCATTCACGAAACGCTGTACCTGCTGGCGTTCAATGACGGCGATTGGGAACGCGCCGAATACCACGCTGCCGAGATGGTTGCCCACGCAATACGCAGCGGCGAGCTTTGGATGCGCGTGCGGTCGTTGTCGAGCGCGCTGATGCTCGCGACATTGCGTGGCGATGGTCGCCGCATCGAGCAGCTTGAATCCCTGATCGATGCGGAGCGCAGCCCGGTAGCGAACCCCCAAATCGCGTTTGCGCGCGCGCTGCGCGCAGCGGGGGCCGGCGACTTTGTGGGTGCGCAGCGGCTGACCGAAATGGTCCCGCTTGCGGGCACCGAGCACGAAGCGACCGATCTGGTTTCGGGTCTGCCTCAAGTCGCGCTATATGCGGCTGCAAGTGGCCACCGTGGTAAGGCCGTTGCGGCCCTCGACCGAGCCACCGAAGTCCTAGCCGAGCTCACTGCAAAGGGTGCAGCTTCGGGGCGCTGCGCCATGCTTGCGACGTTCGCCAAATTGATGATCGCCCTCACGCACACGCTGCTGGGCCAGCCGCGGGCATCGCAGGCCGTTCTCGCGCAGATCGAGCGCGACAAGCTACCGGCGACAACCGCGTTGCGCCATCCTCTGCGGGCAACGCACCTTTTTAATCGCATCGTACAAGGTTCTGCCGAGCGCCATCAACTCGATCCACATATTGCCGCCATCCGTGACAGCGGCCTCGCCGGCTGCGCCGATCTGGCCGCGGCCCTACCGTTGGGGGTTCGACGCGCCGCCGCCGCCTTTGCGTCCCTCAGCAAAGCGGAGCTTCGGATACTCCAACTCCTCGCCCGCGGGGGAACGACTCAAGCCATCGCCGACGAAGTCGGCCGCAGCCCCCAAACCGTCAGCAGTCACATCGGCGCGATCCTGCGCAAACTAGGTTGCAAGCGCAGCGCCGAGGCCGTCGCCCTCGCCCGGGAACACGGAATCGTCTGAGCTTGCTGAAATCCGGCGTATCCAAGATTCCGCGCCATCCGTCCGCTCGCCAGCGTGGTCTTTTGACCTAGAAAAATCCCCGATTGTAGTGATTGGGTCATCGTAGGAATTACCGACGAGGACCGTCGCACGATGCCACTTAGTCATGAGCACCATCATTACTCGGCGGGTACCCCATTTCGCGCAAGCCCGACCCGCCGCCCGGCCACGGAAATTCCGGTGAAATCGCTACCACCACGCAGACGACGTCGGGGCAGACACATAGCCTGACTCAGGAATTAGCATCGCGCAACTGGCCCGGCGCAGAAACGCGCCGACAGTTCCCGCGGCAAAAGGTCAGCCTCGCGCAGGATTCTTACCTTCTCATCAACCGAGAACCGACGCCGTTTGGGCCTTTCGATTATCTCCGAACTCGACGATCGCGTCGCCGACCCGTTACTCACAACGTTGGTCATAATCTGATCCTTGCGGCCCCACCGTGCGTGTACTTTTCTGTGAGAGCCGGTACCAGATCATCCTGACACAGGGGGGACGGCTCCGCGCTGCACCGTGCGACAATCACGACCGAAGCCGCCTCGACACAAGATCAGTCCTTAAATCGTGCCGTCAGCGCCAACCCCACGAGAAATAGGCAAGCCGTCACAACCATACCCGTGCAAAATGCGACTAGCGCAAGCCAGTGTATGCTCTCCATCAAGCGTGGAAGTGTCCAAGCGCTTTCACTCGGCCCCAGAACGAGCGCCATTCTGCCTAGCGTCTCCTTCGCTCCGAGCGCCGAAGCTAACGCGGCCATTGCTGCCAAACTCAGAGAGCTTCGAAATGACGGATATTCGAATTTACACATTTTCAGCCTGGTCCGAACGTCACGAGCCCAACGGAATGCCAAGTTGCTCTCCCCCGCTGCACACATCGTGTACCTTTTGTGCAGAGCTCAGAGAGAGCCCAATCGTTCCGGTAAGAATTGTCGCCGAACCTAAACACAGTACGATTGTCGCGCAGCCGGCGGTCGCAAGCAAGCCAGTGCCGACGAGAATGAGGTCGGCAAAAAACAACACCGAAAAGGCATCAGCGCAAGCGGGGGTATCGTCATCGTCCCCATCGCGGTCGTAGAACAAATTGCTAATCCCCGCGTTACTTTGACCGGGAAGATCAAGTCGTTGGCGACGCGCGGACACCGTTCGCACTGTAAAGCGTTCTTGAAAGTCTCTTTCGTCGGAATCCTCATCAGGCTTGGCAAAGAACGACGGGTCGGTAAAATTCTCTGGTTGCGCATCGTACGCTGCTGCGGCCGCCTGGTCGTCTAATTGATTGCTTAGTGCGAGCGTCTGCGCCTTTGCGAAGTCGTAATTCCCTGCAAGCCCATTCGTCGTCCCGGTCGGAGTCGCCAAGACCTTTGGGCGCTCCGTCACGTCGTCGATAAAAAATGTCGTCGCATTCGTCGTCGCAAGGAACCACGCGATCTTGCGATGCCCGCGGTGGATCACCAGGCGACCCTTGTTCGTGATGAAATAGCGCGGTTGCTCTTCCAGTTTCGCGCCTGCGACCGCGAGCGGAATCGGCTTCGTGACATCGAGTTTCGCGCTGCGACTCCTATCTTCCGTAGTCAGCGTGACCGTCACGAAATGGCCGTCGTTTACGCTCGTAAAGACAGGTTTCCCGTCGGGATCCGAAAGCTCTCCATCGCCCGTCTCATGATCCATTGTAAACGTGTATCGACCCGCAGACGCCAACCCGACACGGCCGGGCACCGATGGTTGTCCGCCGCCGCAACCAGACAGGGCTACCCCAGACCCAAGAAACGCGATGAAGTCTCGTCGTCGGATAGACACGGGAAGTCCAACCTTTCCAAGCAAGTCGCGAGAGAATTTGGCTAGGGTTGGCGGGGTGAGGGGGCAAGCTCCTCCTCTGGCTAGGGGGCGACCCAAATTTTTACATTAGGTTCAAACAAATCCGAGGCGAGCGCGAGGCGCGACGATCGAGGCCGTCCTCGACCTCGTTCGGCGCAAAATGGTCCCACTCACACAACGAAGGCGACTCCCGCTGCCACGCACTCCGAAATGTTGGAGTCAATTCGGAACCGTCATTCCGAACGTTGCTCTGGCGCTCGCACGACCGTTCCGCGGACCTCGCCGAAGCCGATCCGCAATACATCGCCCGAGGGCCCTTCACACCAACCGCGCATCATGACCACGTCGCCGTCGGTGAGGAAGGCGCGCGGTTCGCTGTCGCCGAGTGTGAGCGGGCGGGTGCCGCGCCACGTTAGTTCGAGCAGGCTGCCGAACGAATCGGGGGTCGCGCCCGAGATCGTTCCCGAGCCGCATAGATCGCCGGCGCGTACGGTCGAGCCGTTGCTGGCAAGGTGCGCGAGCTGCTGATCGATGCTCCAATAGAGTTCGCGCGCGTTCGTCCGGGCGAGCGTCTGCGCGACGATCCCAGCGGCGCGCATCATCTTCGACTGCAACTCAACCGTAAGGTCAATCGAATACCCACGTGGCTCGGCGACCGCGAGATACGGC
>JBOHTW010000278.1:0-3643 GCA_050733835.1 Vulcanimicrobiaceae bacterium | reverse complement strand
GTCCAGATGCCTGTCCAACGCCCAGTAAAACTGTTGGGCGTAGTTTTGACATGGGAAGGTGGCGCCGAGCGAGGTTCCACACGAGAACCCCGGCTTAGCCGGAACATTGAGGAGGCCTTGGTTGAAGCCGTACAACCCCAGCGGGGTGCCGGCATCTTGAGCGTTCGAGAAGACCGACGACCGACCGTACGAGGCGCGGATGGCATCGTTTCTGCCCAACTGGTAGCTCACAGCGGCCCGCGGCTCCACCTCGGTGGGATTCAAAATTTGGCTTGTCCATTGCGCCGCCGGAACGTCGAAAGGATTGCCACCTGCATTATTCGGGTTGAACGGGTTGCTCCAGTGCTGATTTTGGCCCTCGTACCGTACGCCGAAGTCTAACTTGAGCGGCGTGGTCGGGTTGTACTGGAACCGCAGACCCGCACCATACTGCTGGAAGAACGCGCCGTGGAAGTCGATTCCGAACGTCGGGAAACGACCCGGACCTTGCGGTAGTTGCGCCGCGAATTGCGATAAGTAGCCGCCGGGCTGGAAGTCGCTCCATTGCGGTCCGTTGGCAGCGTCGGCGTCTAAAGCCGGATTGATTATCTCGGTTGCGAGCGGGCTAAGCGTCGGCTCAAAGGCATTCCAGATCGGATGTGCTACTTCGTAGAGCCCGTTGGCCGTGACGGTCAGCTTCGTACCGACCTGTCGCGTCAAATCCAAGCTGACGCCGGTCGTCGGTCCGCCGACGACCTGATACACTGGAATGTTTCCGTTGATCGTGCCCAAGCTGTAGGAGCTGTCCGAGTACTGGAACTGCGACCAATTGTAGTAGCGTAGCGCCAGCGCCGTGTTCTGATCGAGGTTGTTGTCGTACTCGAACTTCAGGAACTGGGTCTGAATGCTCGCGTTCTGCTGAGGGCCGGCCGGCAAAACGTTGGCCACCGGCGTGTAGGGCGTGAGTCCGATCGTGCTTGAATAGTTCGGCAACGCATTGCCGAGTCCAAAGGTGGCCGGCGGGTAAAACGGATAGTACGCCAACCCGTTAGGATTCGTGGCGCTGTACGCGCCGAAGTTCGTACCGCCCAGGTTGCCGGTTTGCTGAACCGAGCCGGCCGAGTACAGTAGCTGAAGCGACTGATTTTTATTATGGCCGAACTTGAAGATTAGGTTGTTCAGGAACTGATCGTTTCGTTGGTACGAATTGGCGAAGAAGTTCCCGTAGGCCGCAGCCGGCGTCGCGCGGTACGGCTGGAAGCGTTCGCCGTTGTAGGCAAAGTATTCCGAGATGTTGTTGTGATCGAACGCCGTCCCGAATTCGGTTGCGAACTGATGATAATAGTTCGGGCCGCCGAGGCCGCCTTGCACGTAGCCGAAGCCCGGCGACGTGCCGCGCTTGGGAACGACGTTGATGACGCCGGAACCGACCATTCCTTGTGAGGCATCGCCCGAGCCTTCAACGACCTGGACCGAGCCGACCCCGTTGACAAGTCCGAACGAGCCGTTCCCCGAGAGGAACGGCTCGTCAAATGGCACGCCGTCGAGTTGATAGCCGACTTCAGTCAACCGGCCGCCGCGGATCGTCGGGAAACCGGTGTAGCTGAGCGTGACGCCGGGGGCCGCAAGCACGAGGTTGTTTTCATTGGTCTGCGAGGGCCGGCCGCCCGACTCCGCGATTCGATCAGCATTGATGGTGTATGAATCTTGGGTCTGCTTCGGCTGGAACGCGCCGGCCTGCGAGCGGCTCGTCACCCGAGCGATCGTTTTCAGGCTTTGCACCACGGCGAGCGAGCCCAGATTTTGGTTCTGGTCACCCTCGATGGTGATGCCGCGAAGTTCGATCGGCTCGTACCCTTTCGCCTCAATCGTCACGACGTACGTGTCGACCGGGAGGTTGAGGAGCGAGAAAAAGCCGTTGGAGCCCGTCGTCGCGGTATGCGTGCCGCTGGGCGAAGCGACCGTCACCGTTGCGCCGCTGATCGGCGCTTTCGTCTGCTGGTCGACCACGGTACCGTTGAGGTTGCCGAATTGGCCGCCCGCGGCGAAACTTGGGACCGCGGTCGAGAGTATCAGGGAAGAACCTACGAAGAGAGCAACGGCAAAACGAACCGCTGTTATAACGCGGAGATGCCGTGGAAGTCGTCGGATCATATCCGTTCCTCGCGCAACTGGTCGGTTGTAGATAGACTAAGGCCCGGGCGCCCTATGCTTTCATATCGAGCTCCGGTCAGTAGTCGGTGCCGCTTGCTTTTTAATCGCAAGGCTTAATGCCTTCTTCACATTTGAAAAATGTTGGCATAAATTTTCTTCACGTTGCATAACCATACAAGGGTCGCGAAATCCGCGGTGGATCACCGTTGCGTTGGGTCGAGCGCGTCGCGCAAGCCGTCGCCGAGCAGGTTGAACCCGAGCACCAACGTCGTGATCGCGAGCCCCGGGAAGATCAGTGCCCACGGCGCGGTCAGCCAATATTCGCGCGCGTCGTTGAGCATCGCGCCCCATTCCGGCGCCGGCGGGCGCGCGCCGAGTCCCAAGTAGGAGAGGCCGGCCGCTTCCAGTTCGGCGGTCGCGATGCCGAGCGTCGCCTGCACCAATAGCGGAGCCAGAACATTCGGCAGAATGTGCCGTGCCACGACCGGCGCCCAGCCGGCACCGAGGGCGCGGGCCGCCTCGACGAACTCCAACCGCTTAACCGCCAGCACCGACGCGCGCGCGAGCCGCGCGTACTGCGGAATGTAGACGATGCCGACCGCGATCATCAGGTTGGTGATCGACGGCCCGAGGATCGTCGCGATGCCGATGGCGAGGATGATCGACGGAAACGCCAGCATCAGATCCATCGCGCTCATCAGCGCCGCATCGAGCGCGCCGCCGAAATAACCCGCCAGGACGCCGACGGCGGTGCCGGCCGTGATCGCGATGCCGACCGCGACGAACCCGATGCGAATCGAGATGCGCGCCCCGAAGACGATCCGCGCGAAGATGTCGCGGCCCAACTTGTCGGTCCCCATGAGATGATGGAGGCTGGGGCCAAGCGCGGGATGCGCCAGGTTCTGAGCGAGCGGGTCGGCGCCGGCCAGCCACGGCGCCGAGACCGCCGCCGCCAGCACGAGCAGGACGATCGCCGCGCCGCCGAGCGCCCCGCGGTCGCGGTGCAGCCGGCGCCAAACGTCGGCCGAGAACGAGCGCGCCGGCCCAAGTTCGGCCCCATCGACGGTGCCGTCTGGGATGGCAGCCGAGATCACGCCACGTTCCTAGCGCGGCGGCTTGAGGACCGCGAACAGTTCCGCGACGGCAAAGCTGAATCCGGGTAGCGACTCGTGCTCGATCACGTCGCGCTCGCCGAGTTCGCGCACGCCGGTCGCGTCGTGCAGTTCGACGACGCGGCGTCGTGGGTCGACGACCATCACGAGCGCGCTGCCGGCACTGAGGTAGACGCCGATCTTGTGATCGATGTCGATGCGCCGGTCGCCGGGCGAGAGGATCTCGACGGCGAGGTCGGGAGCGAGCGCGGGTATCTGGAGGTCGCGGCCGGCGAGCCCACGCAGGCGCTCGATCCGCACGAACGCGAGGTCGGGAACGAGTGGCCGGGGGGCCTTCCCCGGGGGTGAGACGCGAAACCGCCACTCGGAGCCGACTTCGCCGCGCCCTCGCGCCCAAG
>JBOHTW010000277.1:0-7391 GCA_050733835.1 Vulcanimicrobiaceae bacterium | reverse complement strand
CCGGGTCGCGTCGAGCCCCGGCTCGAGGCCGGGCGGCAGATGATCGCCCATAAAGGCCATGTAGCCGGTTTCGGCGGTCGTCATCGACTTCGACGGATCGCCCTTGACAGTGATCTTGCCATCTTTATACTCGAGGTCGTCGGGGTTGGCTTCCCACTGGTGCGCAGCGATCTTGATCGCCTTGGCTTGAATCGAATCGATCGCCAGCTTCATCGCCGAACCGCCGATCGCAGTGCCGCGCGAACCGAAGGTGCCGACGCCGTATTGCACGCGGTCGGTGTCGCCGTGCACGACGTTGATCGAGTTGATCGGAATGCCGAGCTCGTCGGCAACGATCTGCGCGAACGTCGTCTCTTCTCCTTGACCGTGCGGCGAGACGCCGATTAGCACCGTCACGCTGCCGGTCGGCTCGACCCGGATCGTGCAGCTATCCCAACCCGGCGCCGGTAACGCCGCCGACGGACCGATGCCGCAGACCTCGACGTAACTCGAGAGCCCGATGCCGAGATAGCGCCCCTGTTTGCGCAACTCTGCTTGTTTAGCCCGCAGGCCTTTGTAGTCGGCCATCTCGAGCGCCTTGTCGAGCGCACCTTCGTAGCGGCCGGAGTCGTATGTCAATCCCGCCGACGTGGTGTACGGGAATGCACTCTCCGGAATGAGGTTGCGGCGCCGGACTTCGGCTGGGTCCATCTTCAATTCTTTGGCAATCAGATCGACCATCCGCTCGACGAAGAACGTCGCCTCCGGACGGCCCGCGCCACGATACGCATCGGTCGGCACCATATTGGTGAAGACGCAGACGAGGTCGACCTCGAGGTTGGCGATCGTGTACGGTCCGGGTGCCATCAACAGCGTGAGTTGCGGAATGATCGGCGTCAATATCTGATGGTACGCGCCCATGTTGGCGAGGATCTTCACCTTCAGCGCGGTGATCTTGCCGTCTTTGGTCGCGGCGACTTCCAAATCGTCGATCTGATCGCGACCGTGGATCATCGCCTGCATGCTCTCGGAGCGGGTCTCGATGTACTTCACCGGCCGGCCGAGCTGCATCGATGTCCAACAGATCACCGCTTCTTCGGCGTAGACGTTGAGCTTCGCGCCGAAACCGCCGCCGACTTCCGGTATGATCGCGCGCATCTTGGTCTCCGGCACGCCGAGCACCAGCGAAAGCTGGGTTCGCAGCAGATGCGGAATCTGGCTTGACGAATAGAGCGTCAAGGTCCCCATCCCGGTATCCCAGTTGGCGATCATGCTCCGTGGCTCGATCGGGCAGGGTGCGAGCCGCTGGTTGACGATCCGCTGCTTGACCACGACGTCGGCCGCTTTGAATGCCGCGTCGGGGTCGCCGGCCTTCACCGGCATCCGGTACGCAACGTTGGTGCCGATCGCCGCGTGGACGTACGGTCCGCCGGCTTCGGCCTTGTCCAAATCGATGACGACCGGCAACTCCTGGTACTGGACTTCGATCAACTCCGCGGCGTCCCGCGCGGTATACGCGTCGCTCGCGACCACGACGGCGACCGGCTCGCCGACGAACCGTGCTTCGTCGACCGCCAGGGCGAAGTGCGGCGGCGCTTTGAGCGCGTCGCCCATCTTGTGGGCGACGGGCATCGCGAACGTCAATCCGCCGGCTTGCAGATCCGTACCCGACCACGCACCGTGGACGCCGGGATGCGCCTTGGCTTTGCCGGTGTCGACCTTCACGACCTTCGCGTGGCCGTATGGACTACGAACGAACGCGGCGTAGAGCATGCCGACGAGCTTCACATCGTCGACGTAGGTCGCGCGGCCGGTGATGAGGCGCGGGTCCTCGCGTCGGCGCACCCGCGAGCCGACCATCGTGTTGAACGCCATCAGTGAGTGCCTCCTGCCGTGGTTGCGCCGTTTGACGACGGGAACTGTTCCAGCAACTCCGCCACCCCGTGGCGCGGCCCGTTCGCCTTGAGCGCGACGGCGGCGGCTTTGACCGATTCGATGATGTTCTGGTAGCCGGTGCAGCGGCAGAGGTTGCCTTCGATGCCCGCCCGGATCTCGTCGTCGGTTGGATCGGGGTTGCGTTGCAGCAGGTCGATGGCGCTAACGATCATGCCCGGAGTGCAGTAGCCGCACTGCAGACCGTGTGACGACCAAAAGGCTTCTTGCATCGGATGCAACGCTTCCGCGTTGCCGATCCCCTCGATCGTCGTGACCGACGACCCGTCAGCTTGAACCGCAAACACGGTACAACTCTTGACGGATTTTCCGTCGATGAGGACGGTACACGCGCCGCAACTCGACGTGTCGCAGCCGATGTGAGTCCCCGTGAGGCTCAAATTTTCCCGTAGAAAATGCACCAAGAGCAATCGTGCATCAACCTCAGCCGCTTGGCGCCGACCGTTGACGGTCATCTCGATTTTCAACATGAAATCTCCACGGGCGTCAGTGGGGATGAGTTCTTACATACATGGCAAAGGAAATTCCTCGCGGTGAAAAGCGATTTCACCGAGAGGATTCTTTCACGTCGTCGACGACCGGTGACCCGGAGGTTATACAGACGATGCCCATCGATCCCGACGCGCTGATCGGCGCGCTGCGCGAAGTCGGCTACCTTGCCGACCGCGGACTGGCGGTCGCGCTGTGTTGCGCGACCGAGCTGCATCGCCCACTTCTTGTGGAAGGTGACGCCGGCGTCGGAAAAACCGAGGCAGCACGGGCACTTGCGCTGGTTCACGGCGCGCGGCTCGTGCGGCTGCAGTGCTACGAAGGCTTGGATCTCTACTCGGCAGCCTACGATTGGAACTACGCCGGGCAACTATTGGCGATTCGGAGCGCCGAAGCGCGGCACGCGCCCGCCCCGGACCTGTACGGCGATGAGTTTCTGATTCGCCGGCCGCTGCTGGCGGCGTTGGAAGCGACCGGCGAACGAGGGCTCGTCCTATTGATCGATGAGATCGACCGGGCGGACGATGAGTTCGAGGCCTTCCTTCTCGAGTTCTTACAAGACTACGCGATGTCGATCCCCGAGCGCGGTCGAATCGCCGCCGTCCATCCACCAATTGTCGTATTGACATCGAACCGGACTCGTGATCTCCACGATGCGCTAAAGCGGCGATGCTTCTACCATTGGATTGGGCACCCGAGCGTCGAGCGCGAAACCGCGATCTTGCGCTTGCGCCTGCCCCAGCTCGCGCCCGAACTCGCTCGCGACGTCGCGCGGGCGGTCGCTTTGCTCCGCGCGCAAGATCTACGCAAGCCGCCGGGCATCGCCGAGGCGCTCGATTGGGCGCAAGCGATAACGTTGCTCGGCGCGCATCGGCTCGACCGGGCCGCCATCGCCGATTCGCTTGGAAGCGTCGTCAAGTATCCCGAAGACCTCGAAGTTGCCCGCGGCGTCGCCGACGCGCTTGCGGTGAGTGAATAGCGTGGTCGATCCCGCCGCGCTGGCCGCCGGTTTCGACGCGGCGCTCGCCGGCCGCGGCGTGTGCTCGGGAACCCGGCGCGCCGAGGCATTCGCGCGGGCGTTCGCGGCGTTGCCGCCGCCGGGATATGGCGAACTTTACTGGCTCGCCCGAGTCTCGATGCTGCCGTCGATCGCCGATTTGGCCGGCTTCAACGCCGCGTTCATCGACTATTGGAACCGCTTGATGGACGCCGACACGTTGCGATCGCTCGTCGATGCCGACCCGGAACCGTCCGCGCGCGAACCCGCCCGGCCCAGACCGCAGCGCCGCAACCTTCCGCCGCCCCCGTCGGAGCAACTCGCCGGCGAACTGGATGCGAACGACGCCGCCCTGTTCGTCGCGATGGCGTCGATCGACGAGCGGCTGAGCACGATCGACCTTGCCGAGCTGGACGAACGCGAGCGCGCACTGGCCGTTGGGGCGATCGCGCGCCTCCGAATCGTTCGCGAGTTGCGGTTTTCGCGTCGCCGTCGGCTTCGACCGCATGGCGACCGGCTCGACCTTCGGGCAAGCCTCCGTCACGCCGCCCGGACGACCGGCGAAGTCGTGAAGCTGCGGACAACCCTGCGACGGCGCACGCCGCGACCGCTGGTCTTCCTGTGCGACGTTTCGGGTTCGATGGGTCCGTACGCGCGGGCGCTGTTGCTCTACGCCCGAACGGCGGCCCGGGCCCGGCCGCGGGTGCGCGCGTTCGCATTCGCGACGCGGTTGACCGACCTGACGCGGGCGGTTCGGCATGAAAGCCTCCGCACGGCGCTGCGCGCATTCGCGCGCGAGTTGCCCGATTACGGCGGTGGAACGCGAATCGGCGCAGCGCTGCACGAGTTCAACGTCACGTACGGCCAACGAGGCGCCGCCCGCGGCGGGACGGTCGTCATCCTCTCCGATGGCTGGGAGCGCGACGATCCCGCGCTGATCGGCCGCGAAATGGCCCGGCTGCGCCGGCTGACTCGCAAGATCATCTGGGTCAATCCGCAAAAGAAACACTCGGCATTCGAGCCGCTCGCGCTCGGCATGGCGGCCGCGCTGCCATTCGTCGACGCGCTCGTCGCCGGCCACAACCTCCGCTCGCTCGACGCAATCGCCGACGCGATCGAAGCCGTCGCCGTCTGATGCAAAAATACTGCCGACAGGGCGTTTTGACCACATGACCGATATTTTGGAGACCGTCGAGCGGTGGCGCGCCGAGGGGCAGCGGGTCGCACTGGCGACCGTGGTCGCAACCGAGCATTCGGCTCCGCGCGATCCGGGTTCGGCGATGGCCGTGAATGAGCGCGGCGAGGTCGCGGGCTCGGTGAGCGGCGGCTGCGTCGAGGGCGCCGTCTACACCGAAGCGCAAGATGCAATCGCCACCGGGCGGCCGCGGTTGGTCACCTACGGCATCAGCGATGAAACGGCGATCTCGGTCGGCTTGACCTGTGGCGGAACGATCCATGTCTTCGTCGAGCCGCTGGCGTGGTGAATCCATGACACTGTTCGAGCGGCTCGCCGGCGCGATCCGCACCGAAACGCCGGTAGCGCTGGTGACGCGGCTCGACGACCTCGCCATCGGCGCTAAATTGCTGGTCTTCGAAGACGCAGCCTACGGCGATCTGGCGACCTCGGGGTTGACGTACGCGGCAACCGGCGAGGCGCGCGCACGTCTGTTCGCCGGCGAGACGACGACCCGCACCTTTGGACTCGACGGCGAGCCGACCGGCGTCGAGGCGCGCGTCTTCATCCAATCGTTTGCTCCCAAGCCAAATATGTACGTCTTCGGGGCGATCGACTTCTCGCGCGCGATGGCGAGCCTCGGCAAATACATGGGCTACCGGGTGACCGTCATCGACGCCCGGCCGGTCTTCGCGACCAAGGCCCGCATCCCGGACGCCGACGAGGTGGTCGTCGGTTGGCCCGACGAGTTCTTAGCCGGCGCCCGCGTCGACCGCCGGACGGTCGTGATCGTCTTGACCCACGATCCAAAGTTCGACATCCCGCTGCTGGCGGTTGCGCTCCGCACCAACGTCGGTTACATCGGCGCGATGGGCAGCCGCCGAACCCATGCCGAACGGCTCGCGAGCCTGCGCGCACTCGGCGTCGGCGAGCCCGACCTCGCGCGCATCAACGCGCCGGTCGGACTCGACGTCGGTGCGCGAACGCCCGAGGAGACGGCGATATCGATCGCCGCCGAGATCGTCGCGCTGCGCACCGGACGCAACGGCGGGCGGCTAACGCTGGGCACCGAACCGATCCACGTGCCGCAGGAAGCCGCCCGGCACTGACCGTCCCCGAGTTATCGAAGGAGCTTTTCACGTTGACAATCGACGACGCCTTTGAAGTTGATGCACCGGTTTCGCGCGTATGGCCCGTTCTCATGGACGTGCCGAAGGTTGCAACCTGCATTCCGAACGCCGAGATCACCGAGGTGATCGATCCGCGGAATTACCGCGCGAAAGTCTCGATCAAAGTCGGGCCGGTCTCGGTCAGTTATACGGCGACGATCGTCGTCGAATCGCTCGACGATGCGACTCACACCGCAACGCTCAACATTAAAGGTGATGAATCCAAGGGCCGCGGCGGCGTCCAGGCCAAGATCGTCTCCCAGGCGGCCGAGCACGGCGGCAAGACGCGCGTGACCTTGCACACGGAAGCCCAGATCAGCGGAATAATCGCCTCGGTCGGCGGCCGCCTGATCGAAGGCGTCGCCAAAAAGACGGTCGCGCAGTTCGCCGACAACCTCGCCGCACTGCTGTAAGAGTTCGATTGAGGAATGGCACACGCCGGTCAGGGTCTCGTTCGTCGCCACGCACGCAATTCGCACGCGGCGCGCAGGATTAGCCTGCGAGCGAGGAGGGCCACCTGTCGGGCCGATAATCTCTCGCGTCAATCACGGCTGTCTGGGTCGCTCCTCGTCCGCTACTTCAAGTTCCCAGCGGCCGATTTCGCGTAAGCTTTCGAGGTCATCGAGCGCTTGTGAGTCGCGCGAATATCGGGTCACGACCGAACGGATTGCCGCCATCGTTTCGTCGTCCACGAACGCCAGCATCCGGCTGATATCGGCCGTGTCTTGTGCTCGGCTCGAGTCGAGCTTCATCAGAACCAGATACGATAGCGCGATCACACGAAGCCCTGTCGTGTCAGATGCCGGTCGTGACAGCGCTTCCTCGGTCCAAGACTCGTACGAGCTGACGACGTCGAGATCGGCCGCACCGCGCGTCCAATGGCTCCCGAACAGGCCAAGGCCGGAACTTGGGAACGTCAAATTCTGTTGGCAGCGCCATCCTGCGGCTGTCAGTCGACGCCCGGCCTCCTCGTAGGCCTCAGGCGCAATCAGTACGTCGAGATCTTTTGTAAACCGCTCGGGCATGTACGCGCGCGTCGCGATGCCCCCGATGACCACGTAGGGCAATCCCGAGAGGGCAGTTGTTTCGTCCACGCCGACCGTCCTCCGCGGTGCCGCCATGAGGGCGCGAACATCGCTGCCGGTCCCGATGGGACGCCGGCGTCGCGCGATCTCAATGATCACGCGACGGGCGTGAACGCGGTCCATACCAACGTCTTTCTCCCCGCCTGAACGCCGTTCCCCGAACGAGTGCGATCACGTCCAGCCTTCTGGGTGCAGACGGTGGTCGAAACGGCTTGGTTTATCGCTGAATGGGACTTAGTATCCGCCGATTCCCATCGGCATCGGCGTCGGCGAAGGCGCGGGCGTAACGCCAACGCCGCTCGCTTGCGGTCGCGCGATGTGCCAAATGCCGCCGAATTCGTTGAGCCCGTCGCCGTGGGTATCACCGGCCTTCGCGTCTCCGGCGAACGTGTACAGCGGGCGTCCCGCGTAGGCGAGCTGCATTGTTCCGTCACCGCGCACGAACATCGAGAACGGCGCAGGCAAAGCGACACCCGCGGGCGGTGCGACCGGCGGCCAAGCGCCGGTGCAACCGGCATTGCACGTCGACTGATTCGGCGTCGCGA
>JBOHTW010000276.1:0-2153 GCA_050733835.1 Vulcanimicrobiaceae bacterium | reverse complement strand
TCGAGCTCCGCCCCAAGGGCGTTGGCCTCACGGTTTGACAGCGCTCCCGCGACGACGCTGGCCGCTACTCTTTGCACGATCCTGCAAAACGCGATTTGCTCGTCAGCCGAAAGCGCGGCGAGCGGCTTCCCGCGAGCGTCTGTACCGGCTAGCTCGCCAGCCGGGCCGATCGCCACGCGGCGGAGTTGGTAGACATGCGTTCTATCCTAACTGCGGGATGTGCGTGGGCGCCGCGCGGGCGGATTGGCCGGCGGCAGTGGTTTATCGGATGCGTCGAAGACGAGTTGGGAGCCGTCTTCGAGCGTGAACCCGACGCGCATCTTCTTGCCGGTCGAAATCGGCACGACGGCCGTGATGCGCTGACCGAAGGCGCGCTGCAGTTCGTCGTAGCGGGAGAGATCACGATACGCCCAGTGTTTCGCCAACGCGGCTTGCAGATGTGCCTGCGCGAGCGGCGAGAGCGAGGCAAGTCTCATCGGTTCGACGTCGATGAGGTTGACGTCCGTCGTCGAGATCCGTCGAAGATCGACCCACGCCGGTGGAATGCCGCCTGACGCGTTCGCCGGAACGGGAAACGTGCCGAGGCGGGCCCCCGTCTGGACACCGACATGGCGCTCCGGCGCAAGTTCGTCGTAGGTGCAAAGCGGCGCGAGCGCAATGAAGCGATCGAGCGACACGTCATCATTCGCGAGATTCTCGGCTTCATGCTGCGGGTGCCCAGCCGCAACGAGAGCCGCAACGCGTTCGTTGAACTCTTTTTCGAGCGCGCAGGCATGCGGGAGGACCATCGCGAGCCCCCACTGCGCTCGTAGCCCCAGACTTGGGGCTTCGGGCAACATCCCAGTGGACCCGAGCCACACTTGGACGACGCGTTCTTCGCCGAAGTACAGTGGGGATACCGGCGACACGTCGCCACGGTCACCTTCGAAAACTCCGGTCGCCGCTACGACGATGTCGCCCTGGGCCAATACCGCGGCTGGCGCGCCATAATAGAGAGACGCATCATCGCACCACGCCACGCGCGCTCCTCGCCCGGCGTTTCGGCGCGACGATCGTGGCAAAGCCGACGGCCTCAGCATCGGAGATCGCCGGATCCAACTCGACCGGGCCCGCTTTTCGCGGCCGTCGACCGGCGGCGTGCGCGATGCCTTGGACGCGCGACATGGCCTCGCTCCAGGGTGACGCCGGAGGGGCGGGGAGCGCAGCGGCTAGACGCTTTGCCTCCTCGACGGGCTCAAGAGTCATAATCCAGGTCCGAGGTGAGATCGCCACGAGATGCACGGATTGGCCCACCTCGAACCCCTCGGGCGCACGCACAACGCGACCCTTGGTGACTTTTCGGTGCAATGGGGTGGTGGGCATCAGTGCTCCTAGAATCTAGAATCTGGAAACTGGAAACTGGAAACAGTATAGAACATCGAGCAAAGACCTGTCTATGGTGAAGGCTCCTGAACTCCCGGGTGCATTCACGCCGGCAGCATCGCATCGGCGCACTACCAGCGAACTCGCTCGAACGATGCGATTTCTAGGACCGTTGCCTTCGAGTACTCCTCGCCCATCGTTGCGGCTATGCCGTCATGGGACTTGCTGTTTGGCCGACGCCGGGAAAGCGTCGCTGCTGGCCGCGGTCACCGCCGCCAAACCCAAGATCTGAGATCGTCGAACGCGGCGCCAAGTACCCGGTACGCGCTCATGACGTTGGCGTGCTAGTCTTGCGCCGCGCAACGGTACGTGGTAGTATGTCACTACAATGACGACCAAGCGCATCGGGGCTCGCGAGGCGAATCAGCAGTTCTCCGCCCTGCTCAAGGAAATCGAGGACAGCGGTGACGTCGTGATCATCACGCGCCGGGGCCGCCCAATCGCCGAGTTGCGCGCCGCGGCGCCTGCTCCGGCCCGCGATCGCGCTGCCGTGGCCCGCCGAATGCAGGAGCTGTTCGAGAAGTATTCGCGCCCGATGGGATTCACCGGCATCGATCGGGAGTCGATTTACACGCGTGGATTCCTCGACCCAAAGCGACCGCTCGAGTAGCGCGCCATCCGAATTTCCCTCGACACCCATCTCATCATTTACGCATTCGATCCCGCCGCCGGCAGCAAGAGTGCACTGGCACGCCGGATCCTCAAAGCAGCGGCAGTCGCCGAGCTCGTTC
>JBOHTW010000275.1:0-7758 GCA_050733835.1 Vulcanimicrobiaceae bacterium | reverse complement strand
GTGCTGACGCGCATCGGTCGGATAGAAATGAAAGACGATATCGCCCTTCGCCGTGTGAATGCGCGCTTGGACGCGGCCGGCTTCGTCGGCGAGTTGGTCGAGTTCGGTGCCGGTCGGCGGCGAGTTGGTTGCCATCGGTTCTCCTGCGGCACCGCGGCCGCGACGTCGGCGAACGCCGGGCGCGTCCACGACCGGGGCGTTGCGCAGCCGCCGCCGGAACACCTGTCCGCTCGCGAGCGCGGCGAGTTTCTGCGCGCGCGTCAACCGCTTGAAGCGCGCCTCTTCGCGCAGAGCTGCGCTGCGATCCTCGACTTCCCACCATGCCCGCAGCGCAAACGGCGCGTGCGCGCGCACGTAGCGCGACCCTTCACCGCGGCGGTGCGCCGCCAGCCGCACGCCGAGATCGGTCGTCCAACCGGTGTAGAGCGAACCATCGGCGCAGCCGAGCACGTAGACCAACGCGCGCACGCTTTCTAATGACCCAGGGCCGCGCGAAGTCCCTCCCGCAGTTCAATACCCGACGGTATATTGCGCGTTTACCGTGTGTTTGGTCGTTGGTGCGTGCGAAATGACGTCTTCGACCGTGAACCGCGCATTGCGCGTCGGCCGGAACCCCGCCAAAACGACGAGATCGCGCGCAAAGCCACCGGGGTCCTGCGTGCCTTCGTAACGCATCAGCCCAAAGACGCGCGCGCTAATCGCGAATCGGAGTTGCGAGAAACCGCCGCTTGACGACGCGCCGTTGCCGAGCCCGTCGGCGTTGCCGTCGCGGCCGCGTTGCAACACATTGTCGAACTCGACGCGACCGCTCGCGAATCCGGCGCCGAATCCTTGCCGCCAGAATCGGTCGAGAGCGCCGACGACCGGACGCGCGCCATCGTAGCGGTAGGCGCTCAACGTCAGCGGCCCGATCGCATGCTGGACGAGCAGATCGCGATCGAGGCCGAACGCCGCGATTCCGCTCTGCTTGTCGTGACCTTCAAAGACGCTCGCGATTGCGCTCGTCCCGGCGCGCGGATTGCCGGCCGCCAGCGAAACGCCGATCTTCGGCCCGAAGAAATCGAACGGATTAGCGCCGACCGTCTGATCGAAGACCGCGTAATGCGCCAAGCTTTCGCGAAACGTCTCGGGATCGACCGGCAGGGGAATCGTGAACTGCCCCGCGGTCGCGACGACCGGGACGCGAGCATTCACCGGCCGTTGCCGGTAGGCGACCCAAGCGTCTCGGGTCGCGCCGGGTCGGCCGCCATCGACGAGATACTGCTCGACGAAATAGCTCGCGCGCGGCCCCGCTGTCCCGGCCAAGAAGACCTCGATTTCGTCGACGATTGCCTTGGGCAGGCCGGTCGGGTCGGGTTCGCTCGAATACGCAAGATTGATCTTGGTCGCCAGCGGAAAGACGCGGCGGGGCTGCAGTTTGCCCGGAAAGCGATAACCGGCATCGAGAAACGCCTGGCCGGTCGGGTTCAAGTGCGGGATGACGGAATGGCAGGTCTGGCACGAAACCCCGTAGGCATGGGCGAACCGTGGGATCGCCCAGGCCGGCCCGGGAGCGGCCATGATGGCGAGCGCGAGCCAAGCACCCGTTAGCGGCGCAGGAAAAAGGCGCAAATTTCGGTATCCCTATGTTTCGACTTAGGCGACCCTAATATTAACTCAGCCGACGCCTTTCCCTCCCCTCCTTAGCGCCTTGACGCTCGCCCCGGCCGCGTGATAGCGTGAGGCACTCTGCCAACCTGAAGGATCTATGGACCGCACCGCAATCTTCATCGACGGGTGGAACTTCGCGAAAGCCACCTATGAGGGGCTCGGAATCCGCGTCGATTTCAAACGGCTGCTGTCGGCGCTCGCCGACGAACACAGCCTGCTGCGCGCGATCTACTACGTCGGCGAATGGAGCGACGAAGTCGCCGCAATTCTCCAGCGGGCCCGTCGTAACAACCTCGTCGACAGCGTCGCGCTGCTGCCCGATGCGCAAGAGATCGAGCGCCGCCGCGCGCAACAGCAGGGCTTCATTCGGATGCTGAGCCGCAACGGCTATCAAGTCGTCAAGCGACCGATGCGGTTCCTCGTCGACGGCACGATCCGGGCGGCGATTCAGATCGACTTGACGATCGACATGCTGAGCTTAGCCGACCGCTGCGACCGGATGATCTTGGTCTCGGGCGATGGCGAGTTCACTCCGATCGTCAAGCACGTCGCCGCCCGCGGCGTACGCATTCAGGTCGTCGCCTCCCAAGTTCAGCTTGCCTACAACGCAACCGCCGAACATCCGCGCGCATTTCCGGTGCGCGCCTCCGACGAGTTGCTCGACGCGGCCGACGAGTTCACCGAACTGCGCGACTTGGTCGCCGAGATCGAACTCGATGAATCGCGCCGCCCCGTGCGGACGCTCGTCGACTCAATCGCGGAGACTTAGCGGCTCGAGTCCGGCGCCAGCCGGACGAGCAACTTGCCGACCTGCGGGCCGCCGACCACGAGGTCGATCAACGCTTGCGGCGCACGCTGCAGCCCGTCGACGATGGTCAGCGGGGTACGCAGCTTGCCGTCGCGCACGTAATCGGCTACTTCCTGTAAAAAGACGGGGCGCATGGCAGCGTGATCCGAGACGATGAAGCCGCGCATCGTCAGTCGTTTGCCGACGATCAGCGCGAGATTTTCAGGTCCCGGCGTCGGCGCATTATACTGCGAGATCATTCCGCACGCGACGATTCGCCCGAACGGACGCAGCGCGCCGATCGCTGCTCGCAACTGCTCGCCGCCGACGTTGTCGAAGTAGACCTCGATGCCGTCGGGCGCCGCGCGCCGCAGCGCTCCGTCGATATCGCCGGCGTGGTAGTCGATCGCCGCGTCGAACCCGAGCTGCTCGCGCACGAACGCGACCTTTTCGGGCGATCCCACGCTACCGATGACGCGCGCACCCCGGATGCGCGCTAACTGGCCGGCCATGCTGCCGACGGCGCCGGCGGCCGATGAAACGAACAGCGTCTCGCCCGCGCGCAGCTTGCCGATCTCAAACAGCCCGACGTAAGCGGTCATGCCCGGCATCCCGAGCGCGCCGAGAAACGTGCCGAGCGGCGCAAGCGTCGAATCGACGCGTTCGGCGGCGTCGCCGCCGCACAGCGCGTACTCGCGCCAACCGAAGTTGGTCAGCACGAAACTACCGACCGGCAAGCGCGGATCCCGCGAACCGATCACCTCGCCGACCGCTCCGCCGGTGAGCGGCTCGCCGATTTCGAACGGCGGCGCGTACGAGCGGCCGGCGTTCATCCGGCCGCGCATGTACGGATCGACCGACATGTAGATGTTCCGCACCAGGATTTGACCGGCGGCCGGTTCGTTCAGCTCGCGCTCGGCGAGCGCGAAATCGCTCGCCTGCGGCGCGCCATTGGGCCGCGCAACCAACTGAATTTCGCGCGACCGCACCGCACTCATCGGCGGTCCGCGCCCAACAGTTCGTCGAACGTGTCGTCGATCGCAGCCAAGGTGAACGCGATCTCGCGCTCGCCGTGCTCGGTCGACAGGAACATCAACTCGTTGGGTGACGGCGGCAGCAGCACGCCGCGCCGCCGCATCGCATGATAGTAAGCGGCGAATAGCGTCCGATCGACTTGTTGCGCCTCGTCAAAATTGCGCACCGGGGCTCCCGGCCGGAACTTGAAATCGACCATGCTGGCGAGTTGCGTCACCGCGTACGGCAAGCTTCGCCGCGCGAAGATCGCGCGCACGCCGTCGGCGAGTTGGACCGCAGCGCGATCGAGCCGTTCGTAGAATGCCGGATCGGCTTCGATGCGGTCGAGCACGCGATGACCCATCGCGACGCAAAACGGGTTGCCGGAAAACGTTCCGCCGGTGAAGCTCGGCCCGTCGGGCGCGAGCGCCGCCATCACGCCGGCCCGCCCGCCGAACGCCGCGAGCGGAAAACCGCCGCCCATGATCTTGCCGACCGCCGTTAGATCGGGCACAAACCCGAGCATCTGCTGGCCGCCGCCAAGGCCAAGCCGCAGCCAGGTGATCACCTCATCGAAGATCACGAGCGCGCCCCAAGCTCGCGCCCGCGCGAACAAACCGTCGAGAAAACCGGGTGCCGGCGGAACCAACCCCATATTCGCGACGACCGGTTCGACCGCGATCGCCGCCAGGTCGCCCGTCCGCCCGGCGAGCGCACGATCGAGTGAGCCGAGGTCGTTGTAACGCGCGACCAGCACCTCGCGGCGCGTCCCGCTCGGGATCCCCGAATTGCCTGAGTCGGCCGTCAGCGCCGAGGCTCCGGCATCGAACAGCGCGCCGTCGAAGTGTCCGTGGTAGTTGCCCGCGAACCGCGCCACCAGCGGACGCCCGGTGTGGGCCCGCGCAACCCGCAGCGCGCTCATCATCGCTTCGGTGCCCGTGCTGACGAAGCGCAACCGTTCCATTGACGGCAAGTGCCCGGCGATCCGGCCCGCCAGCCGCTCCTCGGCGGGATGGGTCGAACCGAAGACGCTGCCGTCGGCCGCCAACGCGTCGAGGTCGCGGACGAGCGCCGGATGGGCGTGCCCAAACAACAGCGGACCGTAGGCCATGACGTAGTCGACGTAGGCGCGGCCGGCCGCGTCGAACGCATACGCACCGCGCCCGGCGGCTTGCCGGAACGGCGCACCGCCGACGGCTTTGCCGGCTCGAACCGGGGAGCTTGCTCCCCCGGCCAGCACGCTCGCGGGTTCCAGACTCGTCGCTGCGCTCATCGCCGCCGGATTCCGCCGCGCGCGCGTTCCGCCCTGGCAACTCCGGCTCAGGGCATCGCGCAACCCGACCGATGAGTAAGGTGAAGACACTCCGCTTGGGAGGCTCGTGGAGAACTCGCCGACGCGACCCGTCACGCCGCCGATCGCCCCCGTCCGCCAACCGCGCTCGCTGTTCGCTCGGTTGGCCGGTATTTTCGCGCGCGCCCCGCACGGCGGGGAACGCGGCGCCGTTGGACCGGCCGCCGGCTCCGATACCGAGGCCGAACTCGAGCGTTACGTCGAGACGGTGCTGGCGGCGACCGATCGCGGGGTGCTGTGGATCGACGCCGGCCAGCTGATCCAGCCGCGCCAATCGCGGGCGGCGCTCGAAATCCTCGACGCCGCGGCGCTCACCGGTTTCAACCTCGTCGACGTGATCGCGCCGCACGTTCCGCCGGCGGTCGTCGATTCGGTCCGCGAATTCGTCGACCGGCTGTTCGATCCGGCGCTCACCGAATCGGCCGCGATCGAAACCAATCCGCTCGGTCGCGCCGAGTTCTTGATTGCGCGCGCGGACGGCGGCTTCACCACGAAGTTTCTGTCGTTTAAGTTCAACCGAATCGTCGATGGCGCCCGGATACATGGCGCCGTCGTGATCGTCGCCGATGAGACCGAGTTTGCCACGCTCGCCCAGGAGTTCTACGCCGTCGAGTTTGCCAACGAGGCTCGCGACGCGATGCGCGGCGGCATCGCGCATCTCGATGCCGCCGCCGCGGCCAAAATCGCAACCGAGATCGAGCGCGACTGCGATGCCATCGCCGCAATCATGCGGCCGGAGTTGTTCGGCGACGTCGGCCGGAGCACGCGCCTAAAGCAGCAGTTCCCCGAAGTCGACCGGCTGCTCGAACGGATCGCCCAGGCGGCCCGCGCCTACGGGATCGAAAACATCGCCCGCCGCTCGCAGGCGTTTGCATTGGCCGTCGACGGACTGCACGCGCACCCGATGCTGACCGGCGACGACTTCATGACCGTCCGTCTCCACCTCGCCAACCTGCGCTCGGACGCCGCGCAACTCTGCGAATCGTCGGACCGGCCGGACGCACCGGGTCGGTCGATCTCCCCGGCCCCCAGCGACGGCGACGCGTTCTACGATGAACTCGACCGGTCGGTGCGTTCGATCGCCGCCCGCCTGCGCAAGGACGTGCGGATCGATCGGACGAGCTTCGACCTCGCGCGGTTGTCGCCCGAGTTGCGCAGCGCGGTCGAAGGTGCAGTCTACGAATTGGCACACCACAGCGTCTCGGTGATGATCGAGCCGGCCGCCGACCGGCTGCGCGCCGGTAAGCCCGCGACCGCGACGATCCGACTGGCCAACGCTCCGGCGTCGACCGCCGAGGAGTTCCGCTTCACGTTCGCCGACGACGGCCGCGGCATCGACGCCGAGTCACTGCGCCGCATGCTCGTACGCCAAGGCGTACTCTCGGTCGGTGAAGCGCTCGAGTGTGAGGACGCCGAAGTCATCGGCTTCATCTTCGATCCCAATTTTTCGTACGACGACGATCTGCGTTCCAACGGCCTGCACTCGGTTAAATCGCGGATCGTCTACGAGTCCGGCGGCCGGATCGACGTTGCGTCGATCCCCGGCCGCTCGTGCCAGTTTTCGTGCGCGCTCCCGCTGGTTGGGCGGGCGCTCGCCGTGAGAAGCTAGTCTAGCGCGCGTTCGAATAACGGAGGTCGGCGCTCGCGCAGCGTAATCGTACGGTCATGCCGATGCCGGCGGTCACCCCGCAAACCAATATTCGCGAACTCGTTTCGGCGATGCCGATCGCCGAGAACGTGCTTGGCGTTTTCGGTCTGGCGTGCGCCGGCTGCGGCGTCAACAAATACGAGACGATCGAGCAGGGTGCCGCGGCCCACGGTCTGCGCATCGACCCGATCTTGACCGCGCTGAACCAGGCTCGGCTCTCCGGCCGCGTGCCGACGATCATGAACGAAGACAAGCAACCGCTGCGCAAAGCTCCGGGTGCCTTCGCCAAGCGCGCCAAGATCGCCAACCTGATTCCGATCATGTCGGGCAAAGGCGGCGTCGGGAAATCGCTGACGACCGCGCTGATCGCCGTTGGCCTGCGGCGCCGCAACCTGCGCGTCGGCATCCTCGATGCGGATATCACCGGGCCCTCGATCCCGCGGCTGTTCGGCTTGCGCACGCCGCTGGCGATCGACGAGGACCCCAACGCCAAACCCGATGCTTCGGGCCGGCGCCAGCCGCTGATGATCCCCGCGCGTTCGCGCTCGGCGGTCGAGATCGTCAGTTCGAACTTGCTGACGCCCGAAGAGGACACGGCGATGATCTGGCGCGGACCGATTCTCTCGGGCGTGATCCGGCAGTTTTACGAGCAAGTTTTGTGGAGCGATCTCGACTTTTTGCTCGTGGATCTTCCGCCGGGGACCTCGGACGCACCGCTCACCGTACTGCAATCGCTCTCGGTCGACGGCGTCATCATGGTCACGATGCCGCAGGCGCTCGCGACGATGATCGTGCGCAAGGCCGCCAATCTCGTTCACCAGCTAAAGAAACCGATTCTCGGCGTCATCGAGAACATGTCGTACTTCGAAGCCCCCGACACCGGCAAGCGCTACGAGATATTCGGGCCGTCCTACGCCGACCGAGTCGCCGAACTGGCGCAAGCCCCGCTGTTTGCGCGCATCCCGATCAAACCCGGGCTACTTGAATTCGCCGACACCGGGCGCATCGACGAAGTCGACGACCCGATCTGCGACGTGTTGGCGCAGGCGCTGGTCGATGCGGTCGCCGCGCGGCCGAAGCCCAAGGAGACGATCTCGATCATCTAGCCGGGCGACCGCGGATGGCGGCCTAGTTGGCGAGCGCGTAGACTCCAAGTGAGCCGAACGCCGCCGGCTCGACCGTCCGCTCGGGCGCCCGGCGGCTGAGCAGCCGGCCCAGCGCCAAGGTCTCGGCCATCGGCTCGATATTGAGCTCCACCCGAACGCGCCGGCTGAAGGCGGCCAACTCCGCCAGCGCCCCGGCCCGGTC
>JBOHTW010000274.1:0-5993 GCA_050733835.1 Vulcanimicrobiaceae bacterium | reverse complement strand
AACGAATAACTGGCGAAGTGCGGCTGGTGCGAGCGAATTGCAGTCGATGTGGCAGATAAGTCGCTGCGCTAGATAAGGTAGTTCAGCCTCCTTCTTGACCAGCGTTACTGACATCTCGGCCTGAGCTTGCCCATTTAGTGTAAGAAGTACAGGCTTCGCTGGGTTGACGAACGCTGCGCTGGGTTTGGCGTTACTTTTCTTGGGCTTCTCCAGTAGCCAGTACTCCACGCCGACGCGCCCCCAGTCGTCCACGGGGATGTACAGCATGGGGATATGGTGCGATAGACTCGGGCCACCTATTGCGTCATCTCCTTCGTCCACAGCGCCGTTGAGAGCGTTTCGGCTCCCCTTAATAACGCGACGGTAGTTGTGGACGCGGTTGTCGAACCAGACTGGCATCACCGGGTGGAACAATGTGGAATTTAGGAGTCCGTAGACGCTGCCGGGCCCAAGGGGAGAAGCGTAAGCGCTGAGGCCGTAGCCGAAGTGCCGGACGAGCGTCCCCGGCGCGAAATCGCGTCCGTAGGCGGCGGTCGGCACCTCTCCGTTCACGACTAAATAGACGTAATGACCAGTCTTGAACTCCTCGGGAGGCAGGTCTTGGAAGCGCACGACCGTGAACGCGATAGCGTCGCTCCGTTGGGCGCGCGATGCAATAAACGAAAGCGTGCAAGCGGCAAATGTACTCGAGCCGCCCTGGCCATACGTGCCAGCGAGGTAGTGTTTCTTCATCTTGTTGCCGGAATTGAGGCTAAGGATCGTGTCGGGGATTTGTGCCGCTGTTAGACCGGTTCCGAGGTCACGGATGTCCAGAATCCGCGCGCTCTTCGTATCGCCGGGAAGGAGCGTGATCGTCACGCGCTTTGCAAGAACCTGGCGTTGTTGCTGGGTCATCTTGCTAAGGCCGCCCTCTGGTACGTTGAGCCACGCCGCAGCAGCCTGGCCAGGGGTTCTGCAATCCGGTCGACCGCCGTGAAGCGCGTGCTCCTGCTCCAGGACGGCGTCGACGCCATTGGTTACACGCTCGACCAGCGCCCTTCCAGGGTCCGCCGAGGCTTGGATGGTCCCGCAGTTGTTCTCGCGCGCCCCGACTGGAGTCCACCTCGCGCTGGTCGTCGCTTCGGCGTACGCCTCGGTCGCAGCCAGCGCTTCGCCAAGCGTCGACGCAGCCAACATCGTTGCGTAGAATTCCTCGTTTGTCACCGCCGTGTCACCTCGACCGCCCTGCTGGAAAAGCGGCCAACGGAACTTGCGATATACTCGGATTCGGGCTCGATCGCGATCCAACGGCGCTTGAGTGTCTCTGCAACCGCACCAGTTGTGTTGCTGCCAGCAAATGGGTCGAGAACGAGGTCCCTGGGCGAGGTAAGGAATTGAATGAAAAACTCGGCCAGGCCAGTTGGCATGCGTGCGGGATGCGGCTTGAGGCCGAGCTCTCGGCAGTAGTTCAGGTATTCGCCGACGCTCTTGGTGTTCGTGAACGACAAGCAGTTCGCGGCAATAGCACCACCGTTGTCGCGCAGGAACGACTTCGCACCGATGTTGTGCTGAGATGGGCGCTTTCCGGCGTTGTATTTTTTCGAGCGCAGGAGCGTCCGCATCGCGGCACTGTATTTCTTGAGAACACGCCTATTATCGGCCTTCGGCCAATCGGTCGGAGCCATCCACCAGATATGCGTAAACGAGTCCTTAACGCGTATCCGTTTGACGTTCACCCACTGCACGGGGCTGGGCAATCGGGCCGGGTTGTCGCACACGAATTGCTGGCACAGCCTGAGGTTGCCCGCACCCATGAACTCGAGAAGAGAGCGCATCGCTAGTACAGACATGACGGGCCGCCCTGGCTCCCAGGCGTTGCCAACCTCTATTACGATTGAGCCATTTGGCTTCAGCAGGGAAATCAGCTTCGGCGCCAGGCTCGACAACCAGGCCGCGTACTCGTCGCCTTGCAGATTCCCATAGCGTTTTTTCCGGTTGAGAGGAAACGGCGGCGACGTGAAGATCAGCTGAACTTTGCCTTTGTACCTTGTGGCCTCGGCCGAGTCTAGGAAGTCTTCAATCTTGCCGCGTAGCATTCTGCCCCGCGAGGTCGCGTAGGCGACGGGCATCTCCGTTGCGGGGATGACTCGTCTCTTAGACCGCGCCTGGATGTCCGCAGGTCCGGTAAATTTCGCAGGGCTCGCTCGAACGCGCCTGACTCGCCGATGCACGCGTCGGAGGGCGGACGATGTCTCGTCGCTTTGAAGCCGGGTCGTGCCAGCATCCGAAGGCGTTCGCATGGCGCCTCCTCGTTCTTTGGTCCATAACAAGATTCCCGGAGTTAGGGCCAGCGCACTGGGGAATTCTTTAGTGCCCGAGCGCGCCAGCGCGGCCGCCCCCGTTCCCTGGCGCTGCGGCGCCCTTCTGCGATTTCGTGCGTGCAGCGATGGATTCGGCACGTCCAGCCGGGCTGCGATCTGCCATGAATGCGTGAATGAACCTAAATCGACTCTCAGCTCGGTGTGCAGGAAATCGGGGAGCATCGGCTTATGCTCGTGACCCCGCCGTTGTGGAACGATGCCATCTCAAAATATTGCTGACGTGCTCACGTAGTGCAACCCAAACTGGTAAGGAAAGTCTCTACTGATACACGACCACGCGCGCGTCGCTGCCGGGCTGCACTTGCTCGTCGCCGAGGCCGATCGCGCGCGCTACCGCCCAGCCGTCCTGCGGACGCCCGGGCGGATAGAACACGCTGACCGGATCGGCTTGGGTCGGGCCGCCGAGCCGCACCACGCGGAAGCCGAGATGCTCGAGATGCAGCGCGAGGTGCGGATCGCCGTAGAGCGCGACGCGGACGCTGCGAGGCACCGGTAGCGGCGGCAGCCCGGTGCTGCTGCTCTTGGAGCCGTAAGGGCGCAAGCGCGCGGCGATCGCGGCGGGATCGAGCACGTCGTAGTAATCGCCCCAGATGCGGCCGCCGGAGTTGACGCCGGGGAGCGGGCTCGGCGCGAGCCACATCGAGGAGGCGAGCGTTGCGAGCGGCACCTGGTAGACCGGTGCACCGGCCATCGCGAGCCCGAGCCGGATCAGTTCCGCATCGGAGAGGTTGGTCGCGACGTCGCCTTTCATCTTCGCCACGAAGTGCGGCACGAGGGTGGCGGCGTGCGCGGGGTCGAGCAGTTTGTCGCGCAAGAGCCCGATCACTTCGACTTCGGCTTGCATGCGCTGAAAATCGTTGACCCGGTAATCGTTGCCGGCTTCGTTCTGGCGGACGCGCACGAAAGCTAGCGCCTGCGCGCCGTCCATGTGGTGGATTCCGGGCGCGAAATCGGCGCCGCTGTGGCGCGGGTCGTAGAGGCGTTGCGGCACCTCGATATCGAGCCCGCCGACCGCGTCGATCGCCGCCTCGAAGCCGGCAAAATTCGCCGCCAGGTAGCCGTCCAGCTTCAGGCCGGTGAGCCGCTCGACGGCGGCGGCCAGCAGTTGCGGGCCTTTGGGCGGCTGCTCTTGATCGCCCATGAAGAAGAGCGTCTTGATCTTGGGAACCGGATCGTCCCAGCCGGGCTGCGCGACCAGCGCATCGCGCGGCACCGTGATCGCGTCGATCTCGTGTGCGACCGGGTCGAGGTGCGCGACCACGATCGCATCGGCCTGTCCGGCCGCATCGCCCAGACCGAGCGGATCGTTCGCCGCCACGTCGCGCGCGTTGTTGGCGATCACCAGGATGTTGTAAGCGCGGCCGCCGAGGGCGACCCGCGCGCCGAGCGAGCCGGCGAGTTGGGCTGCACTCCGGGCGACGCCGCCGGCGCCGTGCCGCAGATACGTGGTCGCGCCGAAGCCGAGCGCGACCGCCAGGATCGCAAGCCCCGCCACGACGAGCAGTCGCTTGCGGTCGCCGCTGACATGCACGCCGGGTCGGATTGGGCGCGCGGGACGGCCGGCCCTACCTCGGCGGTGCGCAGCGCCGAAGCGAGCGAGTGATCCGGGCGCTCCCTCCCAGGCGTAGAGCACGTGGAGGGAATGCACTCATGCTCAAGCTGCTCGCGAGCGCGGCCTTCGGCGCGCTGCTGCTGTCGGTCTTACCCCTCGGCCTGCGCGCGGAGCCAACCGCCGCGCCGCTCCTACCTGCGGTCCTGACCGTCCACATCAGAAATTTCGCTTTCCATCCGAGCTCCGCGACGATCCATCGCGGCGACCGCGTCACCTTCGTCAACGACGACAGCGACGCGCACACCGTGACCGCGGCAGACCGCAGCTTCGATTCGGGCGGCCTCGATACGGGCGACCACTGGCAGCACGTCTTCGAGCGGAGCGGCACCTTCGCGTACTTCTGCGCCCTCCATCCCTACATGAAGGCGACGCTCGTCGTCGCACCCATAGGAGCAAACCCATGAAGCGAGCGGACTTTCTCGAACACGTCGCTTGGACCGGGAGCGGCATCGTCTGGACGCTCGGCGCGAGCGGCCTACTGACGGCGGGCGCCTCGGCTGCCGGCGAAGGTTTCTCGTTCGTTCAGATCAGCGATAGCCATGTCGGTTTCAGCCAGCCGGCGAACCCGGACGTGCTGGGAACGCTGAACGATGCGGTCGCCGCGATCAACGCCTTACCCCGCCAGCCGCAGTTCGTCGTGCACACCGGCGATCTCACGCATCTCTCCAAACCCGAACAGTTCGATATGGTGAAGCAGGCACTGGGCGCCTTGCGCGCGCCGCTGCTAACGATCCCGGGCGAACACGACGTGATCGGCTCGAGCAGCGCCTACTTCGCGGCCTTCGGCCGCAAGGACGCGCCCTCCGGTTGGTCTTCGTGGGAACAGAACGGCATCCACTTCTTGAATTTGGTTAACGTCTTCAACTTCGAGACGATCGGCAAGCTCGGCAGCGAGCAGATCGCCTTCGTCGAGCGCGATTTGGCCGGCCAGAGATCCTCGACGCCGATCGTCGTCTTCGGCCACGTGCCGCTCTACGCTCTCTATCCCGAGTGGGGCTGGACGACCGAAGACGGCTCGCAGGTGCTCGCGCTCTTGAAGCGCTTCGATGCGGTCACGGTGCTCAGCGGACACATCCACCAGATCATCTTGCACAGCGAAGGCAACATCCGCTTTGCGACCGCGGCCGCCACGGCCTATCCGCAGCCGGCGCCCGGGACCGCCGCCCACCCCGGGCCGCTCCAGGTCCCTGCGGGACAATTGTTGCACCGCATCGGCTATCGGACCGTCGAAGTTGCGGCAGGCGCAACTGCCGATCTTATCGATCACGATCTCGCCACCTCCGGGTGAAGGGAGGGGCCTCATCGAGCGCGAGGCCGACGCCGAACTTGGACGAGCATTTCTCGCCCGCCGTCCGGCTGCGCTCGGGGAGGCTTATCGCGTGCACGGAGCCGCACTCTTCTCGACCGCTCGAGCCGTCCTGGGCAACGACGACGACGCCGCCGATTGCGTGCACGACGTGCTGGTGCGCGTTTGGTACAAGCCCAATACCTATCGCCCGGAGCGCGCCCCGTTGCGCGCCTACTTGATCGTGTGCGTCCGCAACGAGGCGATCAGCCGGCGGCGAGCGCAGCAGCGCCACGCGCGGATCGAAGAGGGGCTTGCGCGCACGAGCGATGCGCCCTACGAATTCGAGATCGCCGATCACCTCGAAGCCGCGCGGCTGCGCGCCGGGCTCGCTTCGCTCCCGCAGGAGCAGCGCGTCGCAGTAGAGCTCGCGTATTTCGGGCAGCTCTCGCAATCCCAGATCGCGGCGCGCTTGGGGATTCCGCTCGGAACGGTCAAGGGCCGCATCTCGCTGGCACTGCGCAAACTGCAACTCGCGTTCGGCGAGCGCGAGCAGGTGACGCCGTGAGCCGCCATATCGAGGACGCGGCGGAACTCTACGCGCTCGGCGCGCTCGAGCCGGACGAGGCCGCGCAGGTCGAGGCCCACCTGGCGAGCGGCTGCGACGACTGCGCACGCCGGGTCGGGCGCGCCGAGCGGATGGTCGCGGAGATGGAAGCGGCGCACGTGCCGCAGG
>JBOHTW010000273.1:0-2488 GCA_050733835.1 Vulcanimicrobiaceae bacterium | reverse complement strand
GCGATCATTGCGAGCACCAATCCGCTGGTGCTGGCGCTGGTCGCGCCGAAATTGCTCGGCGAAGCGCTGACTACGCGCAAAGTAATCGGCCTAGCGCTCGGGTTTGGCGGCGTCGTCGGCATCATGGTCGCGCGCGCCGGAACGCAGACGGCACTCCCCGCCGACGTCGCGCTCTCGTTCGTCGGCGTCATCTCGTCGGTCGCATCGACCCTACTGTTCAAGCGCAAGCGCTCCGATGTCGACCTCGTCGTCTTCACCGCGTGGCAGTTGGTCGCCGCGGGTCTGGAGCTGATTCCATTCGCGTTGCTGCGTGAAGGCGTTCCGCACGTCGTTCTGACGGCAACCCTCGGTTGGTCGTTCGTGTATCTCGTGCTCGTGCTGAGCATCGGCGCGTCGCTGATGTGGTTTTGGCTGCTGACGCACGGTGAAGCGAGCAAGGTCAGCGCGTATTACTATCTGACGCCGGTCTTCGGGCTCGCGCTCAGCGCCGCGTTGCTCGGCGAGCACGTCGGGCCGCGCGATCTCCTCGGCTTGGTTGCGATCGCCGCCGGTATCGCGCTCGTACAGCGCGCCGGTGCGCGCGACCGCGCCGCCGAACCGGCGGCATGAGCCCCGTGCGTGGCCGCTATGCGATGCTGGCGCTGGTGACGACGGCACAGGCCGGTGGGGCGATGATCCAGCAGGGGCTCGGCTCGCTCGCGCCGTTTTTGGCGGCGGCGTTCGCGCTCAACCACGCGGAGTTGGGCCTGGCGTTCGGGCTGCTCGTCGGTGGCTCGGCGCTGGCGACGGCACCGGCGGGCCTCGCCGTCGATGCGTGGGGCGAACGCCGGATGATCTTATTCAGCGGCCTCGTGATGGGCACGGCCCTGATCGCGGCGGCCGCATCTCACGCGTATCTCTGGCTGTTGACGTGGTTGGTCGTCGCCGGTATCGGCTACGCGGCGTCGACGCCGGCCGGTGGGCGCGCAATCTTGCTGTGGTTCGAACGCGACCGCGGGATGGCGATGAGCATTCGCCAGACCGGCGTGCCGGTCGGCGGTATGGTCGGAGCGCTGATCTTGCCGCCGATCGCCGCGTTCGCGTCGTTCCGGGCGGCGTTCATCGTTGCGGGCGCAATCTGTGCACTGTCGGCGATCGTGGCGGCGATCTTCTATCGCGGGCCGCCCGAGACGGCGCCGATCAAACGAACGCTTGCGCAGATCCTGGCGGCGATGGGCGATCTCTTGAAGGATCGGCGTGCGATCTTAGTCACGCTCTGCTGCATGGCGCTGGTCTCGGTGCAGACGGTGATGATCACGTTCCTCACGATCACGCTGGCCGGCCGCGTCTCGTTGTCGCTGACGCTCGCGGCGATCGGGCTCGCGATCGCGCAGGTCGGTGCCAGCGTCGGCCGGATCATCTCGGGACTGGTTAGCGATCGCTATTTCGGTGGCGACCGGCTGGCGCCGATGGCGATTCTCGTCGTGATCGCGGCGCTCGCATCGGTTGGAATTGGGCTGGTTCCACGGTCGGCGCTTGGACTCGCGTTCTTCGTTTCGTTCGTACTCGGCTTTTCGTCGGCCGGTTGGAACGGTTTGATGGCCGCTGTGCTGGTTGAAATCGGCGGTGCCGAGCGTGCCGGAAGCGCACTTGGTATCGCGCTTACCGGCGTCTTCGGGATGGGTTTTATCGTGCCGCCGCTGTTCGGCGCGCTGGCCGACCGCACGGGCCTCGAGTTCGCGTGGATAGCGCTTGGAATCGCTTCGTTGATAGGATTGGTTCCGGCGCTGGCAGCGCGGCGTTTGATCGCGCGCTCAAGCGGCTAGTTCACGGCGCTCCCAATCCCGCTGCCGTAACCGCCACGTCGTGATCGCCGACCGCGCGGTCCACGCCGTGATCCACGCGATCGGAACCGCCCACAGACCGAAGTTCGCACGGACGATGCCGATATAGGTCAGCGAGACGACGATCAGACTGGTGAGGATTCCGATCCACATTGTAAACCGCGTGTCGCCGGCAGCTCGAATCGGCGCGAGCGTCGTCATCGCGTACCCCTTGAGCGGTAAGGTCAGCATGTGCAAGGCCAGCGGTGCTGCGGCGATCGATGCGAGGGTCGTGCTCCAGGTAACCAACGCCGCGAGCGGCCATGCGAGCGCGGCGCCGACGGCCGCCACGCTACCGCACAACATCACGGCCGACCGGCGCGCCGCGCGCTGGAAACTCCGCGCGCCGGGGATGTCGCGGGAGCCCAGCCGCTGCCCGAGGATGATCTCGGCCGCGCTGCCGATCGAACCCGGCATCGCCCACGTCAAATCGGATACGATCGTCAGCGCGCGAAACGCCGCGACCGACGTCGGGCCGAGATGGGCGAGAAAAACGATCGTCAACGGTTCGGGAACGACCATCAAGACGAGGAAGACGAATTGCGGCGCGCTCAAGATCAGAGTCGCACGGATCAGTCGTGGATCGACGCTGGGCTCGCTGAAGATGCGGTACGCGGGCCGCCGTA
>JBOHTW010000272.1:0-2042 GCA_050733835.1 Vulcanimicrobiaceae bacterium | reverse complement strand
ATCCCTGTACAGCTCGATCCTCGCCGGTCGAAAGCCGATCGCGAGCGGCAGTGTGCAGGCACTGCGGATCGGCGCCGTGCTCGCGCCGTCGGACGCCGGCGTCGCCGTTGCGTTCGTTGGATCGTTGTTGGTGCTCGGTGAGCAACCCGTCGGCGTCGTCTGTGGAACGGCGCCGACCATCCGGCCGAACGACATCGAACGGCACGCGGTGCTGATCCGTGCCGGGGTTCGGTTTCTCAACACGATTCTGGAGCGAGACCATCGGTTTCTTGCCGTCGAGCGCCGAGCCGAGCAGGCCGAGCAGGCGGCTTTGACCGACCCGCTCACCGGCTTGTTCAACCGGCGCGGTTGGGATCGGCAAATCAGTTTGGAAGCAAGCCGAGTCGCGTTACACGGCGGCTGCTCCGCCGTGATCTTCATCGACCTCGACGGTCTCAAAGAGATAAATGACTCCACCGGGCATGCGGCCGGCGACGAGCTATTGCGACGGACCGCCACCGCCTTGCGCGGTACGGCGCGGGAAGCCGACGCTGTCGCGCGGATCGGTGGCGACGAGTTCGGCATCCTCGCGGTCGATGCCGATCAGATGACCGCGCGGACGATGACCAAACGGTTGCGCGGGGCGCTGGCCGGCGCCCACGTTTCAGCGGCGATCGGTTTCGCCCAGCACGACGCGCTCAAGGATATTCACCAGGTCTGCCGCGACGCGGACCGCGCGATGTACGAGGATAAGCGGCGGCGTGTGCGGTCCAAGACGGGTTCGTTCGCGTTCGGCGGCGAACAGGCGACGGCGTAGGCGCTACGCCTGTTTGCTCGCCAGCGAACCGCAACTGCGGCTGTACACCTGCGCGAACTCGGCGCCAACCAAGAACGTATAGGCGGAATAGTAAAGCCAGAGCAGCAGCACGACGATCGCCGACGCGCTGCCGTACATCGACTGGACGTGGCGGAGCGCGAGATAGGCTCCAATGACAACCTGACCGCCTGCGAACAGGAGCGCGGTAGCCGTCGCTCCGACCCAGACGTCGCTCCATGCCACCGGCGTATGGGACAGCCACTTGAAGAGGGCCGCGAACAGCGGCACGAGCGCGACCGCGGCGCCGATCGCGATCCCGACGCGAACGAGCGGTGCCCCGAAAATCCCCGGCGACGCGTTGCTGGCGGCGGCGAATAACATCGAACCCGCGACCAGCAGACCCAGCAACCCGGTGAGAGCGAGGGTTGCGGCGGTTCCGGAGATGAGGATGTCCCGAACGGTCACGAGCAGGTTCGGGCGGTTGCCGGTCTGCGTCGTCCCCCACATCGTCTGGAGCGCCTTTTGGAGTGCATTGACGAACCGCGAACCCGCCGAGATTGCTATGATCGCCGCGAGGATGATCGGAAAGGCGCCGTGGTCGCCCGTGTTGCTCGCGCGGACGGTCGCGTCGACGGAGTGCGCCTGTTGCGCGCCGATAACCAGGCCAAGCGCCTTTCCCAGAACCGCGAGCATCGAACGTTCGTGTCCAAATGTACCGGCGACCCGCACCGCAATGAGGACGATCGGCGCCAACGCCAAACCGGCAAAGGCGGCCATCGCGGCGGCAAATATCCAGCCGTTATGCTCGGACCATTCCGTTGCGGTCCGTCGAATAACGGCGATCACGGCGCTCGGCTTCTATCGGCCGGCCGTGAGGCCATCGTGCGTGATGCAAGTGACCCAGCCGTAGACGCACCGCGGGCCGATGTCGGAAAGCCACGCCGCTAGCGGCCATTTCAAAGGGTCGGTCTGACCGAGCGCCGTTGCCAGCTCGGTGCAGCCGCGAGTTCGGCGAACTTGCGCACCGGCCGCGCCCGCGAGCGTTCCAAAGAACAGATTGGAAATGAAATCAGTCACCTCGGCCGCTCGTGTGTGTTCGCTTCGATATACCCGCTGGGCGACTGCCTTAAGCGGGCAGCGCGCACGCGCCGCCGCAGGAGTCGTGCGCCGTTCTCGCCGATGCAGCAACGATGGATGGGCTGTTTCACGGATGGCGCTTCGATCCGGCGGTCGTGCTTGCAGCCGC
>JBOHTW010000271.1:0-1760 GCA_050733835.1 Vulcanimicrobiaceae bacterium | reverse complement strand
AGCGCGAGGGCGGCGGGCTGAAAGCGCTACTCGACCGGGAGCGAAAACTGCACGACCCGCTTCAGGGTCGGCGCCGTTTCGCCCGGTTGATACGGTAGCGGGTCCAGCCGATGACGTTGACCCCTAGGAGCCTGTCGGGTTTGAGCTGGCGGAAGAGACAATAGAGGGCGGGCCGATGCTGCGAGAGTGGAGATTTGCCGGTGCCACCGCCAATCGAGTGCGCGGCAAACGTGTCGATGGCCTCATCCTGCCTTCACCGCCTTCGTGGTCAGGGTATGCATCCGCTTCAGGTTGTAAGAGGCGCCGACCAGTTGCCACTCGCCGCGAACGTTTTCGTGGCCGCGCAGTGAGAACTGCCGAAATCCCATGACGCTCTTCACGATGCCGATCGTAGGTTCGATGGTACTCTTGCGTTGCCCGTAGATCGCCCGTCCGGCTTTCGTTCGCAGTCGGTGGCTCATCTGTTCTCGAACCGTCGCGCCCGCAGACAGCGGCGGAGGCTCGCGGAATCGGTCGAGGCCGCCGGCATGATGCTCCCGAGCGACGCTGATGTACGGCATGATGCCGTGTCGTTCACATGCGGCAACGTTGTCGGCGCTGTAATAGCCGGCGTCGGCCAGCAGCTCATCGGCGCTCCCAAGTTCTTGGGGCAAGGCCCTGAGGCGAGCGACGGTCGGTTCGAGCAGCGCCTGATCCGTGGTGCTCTGGCTAACCTCCGTATCGACCAGCAGGCGCGATTCGCAATCGACGGAGCCCTGAGCATTGTAGGCCTGCACAAACCCATCGGCGCTGGGCATGATCCGCGATTCCTCGTCGGTAAGATTCACCTGTGCTTTCGGATTCATGGCCCGCGATGGCCCTTTGGGCTTGCGGCCGCTCTTCTTTCCAGTCGCGCGCTCGCGCGCAGCCTGCGCGGCCATTTGCTGACCGTGGGCAGCCTGTTCGGCGGCGACGCGCTGCTGCTCGCGTGCTCGGATTCGTTCCTTGGCCTCAGCGATCGCTTGCAGGCGCGTCTCGCGGCGCGCCAACTCTTGGGGAATGTCCATGCCGTCGGGCACCTCGGCCTGGTCGGCCTTCTCGGCCATCCGCAGCAACCGCTCAATCTCGTTCTTGATCCGCCGTTCCAGCTTGGTCGCATGCTCGTAGCTCAGCGCGTGATGCTTGGAGGCGTTGGCCTTCACTTTCGTCCCATCGATGCTAACCCGCCCGACCTTGAGCATCCCACTCTCAGCCGCGACCAGCAGAATCTGCCGAAAGCAGGCCGCCACTTCGGGCAAGAAGCGACGGCGGAAGGTGGCGATCGTGTCATGCTCGGGGTGCTGATTGGCTGCGATAAAGCGAAAGGCCACCGAATCGTAGGTGGCCCGTTCGAGCTTGCGCGAGGAGAATATCCCAGTCGCGTAACCGTAAAAGAGCAGGCCGACCATCATCTCCGGCTGATAGGCTTCCAAGCCACGTCCCGCGTACTTCGCACGCAACGAACTCAGCTCGAGCTTTGCCACAATCTCGGCGACAAAACGCGCCAGGTGATTCTCCGGCAACCAATCCTGAACGCTCGGCGGCAACAAGAACAACGTATCCCGATCGAGAGGCCGAAAATGATCGCTCACGGCTCAATTATAGCAGATTCTTGTACCCAAAACCCTACAGGCTCCTAGGCGGCGCTCGGTGCGACCGCGAGCCCGAGGAGCGCGCCGAGCCCGGCGGCGATCAGCGCTTTGACGAACAGCGGCGGCGATACGTAATCCATCTGGCTAACG
>JBOHTW010000270.1:0-2812 GCA_050733835.1 Vulcanimicrobiaceae bacterium | reverse complement strand
CGAGCGCCAGCGGCGCATTTTGGCGCTGCACTACGACGACGAGTTGTCGCTGAACGCGATCAGTCGCCGGCTCCAAATCTCGCCGCAGCGCGTCTCGCAGTTGCACCTGAGCGCGCTTGCCCGGCTGCGGCGCGCTCCGCTGGCGCGATGAGCGCGCAGATCGACGTCGAGCCGGCCGGGTTGCTGCCGCCGGCGCTCGATCCGGGGCGGCTCGCGGCGCTACCGCTGCAGAATGTCGGGATCGACGTCGACGGCGAGCTCGGCCATCGGCTCCCGACCGACCATCCGGCGTGGTCGCAAGACGCGATTGCGATCTCGCGCCGCGCGCGGGCGCTGTTCGCGAAGCTCAAGCCGGTCGCCGTGCGGGTCCTCACGTTCTGGGACCACCACGTCCGCTCGATTGCGATCGGTTCCGGCCGCCGGCTCTCGGTCGATGCCAGCGGCTCGTACCGGCTCGACTGAGGCATTGCAACACGACTATGTAAGACTTGATCGTGAGCTACATTCGGAGTACACTATGCTTATGGGCACGCTCACGATTAGGCTGGGCGACCGCGATCGAGCCACCCTTGAAGCGGCCGCCCGTCGGCGCGGGGCGGGGATCAGTTCGTTGGTTCGCGACCTGGCCGAAGCCGAAGCTAGGCGCTTGCGCCGCGTTGAGATTCGGGAGGATGGCGAACGAGTCGTCGCCTTTTTGGCGGACCACGCCGACGCCCGGGCCGAAATGGAGACCCTCGGCACGCCGATCGGCGACCTGCCGTGAGTCGGCCCCGAGCTGGCGCGATCGTCTTGGTCGACTGGCGAACTGGTGCCGCGCCGCACGAGCCCACCACGATTCGACCGAGCGTCGTCGTTGAGGACGACGAATTGTTCCCGGCCGGCTATCCGAACATGCTCGTCGTCCCGCTAACGCGGAGCGAAGGATTTGCCTATGCGGCGTTCGCGGAGCGGATCGATCCAGCTCCGGAAAATGGCGCCGATGTGATTTCGTGGGCGCTCGCCCACCATGTGACCAGCGTCTCGATGCAGCGCGTTCGCGCCACATCGTCGCGGATCACGACCGATCAACTCACAAGCCTCCGCCGTCGAATTGCACTCGCCCTCGGAATCCAAGCCGCGGACGATGGCCGGTAAGCCGCTCACTCGCGGCTGAGGAGGTTGGTGCCGGTCATTGCGCTCGGCGCCGCGATGCCGAGCAGCGGTAGCAACGTTGGTGCGATGTCGCCGAGCGCGCCGCCGTCGGCTAGGCGGCCGAGGCGCTCGGGTGCGATCAGAACAAACGGCACCGGGTTGGTCGTGTGGGCGGTCAGCGGCTTGCCATCGGAATCGAGCTTGTCTTCAGCGTTACCGTGGTCGGCAGTGATCGCGAGGATGCCGCCGGCCTTGAGAACCGCCGCTTCGAGCCGTCCGAGCGCCGCGTCGAGCGTTTCGCAACTCGCGATCGTCGCTTTGAGCACACCGGTGTGACCGACCATGTCCGCGTTGGCATAGTTCATCACGATGAGGTCGTGCTTGTGGGCCGCCAGATCGGCGACCGCCGCGTCGGTGATCTCCGACGCGCGCATCTGGGGCGCGAGGTCGTAGGTCGCGACGGTTCGGTCGGACGGAATCAGCTTGCGATCCTCGCCATCGAAAACGTCCTCGCGGCCACCGTTGAAGAAGTACGTGACGTGCGCGTATTTTTCGGTCTCGGCGAGCCGCAGTTGGCGTAGCCCCGCGCCGGCAACCACCTCGCCGAACGTCTGCGACTGCGGGCGCGGCCCAAACAGCACGGGGTTGGCAAAGTCTTCCTCATACTTTGTCATCGTTGCAAACACGAAGTCGGCAAACCGGTGCACCGGAAACCGCGCGAAGCCGGGTTGCGAGAACGCGAGGGTGAGCTGGCGCGCGCGATCGGGGCGGAAGTTGAAGAAGAGGGCCGCATCGCCGTCGGCGATCGGGCGCGGTTCGCCGACGATCGTCGGCGCGATGAACTCGTCGGTTTCGCCGCGGGCGTAAGCAGCGTCGATCGCCGCCGCGGCCGATTCGGCGCGGTGTTCGGCCGTACCGTCGACGAGTGCGCGGTAGGCGCGCTCGGTCCGGTCCCATCGCCCATCGCGGTCCATCGCGAAATAGCGCCCCATCACCGTCGCGATCGCGCCGCCGCGGCCGACCGCCGCGAGTTTGGCCTCTAACGCGGCGACGTAACCGTGCATCGATTGCGGCGGGACGTCGCGACCGTCGCCAAACGGATGCACGCGCAACGGCACGTCGGCGGCGACCGCCGCATCGATCAGCGCGAACAGATGCGCGATCGAACTGTGGACGCAGCCGTCGGAGAGGAGGCCGAGAAGCTGCACGGTTCCGCCGGTCCGCGCGACGTGTTCGATGCACGACTGCAAGGTCGGGTTGCGCGCGAACGAGCCGTCGGCGAGCGAATCGTTGATCACGACGACGCCTTGGGGAACGACGCGGCCGCTGCCGATGTTGATGTGACCGACCTCGCTGTTGCCCATGATGCCTTTGGGCAACCCGACGGCTTCGCCGCTAGCCGCCAGCAACGTCCACGGATTGTGCGCGAGCAACCGGTGCCAGTTCGGAAGGTTGGCCGCGGCGATGGCGTTTCCGCGCGTCTCGTCACGGTGGCCCCAGCCGTCGAGGATTGCGAGGACCAGCGGCACGCGGGCGGCCGTCATCGGGCGGCGGTCCGTGTCGCCGCCGCCACCACCAGCGCCGCGAAGCTGCCGGCATTGAGGCTCGCGCCGCCGATCAGCCCTCCGTCAATCTCGGGCTGAGCCAACAGTCCGGCGGCGTTATCCGGCTTCATGCTTCC
>JBOHTW010000269.1:0-1523 GCA_050733835.1 Vulcanimicrobiaceae bacterium | reverse complement strand
ACCCAGGGCCGCTCTATGCGCACTTGATCCCGCGTCCATTCGCGCTCAAGATCGAGCATCGCCGGCGGGGAGGACAAAATCAGCTGCAGGTTCCGCGCGAGGGCCTGCATCGGGGGCTTTTCGCCGCGAAAAAGCGCCGCGGTTGTCGCCTCACCCGGGATTTCGGCAAGTGGAAAACCGGCGGCGTACGATAGGCCGGCCGCAGGGTCCGCGTCGATCATGACGACGTGATGGCCCTCTGCCGCGAGAGCTGCGCCAAGATTGAATGTGACCGTGGTTTTGCCGACCCCACCCGTCTGGTTTGTGATCGCGATGACCAATGCCGGGCTCCACCTTTCGCGGTCTTTTCGGTATCGAGGTTTTTCGTTATTAACCTTTGGCGGTTTTACCTTCTAGAGGTATTTCTGCAGGGAAATAAAAACCGCTAGCGGTGTAGAAGAGCTAGTTGCTCGGGAATTTCCGCGACGAGCTCGGCCAACTTGCGATTCTGTTGCTGCGCCTCGATACTCAGCCGGGCCAAGACAAAGCACCGATCGACGCTGGCCTCGCTGAATTGCCGCCGGTTCTTATCGTCGCGATGGCACTCCAGGAGCCCGTCGTCGACCCAACGCTTGATCGTGTCGGGACTCCGATTCACCCGTTTTGCAAGCTCACTGACTAACACCGCGTCGAATGATTCGACCTTTACCCCCGGTGCCCCCGGTAGGGGCTCGAGGGTAGGCGCAGAAAGGCTGACGACACTCATGGCCCTCAATCTCGCGTACGCGATCGCTGACAACAGCTCGGAGGCGCTAGCGCACCTGCGCGAGGCGAACCGTGATTTCCGCAATCATCCGTGGCCGACTCCGTACGACGAGACCAACCATCGTTTGCACCTGGGGGACGCTAGAAATCTATCCTGGATCGCAGATTCCAGCGTCCATCTCGTCGTGACGTCACCCCCCTATTTCACGCTGAAGACCTATGCGCGCCGAGATGGCCAGATGGCGGAAATCGAGGACTACGAACATTTCTTGGACGAGCTAGACAGAGTTTGGCGCGAGTGCGCCCGCGTGCTCGTTCCCGGCGGCCGCATTTGTTGCGTCGTTGGGGACGTTTGCGTGTCTCGCCGACGGGGCGGCCGCCATTACGTGTTACCACTTCATGCGGATATCCAGGTGCGAGCTCGAGCGAATAAACTCGACGCGCTAACACCCATTTTATGGAACAAGATCGCCAATGGCGCGAACGAAGCGGAAGGGAACGGCGCCGGATTTTACGGTAAGCCGTATCAGCCCGGCGCTGTCGTCAAGAACGATATCGAGTACATTCTCTTCATGCGAAAGGGCGGCGAGTATCGCTCACCGGAGCCCGTGCAAAAAGCACTCTCAATGTTGACCAAAGAAGAGATGCAGGGGTGGCTTCGTTCCCCGTGGACCGACGTGCCGGGAGCCTCCACACGTGAGCACCCTGCCCCATTTCCCGTCACGGTCGCTGAGCGTTTAATCAAGCTCTTTTCGTTCGCCGGCGACACGGTGCTAGAT
>JBOHTW010000268.1:0-2478 GCA_050733835.1 Vulcanimicrobiaceae bacterium | reverse complement strand
CCAAGTTCGCGAGGGCTTCCCCCCGTCCGCGCTGGGCGAAATTGAAGCGACGCTCGGCCTCACGCATGCCGCGCTGGGCAAGCTCTTGGCCATCCCCGCGCGGTCGTTCGCGCGGCGCGTGAAAACGCGCCGGCTCTCACATGCGGAATCCGACGTGCTCTACCGGATCGCACGGATATATGCGCTCGCGGTCGACACGCTCGGTAACGCCGGTCGAGCCACCCGCTGGCTCAAGACGGAAAACCAGGCCCTCGGCGGCGACAAGCCGATCTGGTCGCTCGATACCGAAGTCGGGGCACGTCTGGTCGAAGACGTGCTCGGCCGAATACGGTACGGCGTCTATTCGTGAGAGTCGTTTGGCGCATTTGCAATGCGCGATTCGTCGATAGCGCCCTCGCCGGAGAGGGCGCTTCTCGTTTCCCGGGGCGCTGGAACCTCCGAGGCACGCCGATCGTCTACGCCTCGACCACTCCGTCGCTTGCCTTCCTAGAACTCCTCGTCAACGTCGATCGGGGTAACGCACCCGACCAACTCGCGTTGCTCCAAATCCACCTTCCTTACGCTGAAAAGCCGTTGGCGCAACACGCTCTGCCCGCCGATTGGAACGCGCTGCCGGCACCTGAGTCAACTCGAGAGTTCGGGAGCCGGTGGATTGTCGAAAAACGCGCATTAGCGATCATCGTCCCATCGATCGTGCTCCCGACCACAGTCGACGCGAACGTGCTGATCAACCCAGCGCATCCCGATGCTCGCAAGATCGTCATCGCGCAAACGCTCCGCTTTTCACCCGATCCGCGAACGCGTGATCGCCATTGACCGCGCATCGACCGCGCGAATTTCGATGCACGGTACGTCTTCAGGCGCACGTCGTTCCAATTCCGTTCTCGCCAGCCTGAGCGATTGGTCGATATGCCCCTTTTCGACGACATCGTGGACGACTTGGTGGTCGATCGACGCATAGCCGTGTCGCAAGGGATCCAGTCGCGCGAATCTCCCGCCACGGTATGTCCGGATGCCGTTCCACGAGGGTCTCGTCGAGCGTCAATGCATGGATCGACGCTTCGCTTACGATAAGCACGAGGTAACACAACACATCGATTTCGACGGATTCCATATCCTCAAGGCGGCGACCGCGGACAGTATTCTTCGCGCGCTCGCCGTACTGAACGACGTCTCGTAGGCGCGAGCTGAGGCTTCGCATCGCTTAAAACGCGCTCACGGCATCGGCGAGGATCGAATCGTCCAGTTTGGGCCGAAGCCCCCCCCTTGCTCACGACGTCGACTTTGCGTCCGAAGATATCCGCGAGGCGTAGTTCGATGCCCATGAGCTCAAAAAGACTGACGTGCGCTGCCGGATCGAGCTCGACGAGAACGTCGATGTCGGAACTCGCGATCGCATCACCTCGTGCAACGCTACCGAATACTGCTGCATGGTGCACGCCGCGGGTACTGAGTTCCGCTTCGTGCGCGCGCAACACGGTGAGAACGACGTGCAGGCTAGGTACGTGCTGACCAGCCGTCACGGGTCTTGTGGCATCTCATCGCGCCGGTTCGACGCCACGAACGAGCCGCCCCTACTCACCGCGATGATCGAAACGCAGTGCGAGGTGCGGTATCCTCGGACGATTCGTCGCCAACCAAGTCTTCAAGGAGAGAGTGGGATTCGAACCCACGAGACGCTCATCACGTCCAGCGGTTTTCAAGACCGCCGCATTCAACCGCTCTGCCATCTCTCCGAGCCATTTGAGCTTTTATTTCATCAGGGTTGCACTTGACCGATAACCCAAGACCATGCCTCCGGCGGAGGCGCGTTGGTCACATTGCGCTCGCAAGAGTCGCCTCCTCTCACTCTCATGACCAGCCAATCGAGGCGCCGAGCAACCCGTCGCGGCTCGTCTTGGAGATACGCCGCGACTGGAAGTAGGGTCGAGGGTGATCGCGGTTTTAGCGCTTGTGATCATGGGATGAGCGCGAGCGGCGAGGAGATGCGAGCAAACGGGTGCCGCAAACCGTGGAAGCTGACGTGGGGCAGATCCGCATGCCGAATGAATTCCTTGAAGCGGGCTGAAGGGTACTGGGTACCAAATGCTTCCGACACGCTCGAATGCGAGCTCCTCGTGCAGCGTCGCTTCAAGACGCAACGTGAAGCATCGCTCGCAGTCTTCGAGTTCATCGAGGGCTGGTACAATCCGCATCGCCGTCACTCTGCCCTCGGCTATCTCTCACCCAACAACTACGAGCGCCGCATGAGCGAAACGGCGTAGTGTCAAACGATCACCCCTCCACGGAACCGACCCAAGATCAGAGCAACTACTGCACGATGCATTTGACTCTCCTGATACCCTAACCCTTGCGCGTTCGGACCACCGCGCGCGAATGCGTACCGCGGAGGTCAGCCGATACTATAGAAAGTCGAGTAGCGTCCAACGCTCAAGGTGAAGCCAGGAAAAGATCGCTGATGCCGATCCACTATCGTCC